>NZWD01000037.1 GCA_002698225.1 Methanobacteriota archaeon | reverse complement strand
ACGAAAACAAGCAGTATCGACGGGGCCGGAAGAAGTCCCTGTAGTGCACCTTCCTTACTTTTCACGACACTCTCATTGACAAAGTCGAAGACCCACATCGAGGAATCTATCACTCTCTTCTGGTAGTACAGCATCCAAATCCCTTCGCTGGAAATCGGGGCGCCTGAAAAATCGAGAGTTGTGACGGTGCTATTGGTGGCATTGACTGCGAAGCCGTACCCCGGGGTGGAGAAGTTGAAGTCTGAATCCAACTGAACCTGTGTAACTCCTCCCTTTTGTTCCCCAGTAACTTCGGTTGGTTCATTTGACCCAGGGGTCCAAAACTCCAATGAATCTTCATTCTCTAAGTATAGCAGTGTGGCATTAGATGTGCTCGCATGTCCTAGGTTCGAAACACTCAGATGCACCTTTCCATCTTCTATCTCCAGAGAATCGACAACTAAACGAGCCCTCCAATACCAGATATTTTGGATCAGGTAGCGCATCACATCGAGTTCTTCTTCCAATCTGTCAGAGAGGGCCTCAACTGTCCCCAGTAGAAATTGCTCATCATCGGTCTCGAAGGTGAATGTAGGATACCCCATTACCCCGTAGCCGTAGTCTCGGCTGGTTCCACAATTGGGGTAGAGGCCTTGGTTTGCATTCTGAATCGGGATGTCGGATATGTTGGCATGCACATCATCTCTGATGAAATGGAATAATTCCCAGTCTGAAGGCTGCTCGGGCCACTTGCCCCAAGGGTAGAGCATGATCCAAACTCCCGTGTGCATGGTGATATACAGGTCAGCATGAGGAACGACTTCATTCATGTAAATCGAATTTGCATGAGTCTCCGATTCACTGAATGCAGAACTCCCCGGTTGGGTCGTAGGGCATGTGTTCCAGTAGTGGTCGTAGTTTCTATTCAGGTCCACTTGGTTGACATTCCATCTTGTGTCGAAGTCATTGCCGTCCGCATTCAGCATGATGAGAATATGCAGTTCAGTGGTCGCCAATACATCGAGTACCTCTTGATCCCCATTAGCCCAGCCCTCTATGTAGTACTCTGCAACTAGGAAGGCGAGCTCCGTTCCCAAGTGCTCATTGCCATGATGACCGCCATCTATGTACACCACTTCTTTGCGCCATCCATCTGGCTTGTAGTGTTCACACCCAGACGAGACTACGGCTACGGGAATGGGCTGGCTTAGAGTACAAGATTCATCAGTGATCTGCAGCATCCAGAGGTTTCTGCCCATTTCCGTTTGTCCCACAACGGACAAATTGACGATTTCTGGATAGTCATCGGCCCATGCGTTGACATCCAAGGTCAGTGTTGCATAGGAATGATACCAGTGCTCCTGAATAATGTCCGGCTGACCAATCTGTGCTGATGCAGCAGGCGCAACTGGCACAGTGAGCATCAGGGATGCGAGGACGATTGCTGCCCAGCGGCGCATACGCCGCTGAGGGGGTCTTCATCTACAATCATTGGCACTCGCTGTGAATCTATTGTCCACTAGCCGCGACTTGCTATGTGAGCGGCCACTATCTTGGTGGCGATGAGTGCTGCGTTGAACTGAGTCAGACGATCCTCTCCGGGGACGATTTCGTTAACATCGGCTCCAATAACCTCCGCACCGCTTGCGAATAATCCCTCAATAATCTCAACAGCTGCCCAATGACTCAATCCACCGGGGACCGGAGTACCAGTATCCGGGACAAGCGAGCCGTCTAGCCCATCGACATCAAAGGTCAACCAGACGGGACCCTCGATTTGGGCAATCCTATCCATGAGAGCAGCCCATCCTGCTTGCCCATCACATACACCCATGAATTCTCGAGCATACCATGTCTCGACCCGCTCGTCAGTCTGGGAGAACTCAGCCTCTTCTCTGGAGAGCGCACGCGTCCCGATTTGGACCACCTTGCCGACCCCTGCATCGAGCGACCTTCTCACTGCGGTTCCATGAGAGAATCTCTCTCCTCCGAGTTGATCTCTCAAATCCGCGTGAGCATCGACCTGAATCAGCGTCATGAGACTCAAATCGCCATCTAAGGATGGATGCCCCGTCGCAGCCTGCATCAATGGAGGAAGAATCCCATGTTCACCCCCTAGAAACAGGGGAAATTGCTCACCGTCGAGCCACTCAACAGCGTAGTCCTTGATTGAATCCAACTGCTCCATCAGGGTCCCAGCCTCGGACGACCATGGATTAGCCGTATGTATTCTAAGCCCGCAAGGTAACTCCTCCGGGAGAAGCGGGTCGTACAACTCGACCTGTGAGCTAGCAACGATACATGAATCAGGTCCGTTTTCCGTACCCTCTCCCCAACTAGTCGTCATCTCGTAAGGTATGGGCAGTACCACTAGGTCCCATGGTCCTTCTTCGGACTCATCAAGGCCGAGGAATGTTACTTTCTGGCGCTCTCCCACGAGGTCGCGAAAGTAGCAGATAGATTAACCGCTTCGGAGCAAAAATCACTGATTTCGGGGCACAGGGAAGGACTGTTGAAATAGCGCGGCCTCTCATCTATACTCACCGCGGAGAGATTAGATGGGCTTGACACTAGCACAGTTGACCGACGCCATCCGACACAAGGTCGATGTCGATATGGAGACCTCAGTTGCCGAGACGATTGCCGAGCATGCACTCGGATTCTTTGGCTTCTCTAATCGTATAATCGACAACGCTCTAGAGCCGACCGACCGCAACCTGTTCTACCAGTTGCAGGACTACGATTTACTGACCACGGAATCAGAGGAGACCACACTGTGGGACGGGCGTGAATGGAGGATTCACTACTGGAAATTCAAGTCTAATGCAGAAGAGCTTGCCAGACTCGCTGCAGAGGGCCACGCCAACAAAGATGACGAGGATCCCTATGCCGGAGTCTACGACGATGTCCCCGCCTCGCTATGGAAGGAACGCTCCGGCGAGGACGACGATTACGAAGAGCCGCTGTTCTGAGAAGCGCGACGGGAATCGGTTCATATCCTGAAGTCCGAGGCACGTACCGTGCCTCGCGCGAGACAAGCCCTCGTAATCCTCGCCACCCTACTAATCTCCACTCAGGCCTCAATGGTACTGGCGGAAGAAGAAGGCCAGACCACTTGCACGGTGCTAGTTGATTGGGATGCCGAGGAACACTGGGACGGAGGATGGAACCTATCCTATGACATCCTGCATCGCTATCTAGTCGTCTTCGATCCCCCATTTACTGGAGGAGATACTCCCACTTCTGTCACTATCGGAGTGGAGCAGCACAGAGACGAAGTCCAGATCGCTGACGATTCTAATGCCACTTTCATCAATGCTGGTGGTGAGATTGACATTGTACTCGACACCGAACCGCAGTTTGGAGATTCTGTGTACATTTCTGTATCGACAGATCAGGCGTTTTGTTCTCGGGACCTCTCAATTACAAATTGGAACCAGCCTATGGCGGACCATGAAATCACCAGAGAGACCACTTGGGGCATGGAAGGGGACGAACTAGGAGACAGCATAGACTTCGAAGGCAGGGGCTGGCAGAAGAGGACGGGAGACATCCTCGAGTCCAACGAACTTGGCAACGGCACTCTAATGCTTGACTCAATGAATGGGACTCAAGGACTGATACTGGCTCTCAATCTGGAGACAATCTGGCTCAATGAGACATACGATGGAGTCGAACTGCTTCAGCAGGACTTCGAAATGCGCGGAAATGGCTCTCTCTTCCTGAACACCAATGAGGAAGGCACAGACGGCAGTAGTGGATTCTCCGTTGATGTAGATGTGCATGAGGTGTGGGTGCTCCGTTCTTGGCAGCAGGGCAGCTCCACCGAACGCTTCCTCATCGATGGTACCGGCTGGCTTTCATTCAACGGAGGCGACAATAACAGCAGCGGAGGAGGGTATGGTCAATTGTCCTCATTCTATTGGGAGACTTGGGACGAGGATGACCGCAGACGCCTACAACACCTACAACTTGAGGCAAACGCATCATTGCGACTTGACGGGGGAAGCGGCGAATACTTCTCATTCGACTTGGATGAATTCAGGATATTGGAGCGCTGGGAGGATGGAATCAGGGAGCAGCAGCATTCACTCATTCTGGGCGGGGGTGACTTTGGTTTCCTAATCGATGACGAATTCTTCGAGGTCGAGGTCAACGGTACTATCCCAGTGATTCACTTCGAGAGCCAAGGCGGCGAGACAATCGCAGAAACAATCAGGGTCGATGGGACCTATGATGGTGATGCAGAGGGAAGTTTCGGACTAATCAGGAGAATAGTTGACTCTGGGACTCAAGAGAACGCTACCGGGCAAATGTTTGAGGTGGACAAGATTGAGAATGAGTTCTGGTTCAATGTCTCAGCGACCCCTATAGGTCCAATAACCGAAGAGTGGGAGGCCGAGCACAACCTAACCTACGAGTACACAGTACCCCAAACAGATTGGTGGAATCGAACTATCAGGTATCAGTACATAGAGGACAACGGAACTACGAACAACGAGTACCCCGAGTACTCTCCCATCATAGTGCAACCACAGTCGCCGGATGCAAATCGCATCTTTGAGAATCACATTTCAAGAGAAACCGGTGCAGCTCCTGAAATTCTTGTCCCTGGCGACAGTTTCGCATTGGTCGGTAACGATGCACTCATACTGTCCGTCGAAGTGATGTCAGTGGTCGATGGTGTGATGGATGGACACAATGTCACACTCGCTGAGTGGATTGGAGACTATGGTGGCGAAGCCTATGCTTCGGGTAGTGTGGTCAACGAAGGACCTCTAGCCGGACTGCTCAACGAGGTTTACCGATGGATTCAGATTTCATTCAACGAGAACGGGACTACTGAGGACCTAGCATTTGTAGAGTATCAGTCGGTGGACAGAGTACTCTCTCCTTCGGTAATTTCTGAGGAAGAGAACACCGCTCCGAACCTAATCTCAGTGGGCTTCCGCGAAGGCAGAATCCTAACCGAGGGCGACTCTGCACATCTTGAGGTCCTAGTGTATGACTTTGATACGGATGTAACAGCGGTGTCTGTAGATCTCTCAGAAATAGGCCTCGGGATAGTCGAACTATCGGATTCAGGCCTTCAGGGCGACCACACCATACACGATGATATCTGGACAGCATTAGTGACCTACGAAGGATTGCAGCACGGGATTATCGAGCCAACGGTGACCATGGACGATTTCTGGGTATCTGTGTCTGAGGATGCCAGCATTGAGATAACAAACGCCGCACCTAGGATGATGTCACTACAATTTTCTCCTGACTCCGTCATCCGTGGCGATACTGTTGATGTCAGCGTCACAGCAGTCGATGGCCATGGAGTCGAATCTGTATCAGTGGATTTGCTAGGAGTCGGAGGAGATCTCAGCCAACTAGTCGAGATGGATGGCGCATGGATTGGTCAGTTCATGGTGCCTTCAGGAATCTCCCCCGGCGAACGGGCAATTCCGATTAGAATCACTGATGGCGATGGTGAGACAGTGATTGCGGTCCACACTCACTCAGCAGGATTCCCAGTGGACGCGCCCCGGCTGACGATAGAGAACGAAGCTCCTACCATTGAATCTCTGACGATTCTCAGGAATGGAGAAATCGTTGATACAGTCCATGTACCTTCTAGTGGCGACCCGATTACGCATCTGCTTGAGGTAACTATCCATGACCCGGACGGAGTCTCCTCGGCACAAGCCAAAATCGGCAGATTGGCACCCATTGGCAACTCCGAGGCTTGGCTTCTGATGGTCGATGATGGGACCGGAGGAGATAGGGTAGCGGAGGACGGTGTGTATTCTCTGCTGTTCGATGTCCGTTCGACTCTACCCGAAGGAAATATGACCATAGAAGTCAGAGCCACAGACACCTACCTATCCACTACTCCGTTCAACGATCAGCAGCAGACACTTGAACTGGAGAAGTTGAATTCTGGAGGGAATGGAGGAAGTTGGATTAGTGATAACTCGATGATGCTGATTGCAGTTGGTTTGGCGCTATTGCTGCTAATCGGAGTCATCGCTGTTGCAATCTCGATGCGAAACTCGGAATCCGAATGGTGACTAACTCAGTTCCTTCGGCCTCAGCATCTCAATGAGATTCCACTTCTCACCACTCTTCTCAATAAGAGCTGCTGCTGCCGTTGGCATCACCTCCCACTCTCCAGTCAGGTGGTTGACCAGCACTTCTGAGCCTGGGTTGTGGCCGAGAATCATCGTAGTGCCACCTTCCAACAAGTCATCCAACTGATCAGACATATTGCTCAATCCGGCGTGGTAGATTTCAGGGCGTATCTCAATTCTCGCTTCGTCAAGCAAAGACATCCCCTCCAAGGTCTCCATCGTCCTCCTAGAACTGCTGACGAGGATTAGTTGAGGTAACCATCCGCGATTAGATAGAGCCTGCGCTATACAGGGGGCATCATGCTGACCTCTAGCATTTAGTGGCCTGTCGTGATCGGCCACCCCGGAGTATTCCAAACTACTCTCGGCATGACGCATCACTATCAGCCTAGTCGCCATGATTCGCAGATGCCACACCGGTTCTTGAATTACATGAATCTCATAAGACGGCGCGTGGTGGGCTGTTACATGCACACGCGCGAGCACCTGTACATCGGTGGCAATTGGGTGGAACCGACAGGCGAGGGGACAATCGAAGTCATCAATCCAACTAATGAGGAAACAATCGGTTCAGTTCCAGTCGGTTCAGCCGCAGATGTCGAAGCCGCAGTGGCAGCAGCCAAAACTACCTTCCCCGAGTGGTCCAAGACTTCAGTCGAAGACAGAGTCGGTTATCTGAACATGCTCTCACAGGCCATCAAGGACCGCACCGAGGAGCTAACTGAACTGATTACCTCCGAGGTAGGGACTCCAATCAATTACTGTAGAGGAGCTATGGTTGGCACCCCTAGAGTAGTATCTCGATCGTACGCCAAGATTCTCGAGGACTATGTTTGGGAGGAGGATGTCCGCAACTCGCTTATTGTCAAGGAGCCAATCGGCGTAGTAGGGATGATTACCCCTTGGAACTACCCTCTGCATCAGATTATTGGAAAGGTCGCTCCAGCCATAGCTGCCGGATGCACAATGGTCGTCAAACCATCCAAGGAAGCCCCACTGAACTCCTTCGTACTAGCTGACATCATCCACGAGATTGGTCTACCTCCAGGAGTCTTCAATCTGGTTTCAGGACACGGTAGGGAGATTGGAGAGGTTTTGAGCAGTCACCCAGATGTCGACATGCTCAGTTTCACAGGCTCTACTGGTGCGGGAGTCAGAGTCAGCGAGTTGGCCGCCCCCAGTATCAAGAGGGTGACTCTGGAACTCGGAGGCAAGAGTGCCAATATCATCCTCGATGATGCTGACATTGCGAGAGCTGCATCATCATCGATTCACGCATGCTTCGGAAACTCTGGCCAAGAGTGTTCCGCACTTACCAGATTACTAGTGCCCGATTCGAAGAAACAGGAGGTAATCGATGTAATTTCTGCGAAGATGACCAAGTATACGGTTGGAGATCCGATGGACGAATCGAAGCGCTGCGGACCAATGGTCTCGAGCGGACAGCAGAAAAGCGTCACCTCGTATATCGCCGCTGGAATCGAAGAGGGGGCAAACTTAGTCGCTGGAGGTTTGGGGATGCCGGACGGTTTGGACAAGGGTTTCTTCGTCCGGCCTACCGTGTTCTCTGATGTTACTCCGGAGATGACTATATTCCGTGAGGAGATCTTCGGACCCGTTCTCTCAATAACATCATATTCCACTGAGGAGGAGGCCATTGAACTGGCCAATGACTCGGAGTACGGATTGTCTGGAGGAGTCTGGTCGGGTGATGAGGATAGGGCCATGCGAGTGGCTAGGGAGATGCGCACCGGACAAGTCAGCATCAATGGCGGGCCATTCAACATTTCAGCCCCATTCGGAGGATACAAGCTCTCTGGGAATGGAAGAGAGTTGGGTGTGCACGGTTTAGAGGAGTTCCTTGAGATTAAGGCAATTCAGCGCTGAGGGAGTACATGAGTGCCCACAGACTGTTAATCATCGCAGGTACCAGCGGGGTTGGCAAGTCTACCCTTTCTGCTAGAGTCGCATCTTCTCTTGGGTTCTCCAAGATTGTATCAACAGACACCATCAGGGAGACACTCAGGACACAGCACGATCGAGACCAAAGTCCAGCCCTTCATAGGTCATCATTTGAGCCTGCGGGGTCTGATGCGATAGAGGATTGGCACCAAACGGTAGCAGTACTGACTGAAGCCGTGGCTGCGGTGGTCGCCCGTGCTCAAACCAAGTCATCCGACCTCGTGCTAGAAGGAGTTCACATTATTCCCGCGAATGGGTTGCTAGATGCATGGAGGAGATCGGGCGGAGAGGCGTGCGGAATCGTCTTACGAGTAGATGATAAAAAAACCCACCAAGACTTCATCAGATCTAGAGAGAAACACAATAGGAAGGGCGTGGCACATTATCTGAAAAACCTCGATCGAATCAGGAAGATTCAGGACCACATGGTCATTATTGCCGAGCAGTCTGACTGGCTGAGCATAGATGCCAGTATCGATGAGAACCCGATCAGTTTGATTGAGAACTCCTTCGAGTAGTCAGAAGCCTAGATTTTTGAGAATCTCGTCGCTGTGAGTCGAGAGCCGTTCCAGAGAACCGTCATTGACTATCATAGCGTCAGCCTGAGCCATCAGAACATCCAACCCCCATCTCCACTCTCTGTCCTCCCTCTGGGAGAAATCACTGTTATCCCCATCCTCACCTCGACCTCTCGATGAAAGCCAGCCTGAGCGTGAGTCCTCCGTCGCAGAGACTGCCAAAACAGTGACATTGGGAATGTGCTGCTTGAGACTCTCCATCTCTTCCGGCTGCCTCATCCCGTCAATCAGGATATCTGCATCAGCAAGTGTCTCATGGATTTTGTCAAGAAGCCTCACGACGACAATATCTTCGCCGTACTCCTCACGCATAGAGAGAGCTGTACTGCCTACATTTTCAGGCGATTCATCAAGTCCTCTAGCCGCAACTTCTGCACGGACCACATCACCAAGAGAGAGAACCACCATCCCCCTAGCGGCTGCGCTGCGAGATACCACACCCTTCCCCGAGCCAGGGGGGCCGCACAGCACCAATACTCGTCTTACCACATTGCTTCGATGTAGGTGCAGGACAAGACGATTGCTGGAGGGTGACTATCGTCCTACCCATTCAGCATCGTTACGCTCAAGGAAGGCCTTGACTCCAATCTCCTTGTCTTCGGTGTCGAATAGTGCAATGAACTCAGAACGCTCGGCCAATATTCCCTCGCTGAATGGTAGATCAAGGGCTGCTCGGACGGCCCGCTTGGCAACTCTTACTGTATGCGGGGACTTCCTAGCAATGACTTCGGCCATTTGCATCGCTTCAACTTCCAATTTATCCGGCTCGACAACTTTGTTCACCAGCCCCAATCGTAGAGCATCTTCTGCTCCGACCATCTCACCAGTCAGGGTCATCTCCATAGCCTTCCCATAACCGAGTAGTCTGCACAGCCTTTGAGTTCCCCCACCTCCGGGAATCAATCCAAGATTAATCTCGGGTTGGCCGAATTTTGCACGACTGGACGCCACTCTGATATCGCATGCAAGTGCCAGTTCAGTTCCGCCTCCTAGGGCAAACCCGTCTACCATAGCAATCGTCGGTTTCGACAGGGCCCAGACGGCTTCCCACGCGTTGTTCCCAAAGAAACTGCGAACATCATCGGAAGACTTCCCTACGAACTCGGAGATGTCCGCGCCTGCAGCGAAGGCGGTTGGTTTAGATCTCCCACCGTCTTCTACCGGTGGTGGAGGGGCACCTTTGATGACCACGGCCCGAATGGAATCCTCAGCCTCTACTCGCGCACACTGCTCTTTGATTGCGGTATGAGAGTCCCGGTTCAGAGCGTTGAGCTTGCTTGGACGATTCAGAGTCCAGACGCTGATTACTCCGCCCATTGGACTGCAACCCTCAACAGGCATGTCTTCTACCAGTAGGGCTCCCTGTGACATGCTACTCGCACCGAGCCTTTTGGCTTGAACATTCAGTCTGATTAAACTTCATCAGGATTCACTGGAGGCGGGATTGGAGGCATGCCCGGAGGAGGAGACATAGGAGGCATACCTGGAGGAGGCGGCAACGGCGGCATGCCATCAGTAGAAACGGGTACTACTTCCTCCTTAGTGCTCTGAGAAGACTCTTTGGGAGTGACTTCTAGAGGTATTCTGAGTCGTAAAATCCGCTCTTCGTCTATTCTCACATAGGATACCCCCTGAGGTCTTGTGGGGTCTGGAGACTCTGGCTCATCAAGGACTGCCATCCCGTGTTCGGGCTGCTTGAGCAACTCTGCTAAGTCCTCCCCATCTTCGACAGCAGACCACATCTTCGCCTTCGCAGCCCTCCTCTCAGCCATCTTCATCCTACGCTTTCTATCTATGCGGGATCTAATCTCAGCCCTCTTGGCTCTCCTCTGCCCTACGAACTCCTCGACCTCGGCCTCAAAGTCTCCTTGAGGGTTTGATTCGGCCACATACCTCGCTGCTACGCTACTACCATCATCAGGCATTACCGGCAGAGGAGCCGGAGGAAGCATCTCACCCTCGGTAGCTACAGGCGGAGCCACAGGCATAGGGGGAGGGTTCGGAAGAGGCAACTCAGGTTGTGGTGCCTTGCCACGGCTGCGCTTGATTTTGCGCCCTTTCCTCTCGCTGGCACTTTCCACATCTAGAACAGGCTCCGGAAGGTCAATTTCGACCTTAGGCTCCTTTTTTATCTCAGGCTCTACAGTTATCTTAGGAGGCCTGGGAACAGGAGAGCGGCCGGAGAACATCAGAATCGAAAACAAGGCAAGCAGGACAATTCCCCCGGCCATCCTAGTCATAAGGTCCGCATCACCTTGTAGAATTACGAATAAGACACTTCCCAGAAGTACTGCTAACCAAAGGGTCAACCGTGTGAGCGAAACCATGTTCCTGACCCGTACGAAGAGTCCTCTGCCTTCACCTTGACGGGGCCTTGAGAAGTTCTACTAGACTGTTCATGGCCTTTGCCCTGTGCGTGATTCCGGTATATTTCCCCTCTTCCCACTCTCCGAAGGTACGCCCATCTCCTTCGTCAGGGATGAAAATTGGGTCATATCCGAAACCCCCTTCTCCTTTCGCCGATTCTGCAATTATTCCTCTACAAATTCCCTCTGCACTCCATGTCGAATTACCGTCTGAAACCAAAGCTACCGCTCTGTATTCTGCCCCTCTGGACATCTCGCCTTCAAGTAGTGATAGTACCCCTTCAAGCCCAATCTCAGCCTCGACATCCGCGGACTCGGATCCCGGCCACTCATCAAAGGCATCGAGAAAGACCCCTGAGTCCTCCACCATGACTGCGACTTCCTTGATACCCTCCTGAGCGAGTAGAAAGAGGGCTTGAGACATCTTGGATCTCGCTACTGCTTTAATCCCCAATTCCTTAGGCTCGTCGAACTTCAGAGGGACGCCCCCTACTAGCAACTGCTCCACGACATGTCCAGATTCTACAAGTAACATACTCGCCTCTGCGACCTTGTTCTCGTTACTCGTTGCGAATAGGATTTTCATTGTATTCCCTATCCGTGATATCTCACTCTTCCTCTGATTGACTCGAATCTGGATACTACATTTCCAGCCTCGTCATTACCGGAATCTAAGTACCCTCGAACCACAGAATCTACTGCCCCCTCGAGCTCGGAATGACTGGCAGTAAGACATTCATTGAGAACTTGCAGGTCGAGCCCCATATGCTCTAACTCTGGCGAGACTCGTGCCAAACCAAAGTCAATCATCGAAAGGTTTCCCGAACTGTCGATGAGAATGTTGTGAGTGGTCATATCTCCGTGAGAAATCTCCTCCTCGTGCAGTCTGCGAATCAAGGCCCCGACATCCTCCATAGTCTCACTTCCGACAGAACCGTCAGATATGGCCTCATACAACGGCCTACTGTCAATCCTAGAGATTAGTATCCACGACTCTTCTACATCACAGTCGAATAGGGCCGGAGAGGGGAAAGAAGACCGCTGCAACCTGCCAAGCACTCTGACCTCAACAGAGAGCCTACTACGCGTCAGTTTACGGTCCAAGTCAGGGTGTCTATATCCTCTTGCCCTCCTCATCTTCAGGACCGCTGGCTTACCCATCCATCTCCCTGCAGTCACTGTAGCCTCTGCACCCTCATGCAACAGTTCAATCGGGTTCCACATGGGTATGCCCGCCCCCGCCATACATCCGCGACATTAGATGACTTCAAAGCGGTTGCACACAACGAGGATACTGTATGGCGATAGAGCTACCTCCGCCTCCTCTCCAGCGTGGCAGATTGAGTCATGCGGCATACACCGATTCCGAGGTTGAAAGAGAGGCAAAGAGACTCAGAGACGCCATTAAGCAACCATTCAGGTGGAGTCTGGAGACCTGCAGGTCGATTGCACCTCTGACCCTTGAGATTAACCAATTGAAACAGGAGAAGGATGTGTTCCTAATCGCTCACTCTTATCAGACTCCAGACATCACTTACGGAGTTGCCGACTCAGTGGCCGATAGTTACGCACTGTCGAAGGAGGCTAGGGACGCTCCACAGCGGACCATACTGTTCTCGAGTGTCAGATTCATGGCCGAGACAGCCAAGATCGTGAGTCCTCACAAGACCGTACTCCACCCCTCCCCAGATGCCGGATGCTCATTGAGTGATGCAATCACTGCTCAGGATGTCAGAGATATCAGAACGAAGTATCCAGGGCTACCCGTAGTTTGTTACATCAATACCAGCGCAGAGGTCAAGGCTGAGTGCGATGTCTGTGTCACCAGCAGTAACTACCTGAGAATCTGTGAGAGATTACCCGGGAATGGAATCATCTTCGTTCCTGACAAATTCATGGGCAAGCACCTGCAGAACCATCTAGCAGGTAAGAAGGATGTAATCATATTCGACGGTGAGTGCGAAGTTCACGCTGCCTTCACTGGAGAAAAGATTCGGACTTGGAGAAAGCGCGCGAGCGAAGCAGGCATGAATCTGCAGGTCCTCAGCCATCCCGAGTGTGATACGGATGTATTGGAGGAGAGCGATTTCGTAGGAAGTAGTGAGATTCTGATGGAAGAGGCACTCAGACTAGCTTCGATAGGAAAGAAGGATTTGATGCTAATCACCGAGTGTGGAACTACGGACAGAGTTCTGGCTGAGTCAGAGGTGGATCTCAATCTGGTCGGAGCGTGTGTAATGTGCCGACACATGAAGACGACGCAATTGGAAGATATCCTACAGTCACTGCGTGACCCAAGGCCAGACCAAATCATCAATTTGGAACCGTCAGTGATAGAGAGGGCTGGCCATTGCCTAGATCAGATGTTCAGCCTAGCTGAATGAATCATCGCTCCGATGCGGCTTGGTAGGCCCATAGGAAAAGCAGCGGCATGAGCATGACTATGGCCGACTGAAGGATTACTGAGGAATATGGTTGAAAAGTCTCCCCAGAGTACACTTTCAGGACCGAATCTCCTTCAGTATCGACCTCTATCCATGCCACTTCCTCAAGCAGTACCTGAGGATCCATTTGGTTGACATCGTCATCGCGTGTAATCGCAAGTGTGGAGTTACTATCTATCTCGTGCAGATAAACATCATGATTACCATTCCCAACAGGATTGGTCGGATCCCAGAATGGTATCTGTAGGAATGCCACTCTGTCATCTCCAACACTTGGCGATGAGGAATCCCACAGAGGGTCGGACAGAATCCTCTGGTCCCCGCTTAGAATGTCAACTAGGATGGTTCGGTTTACAGGCCCTACATCAACCACAGCAACCAGCCAAGAGGATGACATGTCGATGTCAATTACTGTGGCATTAGAGTAACTTACTGGAATCCCAGATAATTGCTCAAGATACTCGTCCTCAGCCTCGGTCGCAGTGACATCCAACTCAACTTCAATTTCGATTCCTCCGGTAACCGAGGTGAGGTTGACTGTTGGAGATAAAGAGGACGAATCGACCCAAGCTATTAGTGAGTCCGAGGCAGCCACAATAGAGAAAGATCCATTTTGCTGGCCTACAATCGAATCACTGATACTAACTTCGAGGAACCGAAGAGACGACTCACCCATGATTACCAGAACAGCCGTTCCTGAGTCTTCAGCTATCGCCAAATCGATTATTGGGCCAACATCATTCAGTGACAAAGAAGGAGTACGAACCTCGCCCTGATTTCCTAGGTCGTAGAACTCTAGATTTTCCAAATCATGCAGTACCATATATTGGCCTGAAACCACCACAGATGGAGCTACTTCCCATCCGCCACTAACTATCTCTGTCCCTTCCTGTGAAGTGACATTCCACTGAGTGATTATTACTTCCGAGCTCATCGGATCTTCTTCTACTGAAACTAACCACCCCTCCGATCCGACAGCAGCTGTGGGCCACTCTACTCCTTCAAGTGGAAAGTCTTGGTGAGTGGCATCCCACAGTAGCACACCACCAGTGGACATTACAACCGCTGCAATCATGATACTGGTTTGCCGACGACTCGGCTCTTTTAGGGGTCTGAGGTATTCCTTCAAACCACCATAGACCTGCTTTGCCCACTTTCCTGGATTGGATATTGCCCTAGCCAGTCTACGGCCAAACAGCCGTTCGTCCGCTATCTTCCAGATCGGCTCACTAGTTCTAGAGGTGATTTGTACTGCGAGTATCGCTACCACCATGCCTCCGATTATATCTACTACCCAGTGTATTCCCAAATACACTATACTGAGTGCTGTCAGCAATATGAATCCCATCAGGAAGTTGCGATACCTGTACCACCTCCCGTCGTCATCCCAGCGTTGCATAGTAAGCCAGATAGCGAAAGGTAGACCAATATGCAGACTAGGCATACCATTGGTGAACGGATCTATTCTGGTGAACCAATTGTTGATTTCAGGCGTCAAATCGTAGGCTATGGTCTGCATCTCAGGGATGTGATTACCCGTTACTCCGACATTGAAGAATAGATAGAAAGGAATCGCAATCACATATGTCCAGAACATCGACAGCGATACCCTGTCTGCCATATGCCTGTCATCGAAGTAAATTGGATAGAGGAAGGATGCGAAGGTGGCGGTCATGAATCCCATCACATAGAAGTGAGTAAAGGCCTCATCCAGAAGCGCATTCCTCATAGCTTGCTGGACCCATAGAACGATGTCGCCTTCGATGGCGTATACATACGGAGTCATGTCCAGTTGGGTGTTTGCCATTAGGGCACGGTCCATTCCGTCTAGGATATCCTTCCAAACATATACTGAGAATACCACAACCATGTGGGCCCAGTAACGTCTGAACATATCGATGAATCCATCAGCACTTAGCTTAGCGTAGTTAGGCTTGAACAATGGCATCATGGCTATGCTAAGCATGATTGCCCCGGTGACCCAGGTGATGTAGATGCCAGTTCCCGCTGCCATTCTAATACCTCTCGGGCGGCGGATGTGCCATCAAATCGACCCTTCTTCGGAGATCGAAAGTCAAGTAATCCTCACCGATGGTCCGGAGCCCTCTCGCAGGGTTTCCAAGACATTCTCAACGATACTATCGAACGCTGCCGCAGTTTCCCCTTCCGGCTCAGCAACGATTCTGTGAACTCCGTCATCACCACCTCGAACAATACCCGGGTCAAACGGTAAAGAGCCAAGGAAAGGAACTCCTAGATCATCTGCTGCATCAGCTCCACCTCCGGACTTGAATACATCCAGAGTCATAGACCATCTCCCCTCATCATTCGCTGTGGCTGAGATAGGAGTTCCCCCGGGCCCCATCACAGTGACTTCATCTCCCGGACTCGATGTGCCTCTGATTGTATAGCCTCTCATGTTTTCGATGACTCCCAGAACCGGTACCGAGAGAGTCTTGGCGAAGTTGATAGATTTGCGACTATCGAGGAGAGCGACCTCTTGAGGCGTTGTCACGATTACGACACCGTCTATTCCCGGCAGGTTCTGACTGACTGTCAAGGGCTCGTCACTGGTTCCTGGAGGGAAGTCAATAATCAACGCATCCAACTCTCCCCAAGCGACATCACCGATGAATTGTTGAATCGCACCGAGCTTGATTGGTCCGCGCCAGATTACTGGCTTGTCAGGGTCCTCTAGGAGGAAAGCCATCGAGATTACCTTGAGTCCGTTTGGACCGATTGCAGGAAAAATCTGCCCTTCTTCGACATTGAGATCGGAAGCCTCGATTCCGAGCATCTTCGGAATGTTTGGGCCGGTAATATCTATGTCCATTATGCCGACACTCATACCCTTCTGAGCGAGCGATAGTGCTAGCCCTGTAGCCACTGTGGACTTGCCCACACCGCCTTTGCCCGAGAGTACCATTATCTTGTGCTTGATATCTTCATCCATCTTGGTCATCCGCAGTTTTCGCTGCATTTGCTGATACGCTTGCTCCATCTGGGCCCGCTCCTCAGGAGAAGCATCTGGCTCAGTTGGCGTACCCGCCTGTCCGCCGGGATGGTGGCTAATCGGAGAATCCGCCATGATGCTACGGCATGCGAGGGCTACTTCAATTCTGTTCAGAGAGCCTTTACTACACATATGTCGAATATTGTGGATTGGTTCATTAGTCACCGAAGTCATGATACTACTATGCGAGTGCTGTTCGTATGCGTAGGCAATACATGCCGCAGTCAGATGGCGCAGGCAGTAGCTAGACATCTGGGGCATCAAGCAGAATCGGCTGGAACTCACCCAGGAGAATTCATCGCAGCGAATGCAATCAAGGTCACATCCGATATTGGAATTGAGATGGACGGACAGTCTCCCAAATCGGTCGATGACATAGATGCTACCGGATTCGATCGAATCATCAGTATGGGTTGCGGCGTAGAATGTCCCGCGCTCCCCATAGACGAGGATTGGGGATTAGATGACCCAGTAGGCAGAGGGGAGGAAATCTACCGCGAGACTCTGAGAGACATCATGGGACGCATTGACTCGTTGGAAGAGGAAACCGACGCTTAGAAAAGTGATTCTTGTTTCCCTGATTCTGCACGAGTGTAGTGTAGTGGTTATCACCGGGCGTTGCCAACGCCTGAACCCGGGTTCAAATCCCGGCACTCGTACCATCTCTCAACTTGAAAACTCCTGCCCGAACATACTGGCCGGATAAGACTACAATCAGTTACATGACCGAGAAATCCAGCGGGCATGGTCTAGTGGTTATGACAGCAGGTTCCCAACCTGCTAACCCGGGTTCAACTCCCGGTGCTCGCACCAATCCTCCACTCATTCTAGAACTACCATTGACAAAAACAATATATCGTCTCCAGCCACCTTAAAGATATGTCAGATAAATTACCAATGGCGAAATTAGGAATGGCTGCAAGTACACTATCGATACTCGGTTCGGTGTACATCTACTTTGGAATGGAGGACCAGATGCTTGGAATCTTCGTTGGCCTATGGGCACCAACTCTGCTACTATTCGGTAGAGAGTTAGAACAGATGATGTAGAGAATCATTCAGTAGTTTTTCTTCTCAGCCTAACCACTCCTATAATTAGAGAGAGAATACAGGCCAATGCAGCTACATTAGCAATAATGATGGATATTGATTCAATCATTATCCCATAAATTAGCCACAATACAAGAGCTGTAGAAACCAGCCAAAAGGTTGGCAACGATATCCCCTCATGAAGTCCCTTAAACCAAACATCCCTTAGTTGGGGAATCCATGCCAAAACTCCTAGGGTTCCTGCAAGAATACCAATTAACTCAATCAGAATATATTCCACGGAGGGCATCAAAGATCATCTCGGTCAGATTTACCATCTTCCGACCAGTCGTAGATTCCTTTGCCGGTTTTCTTTCCCAGCTCACCAGCCTCCACCAACTGGTCCAATATCGGGTGAGGAAGGTATCTATCGTCGTCGAAAGCCTCTGCTAGGTTGTTGAGGATGTCATGTCGCACATCCAGACCTACAAGGTCACTAAGCTCTAGGGGCCCCATTGGGTGTCTATAGCCTAGGCGCATCGCTGTGTCTATATCACTCGCCGAGGCTACTCCATCAGCCAGCATCCGTATCGCCTCATTTCCGAGAACAACTCCCAGTCTACTGGTAGCAAAGCCAGGTACATCTCGAACTAGGATAGTCTCTTTACCCATCGTAGAACCGATTGATTGAGCGGCTTCTACAGTAGCATCCGAGCAAGAATCATGGCGAACTATCTCTAGCAGGCTCATCAGCGGAACGGGATTGAAGAAGTGCATCCCGATGACTCGCTCTGGACATCCCGTCGCGCGAGCAATCTCTCCAATCTGCAAGCCCGAGGTGTTTGTCGCCAGTACAGCATGAGTTGGAGCTATCTCCTCGAGTTGACGGAAAATATCCTGCTTTAGTTCCATAATCTCGGGCACGGCCTCGATGACTAGGTCTACATCAGCAACAGCCTTGGTCATGTCTTCAAACATACTCAGGTTTGCCGACCATTCCGACTTCTGCTTCTGGGTGGTTTTTTCACGAGCAATGCCCTTGTCCCAGAATGTATGAATCGAATCCATTCCCTTCTGTAAACCATCAGGAAAGGTATCGTATAGTCGAGTATCCCAACCGACCTGAGCACAGACTTGTGCGATTCCCGCACCCATCGTCCCGGCGCCGACAACGGCGACGGCCCGGATATCCATTGAATCACTCCCGACCATAGGCCGCCAGTGCAGCCTGGAACAGCCGCTGCCGTGGAACATCATGCTCAAGGAAGCAGGTGAATGGAGCGACATCCTTGAGCAACTCGATTGCAGTGACATAGGCCCCGTATACGAACGGGTCAGCAGATTCTGTGCTGGGAATCTCGATTCCCAACTTGCTCAATCCTCTGCGAGTGTCCTCGTCCCAGATAGCGTAGGTGTGGCCGGTGAAGTGGAGGTAGGCGGAAAGCCGCCGCATGTCCGATTTGGCTTTCTCAGTAAAACTCTCTATGAGCAATGTGTCCGGGTACCTGATGGCATATAGCGCCAGCATCACTTCTCTTTGGGTCTCTTCGCGCCAATCGCGCTCTGGCAGACCCATCCAAGAGTCAATCATATCCAGCATCTCAGGAGTATATGGTCGGCGGATGAGGTATAGCAATTTCTCGTACCCCCCTGCATCTTGCTCAGCGGAGTGATGATGCTCATGGAAGTATTCGGGTAGCTTCTCAAAAAATGGAGCGCAACGCTCCTTGTCGAATGAGATCAAAGCAACATGCTGCATGTAGAACCCCTCCTAGACTCAGTTGCCCTTCCACTCTCGGTACTGAATCCATTCTCCCTTCAAGTACTCGTTGACTAGCTTATCCTCGTCCTCGTCAGTGGGCAGAACCGTTGAGAGATACTCATCCCAAGCGTTATCATCACCCTCAAACACCTCTCCGTGGACAGAATAACGCTTACCGGCGTATCTACCAATTCCGCGCTTGAACTTGTCTGACGGGATGTAGAGCTCAGGCTCACCCTCCTTTCGGGCCTTGCTGATCCTACTCATCTCATCCCTGAGTTCTTGGAAGTACAATTCTCTGCTGGCTTCGTTTAGATGCTCTCTGTCGGCGGCTTCAGCAGCTTCTCTCTCATCGTATCTACCCTTGACGCCGTAAACATATGCCCACTGAGCGCTGGACGAATCATCAGTCCCGAATAAATCGAGTCCTGTACTCACCCACTTGTTGACGTACTTCTGAATCAAAGCGCAGGGAACGACTCCCTGCTTGACAATCCTTCGTAGCCCGTTGGCACCTGTACCGAGATGAAAAGACTCCTCCTTGAGCATCGGACCCATCGAAGCCGCCAGAGGTTTGAACGACGATGTGCTCAGCATCTTCAACTGGTACTTGCCATCACGGTCGATGAAGTGAGTGAACATGAAGAAGTCTAACCAATGGTCTATCGGTTCGTTGAATGAGCCTAGGATTCGAGTTCCATCCTGAGCATTCCTCTCGAGTAGTTTTGCTGCTTCACGAACCCCTTGCTCACCAAAGAAAGTACACAGGAGGTAAGCCATCTGCCAGCCGTGCCGCTGCTCCTCACACATTATCCTAAGAGCCGATTTCTTGTCGTACTCTGTTGGAGCAGATGCTAGAAGGTGATTCTGCTGCTCAACCGAAGCGAACTCGGTATCGCCCTGAACGCTAATCATGTTGATGATAGCATCCCTGATGGTCTGCTGTGGGATTTGCATCCTCCGTTCCCACTTTGGTCTACCTTCGAAATCACCGAACTCAATGCTTTCTCCAGCTGTGTCCCAGTCGAACTTGATATCGAAGCGGTAGTCACCTAACCAAGAGGGGTCGAAACCGATTCTCGTTTGCCAGTCGTTGAACTCGTCAATCCACGCCTCAAAGTTCTGTGTGTAGTCTCCCACTATCTCTGCGTCTGCCATCATCCATGGGCAGATATAACAGGTATATCAAACGCTGTATCCGAAACCGCACTCTAAAGAGTGCGAATCTCAATTCCCATCAAATTCTGGAACTTCCCTGTTCACATATGCGGCAATACCCTTCTTCGCATCATCGCTCTGGAACAAGTCAGATTGCAACTCTCTTTCGAGTGCTAGGTGGTACTCGAGAGGGATCTCCATGCCACTCTGGACGCTTCGCTTGATGTTTCCGATCGCCTTGCTTGCCGCATAAGGCAGAGTGAACTGGCCAGCGTAGTCGAGGATATCTTGGCGAAACTCCTCAAGGCTGCCAGCCCAGACATCATGTACCAGGTCCATCTCCTTGGCCTCCTCGTACGAGAACTTTCGTCCCGTGACCATGATTTCCATCGCCTTCGCCTTGCCGACTAGACGGGACAGCCTAGCAGTCCCACCAGTCCCTGCGAGAACTCCCAGTGAGACTTCAGGAAGGCCTACCTGGCCAGAGTCCTTGCGGCCGATACGGATGTCTGCCGACATAGCAATCTCTAGTCCACCACCAACTGCATGTCCGTTCAGGGCGGCAATTACGAGCTTGGGAGTCTGTTCCAGTCTGCTCAGTGTCTCGTTGGCGTGAAGGCAGAAGAAGTATTTGAATCCGGGACTGACCGAATCGAGCATGCTGATACTGGCTCCTGCTGAGAAGAACTTCTCCCCAAAACCAGTGAGTAGAATCACAGTCACATCATCGTCGAACCGAGCCTTGAGTACTGCCTGATCTATGTCTCTCATCATCGAGTGAGTGTATGTGTTGACCGGCGTCTTACCTTCAGTTAGGGGTTCTCCAGCAGAATCAGAGCACAGTTCGATGATGGCTATACCGTTGTCCGTCGTTCCATAGTTCACAAGGTTGTGCGCCATTGGCTGCATGTCAGGCCAAGATGTCATGCTCAAGCCCACTAAGGGCCGCCATATCAACCAAACGGAACCAAATGACGCCTTTCAGGCGTCGCTCTCGCCGAATGAGACCGAAGCCCCTCCCCTGCGAATCGAGTCCCACTGTGAAGCAATCTCTTCGGCTCTGGGACTCGGCTCCCATGAATCACGAGCCAGAGATTTCCTGAATGGCATCCTGCGGACCATTCTTCCGTCCTTGAGGCGCTTGCGGCGCAACATTCCAAATCGTACCAGCGGCCAGAGCATCAATCGCAGAGGCCCGGGAGAGTATAGCCAGCGCATGAAGGCGAGACCGTCCCCCTTCCTGCGCTGATCTCGCATCCAGTGGTTCGCAACCAACTTGAATCCCCTGTCCCCAACCCTGTTCATTAGGAAGCGGTTGATGGCACTAGCCCGAACTAGGGGAACTAGGCGCTTGCGTACTTCAGTCTCATAGTCACACTCGCCGAGTACTGCTTTGGCAGCAAGGACACCACTGGTGATGGCGTAACGCATGCCAAAGCCCCACATGAAGTCCTGTAGACCACCAGCCTCGCCCACATAGTACCGGCCCTCGTAGACATACTTGTCAGGAAGAGAGAAGTCACCCTTGCCACCAACTCTCTTGATGGGTCTGCGATTGAGGTCGTAGTGCTGCTCGTACCATGCTATTGTCTCATTGAGGTAGCGTGAGGTACGCTTCTGCTTGCGCCACAGACAGGTACAGATTAGGCCGATACCATCGATAATAATCAGGTATGAATATGCCCCGGGAGCGAGTTTGTCATTCAGTTGGAATGAGACATGATTGGGATGATCAGTGTGAAAGATCTCACCGAAGGCAACTGCACTGGATTCCCTGGGCCCTGCAGCTACGATATGACAGTCCTCAGGGGCTCTTCGGGTGCCATAGTGAATGTCAACTCCCGCTTTATTGGCCATGCGCTTGAAACCCTGATCGATGCAATGGGAATC
Source organism: Methanobacteriota archaeon (assembly GCA_002698225.1). Classification (GTDB taxonomy): domain Archaea; phylum Thermoplasmatota; class Poseidoniia; order Poseidoniales; family Thalassarchaeaceae; genus Thalassarchaeum. Next base: position 21,124 of record NZWD01000037.1, on the reverse strand, counting down.
AGTGCCACGTTCCACCACTCTAAATGCGACACCGTTAGTTACAGGATTAGTAATCTCGTCATCAGGGTGAATCAGGTCGATAATATCGAAACCGTCAGACTTGAACTCGTCAGGGTCGAATCCCCACTCTCGAATCTCGTCGAAGAAGTCTGTCTCGTTACTCGTCCAATTCTCAATGCCTTGGAAGTCCCCATCGAAGCGGGCCCCACTATCGCTCCTAATCTCATGCACATGGACCTCCCTGCCCGCATTAGCCAGATAGGTCGCAGCGGCGAGTCCTGACAGCCCCGCACCAAGTATGTGCACAGCCTCCTCACTCATACTGCTGCGAGTATTCACTCCCGCTTCAACGGTTGGGTCTTCCGTGGCGTTCAAGCGCAGCACCCGCATGGAACATCATGGCACACGTGCGGGTGTCGATTGAGCCTGAACGACTCGACCCGGATAACCTTCGACGAGATCTTCAGGTGGATGGATGCGGCAGCGTCGTCAGTTTCGTAGGCCTTACTCGTGGAGACGATGATGGTGTTGAGGTCGAGAGACTCGAGTTTGATGCATGGACGGAGAGACTTCCAGGAGTCTTGAACGATATAGCTGAGCAGGCCTTGGTTCAGTTCGGAATAAGTTCTGTAGTAATCGCTCATCGCACCGGATCAGTAGGACCGGGTGAGCCAATAGTGTGCATACATGTCGCCTCGACTCACAGGGCCAGTGGTTTCGAGGCCTGTAGTTGGCTGATTGATGAACTGAAGCGACAGGCCCCTCTGTGGAAGAAGGAGATTAGAGCAGACGGAGAGGTTTGGAAGGCAGGTCTAGGGTGACTACAGCTCACTAACGCTGCTCACAGCATCAGGTACATTCGACGCTATCCCTTCTACCATCATCCAGCCGTGCCCCTTGATGCCATCTCCCACAAGCCTGATTCCATCCACACCAATATCAGAAGGTAACTCAGCACCCTGAGGTGCACGATTGCAAGGCCAGTTCCGATGGTATGAGTGGACACATATTTCCTCGGCATGGTCAGACAGCCAAGGAATCGCCTCGTACAGATCCTCCCTACCCTTACTGATTTCCGACTTCACAGTAGGATCTGGCACATACTGGTGCGTAATCATCAGGTGCTTGCCTTCTGGGGCTAGACTCGGGTCCGAGAAGGTTGGGATGACATAGCCACCCACTCTCTCAAGTCCCGGAAGCATGGTCACACCGCTACCGCGATGAGGAATTTCATCGTCCAATGCGAACGCGAACCCGATGCCCCCAACAGCTTGGGTGTCACGGACTTGCTCCTTTATTCCATCTGCTACCTCAAAGTCGTTGGACAGTGCCTCGAAGAGATTTGGATGTCCGCCGTTGTGAATGATGGAATCTGCGCCCACCCAGACGCCCTCGTCACGCCCTCTCCGTCTGACGCCGATGCAGAATCTGTTGTCCTTGGTCGACTCCTCGGCATCACCTGGTAGAATCTCAGTAACCTCGTGTGAGAGTTTGACTCTGGCTCCGTTCTCGCGCAGGTCGGCCCTCAGTCCGTCAATCACTCCCTTACAGCCTCCTTTGGGGACATGAGGTCTGTCACTCCAGAACGAGTTCTGAAGCATCCTTACTACAGTCGATGCGGGCATCTGGTCGAAACGCAGACTGATAGCGAAGTTCGAGAAAGCGTCTAGGAAGTCAATGAACTCGTCAGAGAAGCGCCTTGAAAGCCATGCCCTACCATCTTCAGTTTCGTCGCCCCAAGGACGCTTAGCACCCTTCATCAGCAAGCCAGGAAGGTTCAATGCATCCCTGGCCGTGAACCACGGAAGTATCCCATATACTGAGTTGGCACGGTACAGTTTACCGTCCTTGATACGACAGGCGAACTTTGTCGTCGGCAGAAAATCGACTCCATGACGACCTAGATCTAGTCCACCTTTACTCTGCTTGCCTAGAATCAAATCAGCGAAAGGTCCCTTCTTTCCATGAGGAATCATGTGGACGGCACCTGTCGGAATCTGGTAACCATCGTGGTCGTGCTGAGTAAACCTACCTCCCGCAAAGGACATCCTCTCGTAAACAGAAACATCCACTCTACCTGACTGAGCCATCAGGGCTGCCGAGGTCAGACCCCCTATGCCGGCCCCAATAACGACAGCCTTGGGCCTGTCCTCCATCGATGCACCTCATGAGTATACCAATGCCCCTGTGGGGCACCAGAGCAAGCATCTTAGACAGTCAGTACAGTTCTCTAGAATAACCTCGCATAATCCCTCAACCACTAGGGCATCATCTTTGCATGCCATTAGACAGTATGAGCATCCCACACACAAATCGTCAATCACTCCGAGCTCCATTGCTTCAGTGATTGGCCTGTCATGGCTGATTCCAGATACCAGCACTGGTACCGGACCCGGCGTTGCCCTGTCCCGGAACGCCTCGGCCATGAAGTCCCATTGTGGATTACTATTTCAGATATTATCAACGAAATCCAATTGCAACATGATAGTCCTCGCTGGATTATAAGTGAAGAGCCTCCTCACTCTGAAATGTAGTCATGGACGAAGAGGTATGGACTGGAATGGTCGACATCGGCTCCAAGCCGGTAGTTGCACGCGAGGCTGTGGCAACCGGGCTGTTAGTCCTGTCCGAGACGGCCATCGATGTTGTCGCCAACGGGCGCTCGCCTAAGGGAGATGTCAGAGAAGCATCGACCATCGCAACCATTCAAGCTGTCAAAGAAACCCCTCGAACCCTGCCACACTGCCATCCGATTCCAATTGAGGGCTGCGATGTAGACTGGGAGATTGAGGAATCAGGATTGAGATGTACAGTGTCTGTTCGAACCCACTGGACTACCGGTGTCGAGATGGAGGCCCTGTGTGGAGTCAGCGCTGGTCTACTATGTGCGTGGGACATGCTCAAGCCTATCGAGAAAGACTCCGACGGACAATATCCGAACTCCCGAATCGAAGGAATCTGTATACTCAGAAAGAGCAAGTCAGACCCGCATCATTGAATGCCTAGACCCACTCCGGACTTCATGGCTACAAGGGACTTGGCAGACCACTTCTTACAGGCCACCGAGGCAGCAGCCGTCGCAGCTTCTGCATGGAGGGGACTTGGAGATGGGAAGGCCGCTGACGGAGCAGCAGTGGAGGCCATGCGCGCCATCTTTGACAATGTCCCTTTCGACGGAAGGGTCGCGATAGGAGAAGGCGAGCGTGATGACGCTCCGATGCTTTGGATTGGAGAGCCTCTGGGTTCCATGCAAAGCCAAGTTGGGGCACCTAGTATAGACATCGCAGTCGATCCTCTCGAGTGCACCAATCATGTCGCTCTGGACAAGCCGAATGCGATGGCGGTGCTTGCTGCCGCCCCAAGGGGAACACTCCTCCATGCTCCCGATTGCTACATGGACAAGATTGCAGGTCCGCCCGAGATGTCTGGACATATCAGCCTAGAAGCCGATGTATCCTACAATGTTGAGGCTGCATGCAGCGTCTTGGACAAACACAGCTCTCTCCTCAGGGTCGTGGTGATGGATAGGCCCAGGCATGAGGAATTGATTCGGGACCTTAAACAGCATGAAGTCGATGTGGTATTAATCGGAGACGGCGACATCGCTGCTGCTCTCAACGCCGCCGACCACAACTCGGAGATTGACATGCTGATGGGAATTGGCGCGGCTCCCGAAGGAGTCATCACCGCTACAGCTCTTCGTGGATTGAAAGCCCCATTCGAAGGCCGGTTAATTTTCAAGAATGAAGGTCACCGAGAGAGGGCGGAGAAGATGATTGATGACGACATCGATAGGCTATGGGGCCGTGACGAACTCTGCTCCTCAGATGATTCAATCTTCATCGGTACTGGAGTCTGCCCCGGCCGTACCAGGGGGGTAGAATTGACAGAGGATGGAAGACACTCGGTTCACTCAGAAGTGATAGATGTCAGTTCCGGCGAACATTACTATTTATCCTCCGTGCGATGACTTCATTTCTTGCGACCCTCACGTATCCGCGAGGCGATAGCATGGATGAGGGATTACTTGAGAAAACAGCGAATGAGTTAGTAGCCCATGGGAAGGGGATTCTAGCCGCAGATGAGAGTAATGGCACGATGTCCAACAGGCTTGAAGCCGTAGGGGTCGAACCATCTTCAGAAACCCGTCGCGCCTACCGCTCAAACATCTTCGCAACCTCAGATTATGAGTCGGCAATCAGTGGGGTCATCCTCTTTGACGAAACCATCCGTCAAACTATGGATGATGGCACCTCTATTCCTGACTATCTCGCAAGCCGTGGCATTCATCCAGGAATCAAAGTAGATACAGGAGCGAAGGAATTAGCTCACCACTCCGGCGAGAAAATCACCGAAGGATTGGATGGACTTAGAGAGAGGTGCATGGAGTACTTCGCCATGGGTGCTCGCTTCGCAAAGTGGAGAGCAGTCATCCGAATCGGTGACGGCATTCCTAGTGACTCGAACATCTCGACCAATGCCCATGCACTTGCTCGCTATGCAGCAATTTGTCAGGAACAGGGTTTGGTTCCAATAATCGAACCAGAAGTTTTGATGGATGGCGACCATGATTCTCAGACCTGTTATGATGTAACCGCACGAATCCTAGATGCGACCTTTGCAGAGTGCAATGTTCAGGGAGTGCACATCCCTGGAACTTTACTCAAACCAAACATGGTATTGCCAGGAAAGGATTGCCCAGATCAGGGGAGTAGGGAACAAGCAGCACAGATGACCGTTGACTGTCTAACCACTCATGTCCCGCATAATCTTCCTGGAATCGTTTTCCTTTCCGGTGGCCAGTCGGATGAAGATGCCACTGCTCATCTCAATCTAATGAACGGAATGGATGTTGAACACCCATGGCAATTGTCTTACTCATACGGCAGGGCTCTACTCGCACATGCATTACAGACTTGGGCCAGTGGATCGAACGAAGAAAGCCAGAACGCCTTCGCTCATCGTGCTGAAATGAATAGCCTCGCCAGAAGCGGCGACTGGTCTGTAGATTTGGAAGCCTAAATTCCAGTAACCTAGGGGCCAATTCGAGATTCAGTTCCCATCAAGGGCTCCGGGCCGGAGTTGCCAGACGCAAATTTCGTAGCGTCCTGATAGAGCACCACCTCTCTTGGTGGTTGAGACCTTCATGATATCCTTATCCTTGGAGAGAACATTACCCAACTGCTGAGGGGTCGTTCCATGACGCATAGTGGAATTCACATGCTCCAGTATTTCTGTGGTGTTCGCCTCTCCTCGATCATCGAGGAACTTCTTAATTTTCTGTCTTAGTCTAGTTGTTCTCATTTTACTCTCTCCTTTCTTTTGGACTGTTACGTTCGTGGTGTCTGACCCATTCCTCGGTAGCCCATTCCGACAAGGGTGGCGAGTTCCCGGCCATCCCACTCTTGTGGACGGTTCCGATTCGGACCAAGGTCGCATCGGATTCCATTATCGCCGCAATCTCCGAGCTGTTCAAAGGATCTTTCTGGGAATTCAGCCAGGCTGAAATCTCTGCAGTATTACGTGGCTTATCAGCCAGATACTTACGGATGATTCGTCTCAACTCATCCCTATCCATTCTTCTCCCTCCGCTTCGTTAGGGCCCAGATTGGGCCCGATGCGCTTAGGATGGCGGGCGCTGATATAACGGTTCTGCACGAATTCACACATATTCGTTACATGAAGTTGCATCAAACCACCCTATTTCCAGGATTGAATCAAGTGTGGAATTGAAACTGGTAATTTTTCCATTGGAAAGGTGTAACTAAGTGTAACTAAAATATAAAATTAAATACATTCGTCTTAACTCATTATGCAGCGAGAGTGAAAATAATGCCCGAGGAGCCAATAGAGCCGCTGAATCGAGGCATTGGAACAGATCCAGTGAGAATACGTAGCAAGCACAGACGGAGGCTGCTTGGCAGACTCACTGAGGGAGGCGCCACCGTAAGCGAATTAGCGAAAGATGTCGACCTCAGGGTTCCTCACGCTTCTGCCGAGTTGAAGAGACTCCGAAACGACGGACTGGTCTCCAGTGATCAGTCAGAAGGGAGTCGTGGCGCCAGCATGCATCTCACTCAATCGGGGTGGGAAGCGATCCGCTCTGACGAACTATCGAGGGCTATGGGGGCCATCCCTCTTCCCTCCGATTCAGGATTGTTCTGTTTATTGTCTAGGGACGGCCCCAATCTGCTATTGGGAGTTTTGCAGCCAATTGAATCTCCGATTGTGCCAATTCCGACTAGACCTCCAAACGAGTCTGCGACACCATCCACCTCCACAGGAAGAGAAGGGGTCCCTTGGACTTGGGCTGTATTTAGAGAGAGAGATCCGAGATGGTTTAATCTCAAATCAATGGAACCTGCATCTACCATCCCTGAACCTGCTGATCCTGAGAATATAGATGCGTATTCAGGTCAACGAAACATCTTGGGGATAATTCGCGCCCGTTTATTGGATCCTGAAAGGCCGATAGCGATAGCTCCTGGATACTGGTTCTCCGGACCGCCTTTCCTACCTCCTCCTCCGCTTCCGGAGAGAGACTATCACCGAGGGGATTGGGTGCTTGGAGCCTGTCATCCGAAGTCACCCGAGGTAAGGCCTAGGATGCCCATAGCGGCCGTTCTCGCAGACCGACTTCCACGTACGATGATTCTCAGGACGGCACGATTGAACTCGCTAGTCATAGCCGACCTAGGCGGCCTTGATGTAGTGGGCGAAGAGTACCCTCTAGGGGCATTGACTTACTGGATTGAACGGGCTCATCCTAGGTTGGATTATGCTGAGAGAGAACGCCGACTACGGTCTCTGGTGAATCGAGTAAGCAAAGGCAGAGGGAGGACTGACGACTCTACTTGGCGGAGATTCAGAGCAGACTGGGGTGATACAAAGTTCATCGAAGAGACCGATTCCCTCAGGCAGTTGGACATCCGAGGTCTAGGAATCGCAGCAACTCAGGCCCTAATCAAGTGGGCACTATCTGACTACAATGCACTCCCGCTTACTCTCGAAATTGACTCCCAGTCTCCAGACGACCTAGTTTCCGCAGTTGCAGCACATCCCAAACTCCGACTTGTTCTACTGGATTCGGATTGGCCTGTATTCTCTACCTTCGACAGACTCGAGAATGATCCAATCAGGCCCCTGCCTTGGCTCGCACTCAGGACCATTTCAGGAAACTCTCTTTCAATCAGACTGGTCGATCCGATTCAATCCCAACCCGTCTCGGTCTCGAATGCTCCTCAATCGAGATCTTTGGAATCTCTCGGTGTCTCAGCCGAACTGCTTAGTTATCCTGATGATGAGGAGTCAGTAGTCATGTCTGCAATCTCTCAACATCCAGGGGGAAATGAGGAGTGGGCCAATCAGATGGAGGCGAGATATCCTCTTGCAGCCTGGATTGCATCTCCTCCGAGGACTCGTTGGCCTCGTTGGCAGAGATTGAGGGGCCGCTTGGATTCAGATTGGCTAGTATTGCTCGATTTAGAAGATCTGCCGCTGGAGAGACTGTCTGAAATAGCAGACGAGGCCCCAGATGCAGTTTTGGCAGAGTTCTCTGATAAACTCACAGGAATCTTGCGGACAAATCCAGAAAAAGCGCTTAGGATGCGTCCAGCATCGGATCCAAAGAATGCCAACAGAGGAGATTCTTGGGTCGCTGCTCAATTAATGTCCAACGCNCCCTGGCTCTCCGAGCATCTTCATTCAGATTTGATTAGTTGGGCCTTAGAAGCATGGCTGTGCCAACCACCAATCGATTCNATGNCCGCACTAGAGGGCGTTTCGTGGTTATTCTCCACAGNAAGNGGTCAAGGAGACTTCAGNCCNATAGTCGAGGGAATCCANAGTATAGGCCATGAGTGTNCAGAAGGNCACGACTTGAAGACTTGGGCAAATCTTGCTAAGGGATTGTTTGACAGTTCAAGACTCGATATNGCTGAGTTGAGNGATATCCTGACACTGCCTCCGGGATGGTGGGCAGCGATTTCTTCTCCCATTCTCTCAGCCCTGCTGGATGATGAGGATTCAATGAGTTGGATTCTTACTAATCCTGTGCCATGGTGCGCAGCTATCTTGAGGCCAGTTGGGGAACCTTGCGAGGCTCCCGGATTGAATTCCTACTTGCACCCTGGATGTGATCCCGATCTGCTACCAAAGTTGCACCGTAGACTGAGAGGTAGGGGCCAATCTGAGGAGCCTGCGGAGTCCGCCAGTCCACTCTTCGATCTGCTAGATGCTTTAGATGCTGCAGCACAGAGAATTACCCCTCAACCCGGTAGGACGCACGCTTACTCTGGCTGGCTGGCTCAACCAATTGAGGATTGGCCCACAATCGACCCGAAGATGGCGATGCGGGGTGACCCCTACATCTCTGAGAGGATTATTTTGAGAAGAACCGGTTATCGCCCTGAAATTGGCTCTATGGGATCGATTTCGGGCTAGATTGAGTATATTTTCACGACCGTGGGGTTCTTGACCGCACCCCATGCCCGTAGAATGCCCGTGCTGCAACACCGTGGTGACGAACCCCCACGCCGGAGGAATAGGATGAACCAAGGTACCAAGCACGGGTCGCCACTTGTCGAAGACCAGTGTGACTGTCTGCAACGGAATGATTACTGGAGCAAAGCAAGTGGCCGGATTGTGTTAGGTCCCCAGATGACCAAATGGAATGAATCATGGGACTACCCCACAATCCGACAAACGTCCCGGGGTGGGTCAGGAGCCCGAGCTTCGCTGTGAAGGCCTCCGTTACGCCCCGGGGCACACAATCCACTGGAGGTGGGAAGATACACGAGGTCGGCCTGATTGGCGGCACCTTCGACCGCTTCCATGCCGGTCATCGCAATCTGCTAATGTCAGCGCTTTCTCATTGTCAGACGGTTGAAGTCTGGGTCACTGTTGACGGGATAGCTAGAGAAAAGGATTCCAGAATCAATCCATGGGAGGATAGGATAGAAGAAATCAGGCAGACTTTTGACTTTGATTCTGATCGATTGAAATTCCATGAATTGGAGGATTTGTATGGGCCCGCCCCCACTCATAATGAGGCCAGCGCCATAATCTGCACTTCCGAGACTATCTCCGAGTGCGAGAGCATCAACAGGATGAGAAAAGACGAGGGGCTACCTGAACTCGAGATTATTTGTGTCGACCATACTATGTCATGGGATGGTAGCCCCATCTCGAGTTCAAGAATCAGAAACGGAGAGATTGACCGGGAAGGACATTGCTGGATTCCAGAATCCTTTGAGTCCTACGAGATGGTACTGACACCTCAGGTCGAGGCAGAACTGAAGGAACCGTTCGGCCAGTTGATTCCGGGTCCCGAGGACGAACCGAGTCATGCTATGTCCGAGGTTCTGAAACTGACCGAAGGAGCACTCGGCCCCCTCATCGCTGTCGGCGATGTCACAGTCAGAACACTCCAAGACCTAGGTAGGCCAGCGGATGTAGCACTGATTGACGGCCGCACCAAAAGACAGGTCTGGGAGGGGGCCGAGGAAATCGATTCATCTCTGTATGATTCAGTTCTCAAATGCTCAAGTCCAGCAGGGCGCCTCACGCCCTCTTTACTATCTTCATGTAGAGAAGCGATTTCCTCCTGGTCCGATCAGAAAACATCCTCTATGATTATCGTCGATGGAGAGGAGGATCTAGCCCCACTTCTCCTTCATCCACTTGCACCCATCGACTCAGTGATTCTCTATGGCCAACCAAGTAAGGGAGTTGTAATCAGGTGGTGCGGTGAGGACGCGAAGAAGCGCTGCCGTAGATTGCTGAGAGGATTTGAGGTCAGCGAGTGAATCAAGCAGCATCCTCAAGCGTGTGGATGCCGAAGCCAAAACTGACGAGAATTATCATCACGGCATAAACTCCAGGATCGACCCAAGTGGTGTTTAGGAAACTCCATGAAAGATAGAACAGGGCTCCTAGAACAATCATCCAACTTGCCATAACCCTCCTTATGCCATTCTTTGAAGTAAACAGACTGGAGGCAACAGGCCCGCTAGGTAGTCCTCTAAACCACTCAATCGAGCCACCATCGTAGGACTTCTTCATCCCCCTAGAACCCAAGGCCAACAAGACGACACCAATTAGTGCGAACACCATGTCATCCATCACTATGCCCGCCCCATCATGAGGTACATTCGAGGCAGTATTGTCTCCGGAGAGGAATCCAATCCACAAGACCTTGAATCCAGGAGAATAAGCCCCAATTGATATATTGACCAGAGTAAGTAGGGCGACCCAAGCTCCTAGAACCATTGCTAATGTGGACATGGTCTGGCTCGGTCGGTTCAAGGACTCTTCCCAGTCAACTCCCTGCATGGTCATCGAGGCGGCGACCTTGCACCTTGGTTTAACCGTTGTCTGAGGAGGAATGCCTCATCAAAGATGAGTCTGCAGGTTGTATCTACCAAGGGCGGCTTCTGCAATCAACGGTTCAGAATCACTCATTATCGACATTGCATCGACCGCCTTGGGGATGGCAGAGTTGACTTGCTTGCTTCGACCACCTCTTCCTTTACTGACATTCCTAGCCATGATTATGCCCAAGGTGTCGAGCTCATTGAGCAGCGAGGAGATACGCCTTGGAGTCAGTGGCTCGACCGAGATTTTCATGCAGGCCTCACTGTAGGTTCTGTATGTCTCACCTGTCGAGATGTTTCTAAGGCCATTATCCTCATTCAGTTTGATGGCTAACACAAGTAACTTCTGATGCAGAGGCAGCGTCTTGAGAACAGGAGTAACCTGATCGTACTCTAGTTGACTCTGAGCCAATCTTACATGCCTCCTATCAACGCTCTTCTGAGCCCTCTGCTCAGCCTTCTGGACAGAGATTCGAAGCAAATCGAGAGCCCTGCGAGCATCACCGTGTTCCTGGGCTGCTAGAGCAGAACATAGCTCCAACACTCCTTCCTCAATGACTCCCTCGCGCAGACCCGTACGGACTCTCTCGCTCAGGATGTCCTGAATCTCTGGAGCTCCATAGGGGTGGAAGACCAAGTCCTCCTGACTCAATCTAGAAGTAACTCGCGGATCGAGTTGCTGGGTGAAGTTGAGATCGTTACTGATGCCGATGATACAGCATCTTGAATTCCTCAGCGAGGTATTCAGACTAGTGAGATTGTACAGTAATCCATCACCGGCTCTGGAAACTAGATTGTCAATCTCGTCGAGGACTATGATATGCACCCCACCCGCTCTATCCATCCTAGTAATCAGTTCCTCGAGAACTCTATCTGTAGGCCAGCCTGTGAATGGAATCGGCGTATCTCCCCGCCTCCCGAGTTTGCTGGCGATGGTCTGAACTACCCTGTACTTGGTGTCCACATTTCGACAGTTGATTTCGTAGGTCTCGACACTCTGCCCCATCTCTTTGCCCTTGTCCAGTAACTGCCCGAGCACGAATCTAGTGACTACAGTCTTACCTGAGCCAGGGACTCCGTAGAGGAGCATATTCGATGGAATGTGACCGTTGAGGGCATCGACAAGATTCCTCACCAAAGACTCGACCTCGTGGTCTCGGTGAGGTAGTCTAGAAGGCTCGAAGGCATGGTCGAATGTACGCCGATCAACGAAGAGACAATCTTGGCCAAGTATTTTCTCGAAAATGTTTCCTTCCATTTTCTTTCACTACCGGGCCAAAACACGATTGCCGTATCATCAAGACCTTGAATCAAGATGTGCCCGACAACGTGGATGTCAAGCGAGGATGTTGCTGGTAATAAGACTGTCCGACGAGTAGAGAACTTGACTCTCTTTTACCTTCTCTATGAGTCAATATATTGTGATTACCAATAGCACGTTATATATCCACCTTGGATTGACTCAGTATGGCGTTTCTGTGTTCTATTTTTCGGTGTAAAAAATACATCATCCGAATTTTGAGATTGAGAATCCCCTCCATCACATTGGTCTCGCCAGATTGGTTCGTCGAGGATCATCGAGAGATGCGATTTTGTATTTCGGCAATGGTATTCAGATAGCTCTAGTTATTTCTATGTATAAATAAAGTTAATTTTATTAAGATTTTCTTTTCATGAAAATCGAGCCATCATCATCAATCAGAAGACTGTCACCATCCTCTATCTGAATTACTGACTCAGGCAATTCTGGCATTGGAAAACCCATCTCTTCGCCCCTAGCACTGGAGTAGTTATGTGTGACAAGAACAAGAGTGTGAGGATGCCTTTCGGAGAAAGCCACGACATCAGAAGGAGTGTGATGATGAGGGCTTTCTACAAAGTCAGGAATCCCCATCTCAAGTAGCACTACCTGACACCTCCTTGCTCGATCATCAATCTCCTCACATGGACCCGAGTCTCCACAGTGAAGGAATCTGAAGCCAGAGGAGTGAACCAGTTCGTAGCCGTGTGGATCAGTCTGTTCGACATGCTTGACCGCGAATCTCTCAAAGGACCATTCAGTTTCCTCTAATTTACCTGTCTCGGCTTCGGACCAGGCTATACTCTCTTCTAGAGATTCTTCTAGACTACCTGGAAATCCAGTTCTGCACAAATCCCCGAGAAGTCCCCGACCCCCGGGTCTGAGATGGACATTGAGAACCGCTTCGCACTCGGGGTCGGAGATGTACTTTCTCTCGAGTAACAGGAATGGGAAGCCGAAGGTGTGATCAGCATGCCAATGTGTGATGAGAACATGCTTCAGAACACTCGGAGAGGTCCCGCAACGCCTCAACTGTGCAAGTACAGTCGGGGGGGCATCAACTAGCACACAATCATCCACCAACACTAGTGCGTGCATCCTGCCATGAGGCAGGAATGCGTTGCCACTCCCTAGGAAGTCTATGCGCCCCATATACCGCGATGAGGGCATCCCGACTTGACCTCATCGCATTGAATGGATTGCCCCTTCCAGCCTACTCTCAGCATTTGTTCATAAACAGGTCTTGTCTCGACGGCTCGCCAATCGAGGTGTGTAGATGTCGGAGTGGAGTGCGAAGAACCCCTATGTCTCTAATTTGAACGAGAACTGGATTCTCAATGGAAAAGGCTCTCGTAAGGAGACTCGGCACATCGTCTTCGACCTTGGCGACTCCGGTTTGGATTACAAGGCCGGTGATGCTCTAGGAGTAATCCCACAGTGCCCACCCGAGTTGGTTCAGGAGTTACTGGATGCTTGCGGCTTCTCAGGGGAAGAGGAAGTGGAAACACATCTTGGCCCCTGTGGAATTAGGGAGGCTCTCACAAACAGATTTGAGATTCATCGAATCTCTAAAAAGTGGATTGGGAATCTTGGTGACAGACTTACCCCAGACTCACCGAAAATTGAAATTAGAATAGTTGGCAGACAACGCTCTTCAACAGAAGACGGAGAGCTTCTGATGGACTGGAACGGCTCCGGGGTCGATGATGATGTACCAGATGGATATATCGAGATTGGCGCAGCCAGTGATCCCGCCGAGGAACTTTGGAACGATTTGATGGACGATCCAAAGGCCATGGAGGACTACATGTGGTCAAGGGATTACATCGATGGTTTGGCCGACTTCGGACACATCGGATTCACTCCTCAGCAGTTCGTTGATGGATTGGATAGGCTAAAGCCAAGACTGTACTCAATTGCTAGCAGCCCCGACTTTGAACCAGGAACCGTTCACCTGACCGTTGCCATAGTCAGGTACAATCACCACGATCGAAACAGAACCGGCCTTTGTACTGGATTCCTGGCAGATCGCTGCGAGGTTAGTGATACTGAGATTGGTGTCTTCATGTCACCAACGAGGTCATTCGTACTTCCAGAAGATGGTTCAACTGACATCATCATGGTCGGACCCGGGACTGGAATTGCCCCATTCAGAGCGTTCCTTCAGCAGAGGCAAATGGATGCCTCAACCGGCCGTAACTGGCTATTTTTCGGAGACTGGACAGAAGAGGGAGAATACCTCTACCGCGATGAGATGGAGGATTGGAAAGAGTCAGCCCTAATCGACCGTCATGACCTAGCTTGGTCTCGCGCAGGCCCAGATAAGGTGTATGTCCAACATCTGATGAAGCAGAACGGTGAGGAGATTTGGAACTGGATTGAAGGAGGGGCTTACTTCTATGTCTGCGGCGACAAGAACTACATGGCCAAAGATGTCCACTCCACACTGATTGAGATTTGCTCAGAATACGGCGAAATGTCTGATGATGAAGCCAAGGAGTTCGTCGAGACTGGTCTGATGAAGACAGAGAAGCGGTATCTACGCGACGTTTATTGACGACTCTCCGCATTCCTCATACGGCGTCTGCCGGAGCGCTTGCTATGTTCCGCCGCGTACTGATTGCGAATCGTGGCGAAATCGCACTTCGAATACTTCGTTCTCTGCGCTCGCTGGGGATTGAGGGCGTTGTAGTACACGGGCGTGAAGACAGACTCACATTGCCGGTGAGGCTGGCAGACGAAGGCGCATTCATCCCGAGGGACGACCCTCTAGCATCATACCTTGACATTGAGGCAATCATCGCAGCAGCCAAAGAGGTGGGGGCGGATGCAGTGCACCCAGGATATGGCTTCCTAGCAGAGAACGCCACGCTTGCTGAGAGGCTCGCTGAGGAGGGAATAGTCTTCATCGGCCCAAGCCCCGAAGTTCTCAGAGTTCTGGGCGATAAAATATCAGCCAGAGAGGCGATGGTGAAAGCTGGCTTACCGGTGGCGAAAGGATCAGGCCAGCCGATTTCAGGCGAGGATGAGGCACTCAGTATGGCAGAGGAGATTGGCTACCCAGTCATGATCAAGGCAGCGGCTGGAGGGGGTGGCATAGGCATGCAAGTCGTGAATTCTGGAGATGAGTTTGAGTCTGCCCTGAGATTGTGCCAGGGCCGCGCACTCTCTGCTTTCGGCGATGACCGAGTATTTGTAGAGAAATTCATCGAAGGTGCTCAGCACATTGAATTCCAGGTTTTGGGAGATGGCAACAAGGCAATTCACTTCGGAGAAAGGTTCTGTTCCATACAGAGACGGCATCAGAAGATTATCGAGGAGGGCCCATGGCTTTCCGACGAGGTTCGCGAAGAGATGGGGGCGAAGGTCGTAGCCGGGGCAGAAGCTGTCGGATACAAGGGACTCGCGACTTTCGAGTTCTTGCGAGATTCAGCAGGAGAGTTCTACTTCCTCGAGGTAAATCCACGTGTCCAAGTTGAGCACACCGTGACCGAGATGATTTCTGGAGTTGATTTGGTCTCTCTGGCAATCAAGGTCGCTGCAGGAGAATCTCTACCATTAAATCAGTCCGAGATACAAATCTCCGG
The DNA here is from genome assembly GCA_002698225.1 of Methanobacteriota archaeon. Classification (GTDB taxonomy): domain Archaea; phylum Thermoplasmatota; class Poseidoniia; order Poseidoniales; family Thalassarchaeaceae; genus Thalassarchaeum. The sequence continues at coordinate 5,864 of NZWD01000037.1, read as the reverse complement.
ACATGCAATACAGACGAGGATAAATGCCGAGGATCCATTTACTCTCAAACCATCTCCTGGAAGAATATGGGAATGCCATTGGCCTGGTGGGCCGGGAGTACGAGTCGATACGCATTCTCACACGGGATACGATATGCCGCCATCTTTCGACTCGCTTCTAGCCAAAGTGATTGTTTGGGCTTCTAACCGCGAGGAAGCGATAGCCAAGATGGATGCAGCATTGTCTGAGACGATAATCATCGGAGTAGATACCCTGATTCCTCTCCACAGGGCAATTATGAGCGAGGCAGACTTCCGCAACGGAGATATTACAATCGGGTATCTTGATGAGCACCCGGGAATACTCGATGGGGTGTGAAAGATGAAACTCGTTATTCTAGGGAGCATTGGTCTGGATGACATCGAAACTCCAGTCTCTAGTGGCTCCGACCTACTTGGAGGGGCTGCTGCACACGCAGGAATAGCTGCTGGATTCCACCTACCCACCGCCCCTCGCAAGCCACCTGCAGTAGGACTAGTAAGTGCGGTTGGGAATGATTTCCCCTCCGAGGCGCAGAGAACGCTTGAGGCATCCGGACTGAACTTAGCTGGAGTGGTGCGTAAGGAGGGAAGCACCTTCAGATGGTCTGGTCGATATGAGGGCTCAATGGACGATGTAATGACTATCTCTACAGAGGTCAATGTCCTCGAAGGGCACATTCCTGAGATTCCCGCCTCATGGAAAGATCCGGAAATTCTACTATGCGCAAATACGCACCCTCGCTCTCAGGTATCGGTACTTGACCAGTGTCCTGGAGCCGCAATCACTGCTCTCGACTCCTTCATGCTCTGGATTGACACAGAATTCGAACTACTATCCGAGGCGCTCCGAAAGGTGGATCTAGCCATACTCAACGAGGAGGAGGTCTGTGCAATAGCCGGTGACGATTTGGTTCACAACGCTGCTGCCAAGATATCATCTGGCGAGGCTCTGTATGGAGGTACTGCGGCCGGACCCGGGCCGAGCGGTGTAATCGTCAAGCGAGGCAGGAGCGGTTCGGTCGCATACCTCGATTGCGGCACCATCACTCTGCCTGCCTATCCTACCGATGATTTGGTCGACCCTACCGGAGCTGGAGACAGTTTTGCGGGAGGACTTCTAGCGAACATAACTGGGAGGAAAGGGGCGCTAAACCAACTCGATACGATGCGCGATGCCCTGTTGCACGCAACAGTCACAGCCTCGTTCGCAGTTGAGGGCCTGGGAGTCTCAGGAATTAGTAATCTAGATCGAGGACGCTATCACGCCAGAGTTGACAAGTATCGTCGCATGGTGGGTCTATGATTACTCAAGACGCTTGATTCCCGGCAATGGATGGGGCTCACTCTTGGATGATGTCCTCCTGAGTTGTGAAAACCTCAATCCTCGTGTCTCGTTTTCGGGCTCGGTCGCTGGGAACTCCTTATCTTGGCCACTGGAAACTCGCTTGACAACCCCGTCCAGCGCCTCCTTGGCGGAATGTGGCTGAATCCCCGTCTTGGCCCCCCTGCTTACCACATCTGCCTGATGATCCTGATCGCTGCGTAGTCTGATGTGCTGTGATGACTGAAAGCGTGCCCCCGAAGCCTCGACGGCACCATCTAGGTCACCATACTCAGATGAGTAACTCTCGTACCTCCGAGAAGCCCTATGTCTGGGGCCTAGCAAAGCTCCTATCCAACCCAATCTCTGCTTCGATGCCTTTCTCTTACCTCCAGTATTCACCCTACCGGAACCCATTGAACTGACAATGCGAGACACCCCGGGAAACTCCTCTAAACTCGCAGAATCGAGTGCAGGAGAGGTTGCACCACCGTCGGAGAGTAGCGCCTGCCTCGCCTTTGCCTGCCTAACGATTCCGGGCCTACACTCCTCTCTAACCGCAGCCTCGCTGGGAGCCGGAAGTGAGTGAGACATGTATGGGCCAACATTTCCGAATCTATCCTGCGCCCTCTTAATCATCTGCGAACTGGTAGGCTCTCTATTCTCGACAGGAGTTCCTACAGCGCTGATGTAATTCTGGGATGAGGGCAAATCGGTAGAGGCAAACGCCTCTTGAGGTGGTGGTGTGGTCGGAGGAGAGTAGGATGAAGTAGGATCTGCATCGAAGATACCTCCCTCACCGAATAGTCCCATTCCTCCTACTGCATCTCCAAGGGCAGAATCAATCCTAGAATCTCCCGGGGGCTTCTCCTCATACCACGGAGGCGACTCCTCTCTACCCCATGCCCTAGCGTATGCATCGGGCTCAGAATCAGGCATTGGCATCTCGTCGAAAATCATCGGAGGTGACTCTTCTCTTGGAAGAGAGGGACTGACATAGGCATCATTCGAGAATGATGGCATCAGTTCTGAAGGCTCCTCTACCGATAGGAATCCTGCCATTGGAGATGATTCAGGCTCTGTAGGAATTGACAGCAATGGATCTGTAAATGTCTCAAACTCAGTATGATTGGGAGCCTCCAACAACCCCTTCGGCTCCGCTGTATCTCCAATCGCATCTCGGAATGCCGGGAATGTTGGCAATTCAGCATCTATGTGCTCCAAACCTTTTCTTGCTTCTTCAATAGTAATTCCACGACCTACTCTGTCAACCATCATGCAAAGTCTGAGCAGGACTCCTTCGCTTCCAGCCACAATGTGGCGATCCCCTGCCTCTGTCTCGATAGCGAGGACGGAAGTCCTCGACAGAATGTATCCAAGCAGGGTCAGCGAGCCAGCTGCAGTAGCGACTAGTGCATAGGGAGGTAGCAGGACTTTGAGTCCGAGATATATCGCCATCAGACTCAACGGGACTGCTCCGGAGGGGAATAACGGGACCTTCATGTGACGCATTCTTGATATCGATCCCAGCGAGAGTCTGACTCCATGACCATCGAATCTTTCCAGAGTAAGCTGGCGCCGTGTAAGTACGGCGACAAACTTCCCTCCTGAACCGACCAAACTCAGATTGCCGAACAGTTCCGACCTCTCTTCGTCTTGGTCGGGCGTTAACCCGACTGAGTACATCCCGAGCGTACCAGCGACTCTGATTGGCTATAACTGCTCGGGATACTGAGCGGTGGACCGCACCGCTTACGCGCACGCGAGAGAGGGGCCACAGAACAGAGATGCTCTGATTATCAGAAAACAGTGACCTCATCCCATTGCATCGCGGGCATTATTCGCCATTTCCCACAGTTCTTTCTCTTCCTCGGTCGTCGGAGAGAACTGAGGTATGGAGGACGGTCGCATTTCGGAGTCGACAGCCACCATGAAGAAGAATCCAGAGCAGATTTCTTCTCCTTCCCATTCCGACCGTGATAGTCTACATGAAATCACATGCACTCCAGCGGTGCGAGGAGAGGTCCAGACTACTTTCGAAGTGGTCCTGATTATGTCTCCTTGGTAGGCGGGCCGACGGAACTTTAGAGCATCCACCGAGACTGTGACGAACTCTTTGTGAGCGAACTTACTCGATACCATTCCTGCGGCTGTGTCCATTATCGACATCAACCTCCCCCCATACAGTGTATCCATTGAATTTGTATCTCCCGGAAATACTTCATTGAGCAGCACCACAGGCTCGAGAGAATGAGGCTCGGACATTACTATCATTGAGTGTCGAGAGTCCACCCCCCTTCAAACCTACATTCATTCAATCCTCTCCGAAACGATTCTTTGACCGTTGTATTCAATCGAAAGGGGCTTCTCGCAGGACTATGCAGGTGCCCGAGCTGCGATGGGAACCAAGTATCATCGAGGACCCTCTTGGGGGTAGAATCGTGCTATGGCCACACCTGCCTTGTGTTCGAATGCCTGCAGCATTGAGGTATCGCGACAAATGGGATGGGCTGGCTCTGCTATTCAGCCTCAGTGATCTGAGCGAATGGAGACAGGACGAACAGCAGGACAAGGAAAGTCCTGGAATCCACATCGAGGCTGCAATAGCCTCCGGCACGGTTCTTGGAAGATTGATGAAGGACTTGCAAGAATACGATGTCGATGGGCCCAAGATACCCGATCCAGAGCAAGTCAGATTGCTTCTGCACGCTGACAATGCTAGAGGCGGTATGCCAATCTATGCAATTGAGCCGGAACTAGAAGACTCGGATTGGATGATGTGGTGGGAGAGAAGCGCCGATGAGAAGGCCCGGATTTTCAATCTCCTGTCTACTCTAACCACATCGAGAAGGTGGAAGAAGACGAGATCTAGTGCCACCGCGAAAGTGTCGAGAAATAATTCCGTGGACACTGATATGGGGGCCGCTGCAGCATCCTGTGCAGCTTGGTGGCTTGAGGAGGAAAGGACTCTCACTCCGGAGCTACATTCCGAGAGAAATACTCGTTTCGCGGCCAGACTGAGAGGTTCTCTGGCAGATTTACTCAACAGCAGGGTTGATGATGCGAAGGCATCTGAATGCACTCTGCTGGTACCGGTCCATCAGGCTTGGCTGCCCTCCTTGGAGGTCGCAGTCACGGCATGGCCGGACCCGGAACCGGTGAGCAGGGAGGCCCGATGATGGAATCTTCAGGAATATCAGTAAGCGTCGAGACGCAGACATTCCGTTTCATCCCATCTTCGCCCATCTCGCATCAAGAAGCAGTCTCACTAGGGGGCGGCTCGGCTAGCGGCTCATATGTTGTAATCAGCCATGAGGAGCCAAGAGCCACATTCGTGGTCGAACCTGATGGCTCGGTATTGGTGCATGGTATCGCGAGAGCGGAGGTGGCTAGACTTGCAGTTCAGGAACTGCTTCTGACTCTGGGAATGCCCGACGATAACATTGGAATTGAATCCGGTGAGATGCTAATCAGGTTCACAATCGGTAGAGCTGTGATGATGCCCCTAGCAGCAGACAGATTCGAAGCCATTGAGATGGACGCTAGATTAGGTGCACTGAGGATTGATGCCACCCTGCACAACTCTCAGATTATAATGTTCAACAACGGCCATGGTGTCGTTTTGGGACAGAGCTCGAAAAAGATAGCCGAGATGGCAGTCCGCCATTGGTCCAAACTCCTGGATGAAGAGGGAGCACTGGCCTGAGATGATGCTTGAGGGCAACTGGACCGGACCCATACTAGATCAGCACATGCATCTCGATAGGGCTGGCCGATTCCTATCGGCGGCAGAAGAATTCTCTAGAGCTGGAGGTACGGGAATAATGCTGGTTCACAAGCCTAGTTTCTCAACCTCGCTGCCGACTGACCTTGATGGATACCGTGAGGCCTACTCAGAGACCCTGTCGATGGCCGACGAGGTGAGGAGAGTCACAGGTCTAGAAGTAGGAGTGGTCCTCGGACCGCATCCTGTCGTATGGGAACACCAGATAGAGCCTCTTGGACTATCTGCCTCGACTGAATTACACCTCGAGGCTGTGAGTCTCGCACTTGATTACATTGAGGAAGGCAATGCGATCTGCTTAGGTGAGGTTGGAAGGCCACATTATCCGGTCGACGAAGAGACTTGGACTTCAGCCAATGAACTCCTGCTTGAGGTAATGGGAATGGCAGCCGCAGAGGGATGCGCAATCCAACTACATGTCGAGGACAACGGCGAGACTACATACCGGGAGATGGCTCACCTCTGCGATAAGGCAGGACTGCCTCGCAACCGGGCAATCAGGCATTATGCTCCAGCCGATGTGAGCCCCGAGTTTACTAATGGATTAGCCGCGACAGTCAGTGTAGGTAAAGGCAGTATTGAGGGATTGGTGAGCACAGTCACCTCAAAATCAGCCCCCTGGGGGATGGAAACCGACTTCCTCGACGATTCCCGCAGACCGGGTGCAGTTCTAGGTCCGAAGACAGTACCGAAGCGGACCCAGGAACTTTGCTCCACACTGTTGCGAGAGGGTTGGGA
>NZWD01000036.1 GCA_002698225.1 Methanobacteriota archaeon | reverse complement strand
TAGTCGAGGCCATCTGGGGGAGAACTGAAAACACCAATTGTGTGTATGTAGATGTGAGAAACGGTAAGAAGTGTCGAAGAGTCACTTACAGGGGTACTGAGAACTGCTATATGCACCAACCGAAGTGATTGAATGGCCAATAGGTGCATAGGTATACGGGAGGATAACGGAGATCCCTGTCAAAGAAATGCTAGTGGTAAATCTGAGTTCTGTTATCAACACAAGGGCCAGGAAGAAAACTATCTGATTCGGTACGCAAAGGACGATACCTACTTCTGTCCAATAGATGGTGGTGAATTGCGATATTGGCCGAGAGGAGATGCTCGCCTATGTGGAGAGTGTGAAGGTTTACTCCTAAATGAGAAGAACATCGATCCTAGAATACAATGTATTGTAGAATTGCCCAAGGCCGAAGATGAAGATGAAAGAATTGGGTGTCCAACCTGTAAATCAGATAGTGATATTTCAGTTGGTGAGAATCTAATGACCAATATCTCGGTTGAATGGGCTGAGATTGTTGGGGGAGGTCAATGGACCTCTGGACAAGTATTCCGGGGAGTTACAAATGTTGGATATTGCGAGGTTTGCGGTTCTTTTTGGTTTAATGAAATCGGCAAGTATGATGACAAGGGAAAGCGAGTGGATGACAGGGGAATAAGAATCAAGGGTTTTTGGACTAAAGGTGTTTGGAGACGGAATATTACAACATGGCTGGACAATCATGATATGTTTCAGGAACATAACCAATGGCAGATGAGACAGATGCGGTTACAGAAAATTGAAAGTCTCGGCAAGAGAAAAATTCAGATATATTGTAACCATATAGATTCGGCAACTGGAATCCAGTGTGGAATCAGGAAATCAACAAAAAACACGCATGACGCAGACTACTGCTACAAGCATCAGCCGGAGTGATCAGGAGTTGTCCTCTTCGGATTCCTCTGACTCATCAGAATCATCCTCAGTAGCTTCCTTTACAGCATCGAGTGCCTCGTCCATCCGCTCCTTGAATGTCTCTTGAGTTGAGAGCATTTCCTTGGCCGACTCTACTGCTCTGTCAATCATCTCATAGCGGGTCTTGATTGCCTCATTGAGTTGCTCGAATAGTTGCATGTGCTGAACATACCAGTCATCTCTAGCACCTAATTCTGCGTTTGCGACGCGGTTTGCTTCATCGAGTTCCTCAGCGAGTTCGAAGACTCTTCCAAGGCGAGCTGATTCGCGAGTGTACATCTCCTGTTGCTTCTCAAGTTCTGGCTCAAGATGTTCGATCTTCTTGGATGACTTTGCTCCATCGAGTTCGAGTTCGTGGACCTTCGCCTCCTTATCCGAGAGAAGGTCTTCGAGTGCTTCATATTCGACGGCTGAATCGATTAATTGCTTCTCTAGAACCTCAAACTCGGCGTTCCTCTCCGAGAACTCATCCTCGACCTTTTTGTACGCCACATACAGCTTTTCTAGACGGTCTGTCTCCTCGGCCAGTCTCTCCTCCAACTGGCGAATTCTGACCTCAGGTGTGATTGTTCCTTCTTCTTCAGACATACGAGCCCCCCTAAGGGGCTCGACAAACGCATCCGATATAACCCCGGCGGGTTGTATTGAATCTACCAACCGTGTTATACGGGCTCATTCACAAATAGCGGCTATGGTTGCAGACAGCACCGCAGTGAGCCTCTTTGAGGAGGGGATATGCAGCTTCTCATCGGGTCCGTGTGCGTTATTTCCTGGTCCTGCAGAACCAGTGCACAGAAACATGGCATCCGGGTACTTGCCCTGCATCATTGCCATGAACGGGATAGTGCCTCCTGTCCAAGAAGCTCGTGGAGGGAGTCCTGTCAGAGTCATTGCGGCCTCGTTGATTGCCTTGCTTACTCTGCCTCCTAGCGGAGGAGCATGGAAGCCATCAGCGCAAGAGTCGGGAGAGAATGTGACTTCGGCGCCGTACGGAGGGTCTGCTTCCAGAATCTGCTTGGCACTCTCGACTACGGATTCAGAATCCACTCCAGGAGGTATTCTGAAACTCAGTTTCAGATCAGTGTTAGTCCGCAGGACATTCCCAGCCACTTGTACCGCTGGCATGCCATCAGCACCGATTATCGATAGAGTGGGTTGCCAGTTCATCGCGATAATCATGTCAGCGGTTGAGTCTGCAACCGGAACTAGGGTGTCAACCGTTGGGAATTGCTCCCATAAGCTGTCTCCGACCACATCTGCCAAAGCTGCAGCCTTCTCACGGATGTCAGTGCCGATTTCGACATGCATCTCAGGGATGAGGATCTCCCCTGTGGATGAGTCCTCAACTCTGTCGAGGAGTATTCTCTGAACTCTGAATGATGAGGGGATAGACCCGCCCGATGTACCCGAGTGAATTCCCTCATGTGAAACTTGAACAGAGAGAGTTCCTGAAACTAGACCTCTGAGAGCTTCAGTCATCCAAACATGGTCATAGTCGGGACCACCACTGTCCAAGACCACAATCATGTCGGGGTCTCCTAACTGCTCGCTCAGCGCGTCCAAGTATGGTGGGAGATCGAATGAGCCCGACTCCTCGCAGGTCTCAATCAAGAAAGAGCAGCGGGGGTGAGGGATTCCAGCTTCCTGGAGAAGTCGGATTGAGGTTACGCATAGGTATCCTCCATAGCCGTCATCGACTGAGCCCCTCCCATACAACCACGGGTCCCTGCGAACTGCCTTCAGAGGATGTAATCCTTCAGACCAGAGTTCGGGTTTGGATGGTTGCTTGTCTAGATGGGAGTAGAAAATCACCTCTCCTGGGCCAGTGCCCTCGATAGTCACCAGAAGCACTGGCGACTTGTCGTCAATCCGATGGACTTCATGGCTCATACCAGTGATATTCTGCTCGTCGAGCCATGAGCAGAATAGGTCAATGGTTGCGTCTAGCTCTCCCAACTCCGCCCACTTAGGTTCGAAGAGAGGAGAGAGGGCGGGGATGCTAACGAACTCCATCAGGTTGGGTAGAATCGACTCTTCCCAAACCTCATCACTTCTCTTTGCCAGTGCATCCAAGTTGATTGCCATGGCCCTGTGTGTGGGATTGGGCAAATGGATTCTTCGACTCTGTGCTATGCATCTTGTGGACCACAAATAGGAATTTGACCTCGGCTGAACGGGCATCTGTCGCACACTTCTGAAGACTCGTTGGGCAATCTCTCGAACAAAGACAGGGGCATCGATGATGACAGTGACATTGTCGCGCTTCTCTCAAGGAGAGCATCTAGGTTAGAGAGTGATCTTGCCAACATCTCTTCTGGATATTCGACTAATCTACCAGTTACGCCAATTAGAATAGCAGGGGGAAGGACCTGTCGGGATGATAATCCCTCAGCCTCTCTCGCATCCTCGATGCTCTTCAGTGCACGATAGTATAGTGCGAGTTGTAGACTGTGCTTTGATAGGACCTCGGTTTCGGCCTCATTTGCGGGCCCGGCTTCCTCGGAGCCCAGTGCTTCAATGAGTCTGGTAGGAGTATCAGCATCTATCGCGCCAGCATCCTCAGTTTTCAGATCTACAGCACGGATAGCGGGTTGTCCATCAGTGGTTTGCGTGCATACGACTAGATCGATGATTCCGCTCATCTCGACTACTGCACTATCGTGGCTTATCATCGGGATATCTCCATCGGGACTCCATCTATGCTTGGCTGCGCCTTTGGTGTCGACATCGATTGAGATATGGAATGGCATCTCAGTCCTCAGTGCCTCCAATCTGTGGTTGCGAACGACATTCTTTCGTATCATTGCGCCGAGTGAACCGGAGCTGACTCGGTCCGCCATCATCGCTACTAATTCAGATGTTCTAGCCTCGTCGGCATCGGGTGGCAGCAACTCGTTGAATACCGTCTTGTAAATCTCCGGATCGTTGATTCTGTCCTCCCGATAGACCGTCCACGACGGTAGCAGAGGTGCACTTGGATTCTGGCCATCGAGACCAGGGTTTCCAAGACCTATCTCCAAAACTCTATGGAATATTGTTCCGAATGTAGCAGGGTCAACATTGCTCGGCATACTGGTAGATTCCATGGCTCCCTCAACAGGCATTATCGGGTCTGGACTCAGTCCACCTCTAGTCTCATACCATTGCCTCCTAGTGCACTCGTCGAATACAGGAAGCCGATTTGGTGAGAGGATTATACGAGGCGCAGAATCAACTCTTGGTGTAACGACTGATTCAGACTCTGTGCCTGATGACCTAGCAGCATCGTCCATTCTCTCAATACGCTGTAGAGGAGTCAATACTGATTCTTCTGTTTCGAAGCAATCTGGGTGGTGCATGATGAGCATCCCATCGAGTGTCTGCGAGTCACCTATTGAGCCGTTGGATACCATTCTAACTGGATTGAAGTTTCTGAATCCCCTCATCCTGAGTGGTGGTGGATCTTGGTCATCCTCCTCATCAATCCAAGGAGAGTCTGTCTCGGCTCTCCTTAGGGATCCCTGTCTCAGAGACTCCATCCACATCTGACCTAATTGAGGTATGGCCTTGTCATATGTCCACGGCACTACAAGCCCGGTATCTTCATTCCAAGCAGTCTTGCGGGGAGATCCGACGATTACTAGTTTGTTCTCGGCCCTAGTGGCTCCGACATAGAGAAGTCTTCTCGCCTCTGCGCTCTTGCGGGCCCGATGCAGCCAACTTACATGATTCCAGACAGCAGACTGAGGTGAACCTCTGCCTGGCCAGGGCTTTGGGTTGCCCGAGAACATCTCGGGACTGACAATAAGACGACTCATATTCTCGTTCGTCATATTGGTCTGCCTATTGGAGAACAGATCTACGAGGAAGACCACCTTAGCCTCGAGTCCCTTTGCACTGTGTATGGTCATGACCCTTACAGCATTGCTGGGTGGTGTGTTGACCGCTTCGATGGCGTTGGAGTTGTCCTCTCTCAGGTCGCGTATTCGATCGGCGAGTACCATCGGATCGCCTCCGACCTCTAGAGAGAGTCCCCTGACTACCTCTACGAAGTTCTCTACATCCTGAATAGATGCTGGGTCGTGATAACCTACTAGAAGGTCTGAATGGTCTATGGTCTCCTCGAGTAGATCGATGACACGGCCACAGGATGAGAGTTCTCTCCACCTCTCGACTAGTGCTCTCAGTCTGTCATTTGGACAGCATTCTGACAATCGGTGCAGGAGATCATCTCCCTTTCTGGCACCATCAAGATACGATTGTAGTTCGGAGTCGTCCATACCGACGATTGCCGAGCGAGCGACCCAAGTAGCACTGTGTCGAGAAGTGGGTCTGGCAATGAGTTGTAGGAGGCCTTCGAGAGCGTGGACCGCTGGCCTCTCGAGTAGTCCTCCTTCGCGGTCTGCCTGGGCTGGGACTCCATGATCACGTAAATTTCTGATGACTGTGTCGCGAATGTTAGGCCTAGTTGGAAGTAGAATCATGATGTCGCTAGGATCCACTGGTTCGTCCGCCTCGAGTTCGTGCCAACTCCCATCAGTGGCCCTGACTCTGACCGTCTCTCCCAGAATTAGGCTGCGGACCCTTAGTGCTAGCATCAACGCTTGACGCTCTAGAGGGTCTGGTGGACCGGGGCCAAATGGATCCAAGGGGGTAGTCAGGTCTGTTGGAGGATCCTGTTCCCCACCAGTGGAGAGTGGGCATATCCACTCTATTGATCCAGAGTCATCTTGTTTATCTGGATCTGCAAAGAGAGTCTGAGGAGTAGCATAGAAGTCCGCTGATGGGAACATCCTGTGGCGATGGGCAAAGACATCCTCCCACCACTCGTTCATCGCTCTGAGGAGACCTCCGCTGGTGCGATAGTTGACTTGTAGAGCTATCATACCTCGCCTTCGGCGCTCGACCTCGGGCTCCCCTGGGGCTGGGAGATTTCGGTCAGTGGCGTCGAATGGTATCCACGGAACTAGATCCCTTCCTCCCTTCTCCATATGCTCGCTGGCCTTGGCTATAGTCAGGGCGTGAGCGTTTCTAGGATCACGGCTGTGGGAATGCCTGCGAAGAGCGGGTTTGCGTACCAGTGCGGGAACACTAGCAATCTCGTGGTCGTTGACGAGCATTAACTGGCGAGCGTATTCTAGGAATCCGGTCACTTCCGCCTGTCTGAAAGCATAGATGCTCTGCTTGACATCACCCACATAACATACTGTAGGTTGCCATGGAGTATCTGGTGTCTCGGACTCGTCATTCTCAATCCTCCTCTCACCCCATAACCTTGCCAGCAAACGCCATTGGAGTGGTGAATTGTCCTGAGCCTCATCGATGATGAATGCCCTGTACCTCCTCCTAATCGATCTTAGCAGATCGTACCTGTACTGTAGATCATTGCGGATAGCCCCGAGATCTGAGGCTGCCGCACCAGCCAAACTTGGATTGGCTTCCAACCTCCCAAGTGTATCGAAAGCCGTGTGGATATGGTCATCAGTCCAAGGACTGTCAGAGATTGAGTCAAGATCACCCTGCAAAGAGTCAGGATAGAATGCCCTGCATGTTGAGGGGCAGTTGGCGAGTAGCAAATCTCCGGCCAACCTCTGAATGTCGTCGAAGTCATGTACCTCGTCTCTCTCCTTTAGTTTCTGCAATATTCCCTTGAATCCGTGATGCACGAGATATAGGTCTTCCAAGTTCCTCACCTCGGACTCCAAACCGAATCCGAACTCCTGTGGTTGAGAATCAATGCGCTCAGGAAGGGGGTCGGGTAACGGTGTAACCGTTGGCCTCCAAGAGCCCGGTGAGGCTGGGGGTCTAGTTCCGTCAAGGAACATGGCCAGCTTAGTGAAATGTAGAACCAATAGACCTGAATCGGAGGACCAAGTAGCTTTCAGGTCATCTGAGATAGCCTTTATTCCGGTCTTGACATGTTCCTTGCTAGTACGATCCTTAATGCTAGAAACCTTGGCAATTCCAGCCACCCAGTCGTCGGATGGCAGGTTGTTGTAAGGTAGGAAGGAAAGAGTTCCCTTTCTCAGAGAACCCCCGCGATTTAGAGTACACTCGATGATGTGCCCCAACCATACTAGTTGTTCCCAAGGGTCATCAGGTATGGGTTCGGTAGAGAGTTCATCCAGACAAGCCATCCTCGATTCTGCCGGCCACCCATCCAAGGCTAGCAGCGCTGAGTTGTCCTTCACCAGATTACTGAATCTGGTGATTATCGAGTGAACTAGTTCTGCGTGCTGACGAATATCTTCCGGTGCAATAGATGCCATAATCTGCTGATGTAGTAAATCGGCAGAGAATCGTCCATCTACCATCAGATTTCTCGAAGCTTCTTCGATGAAGACGGACTTGTCGACTAGGTTGCGCAGCACCTTCGCTGCGGTCCACCTTCCAGAGTAGTGGCTCGCTATACGGTCACGAGCGGCTAGGATGTCGGATGCCATCTCAGAGGGTAAGCCGGCATCTACCGCTTCTCCAATACGGGGTACAGCGCTGGGCAGCCGCCATAGGGTGTTGAGAGCCGATTCCACCAGTAGTGCTCGGCCTGCTTCCGAGACATTCTCACGGCTGAGGGCATCGCCCAATAGACCTCGGTAAGGTGAGACTAGTCGATTCAGGAAGGAGTCTATTGTGCCGATTGGAGCATCCTCCAAGAGTGTCAGGAGCTGTTCTCCGAAACCTGAATCTCTGATTCTTGGGTCGCTCCTTCCAGCTTCATCCGAGCCAGTGGGGCCCGGCCTCAATCCAGCGATGTCACTCCTCAGCCGGTCTCGCATCTCATCGGCAGCTCGATTTGTGAAGGTCAGTAGCACAACCTCACCGGGGAGCAATCCTCCCCATTCCCTGAGATCGATCCTCTCGGAAGATGGGGCGGTTATCATGCCCCCTGGAAGTTTTGCAGGTCGCTCCGGAGTGGGCAGTATTCTAGTCGCTCTCTGATCCTCTGTCAGATAGTGTTCAATCACTCTGTGTACAATGGTGCTGGTCTTGCCAGTTCCTGCTCCAGCGTCAATCACAATGTGTGAGTCGATGTTTAGAGCCAGCCGTTGGGCTGTGTTTAGGCGCATCAGAATCTTCCCTCCATTCTGACATCGCAGGCATCGCTTACCGAACAGTAGGCGCATACGCCCTCTGAAGGAGTGGGGTGGACTCGACCTTCGGCGGCTCCTCTGGCTGCACGCAATGCAACTGTGAGGCGATGAGTTAGCCATGCTCTGAAATGATCGCTATCCGGAGAAGGAGGCTCGTCAATGAAGCGATAGAGATGTGTGGCGATATCTGTACGAGTCCCTATGCTAACTTGGTCGCTGAGATGCTTCGAAGAGACTTCCACCATATGCTCGGTTTCATGACTGAACAGGGAGATTCCAGCAGCTACAACTAGGTCCCCGGGATGAGCAATCTCCCATGCTCGAGAATAGAGTGCCAGTTGTAGTTCCTGGAGTAGGCCATCTGAATGGCGATTTTCTGCTGTCTTGCTCTCAGAAGTCTTCAGATCCCTGATTGCAATCAGTCTTCTTGGCTTCCACTCGGAGCCATGTAGCCTGAGTGGGGCTACGGTTTCGTCGCCATCTCGGTTTACCCAAGTACCGGTTTCAGGATCTAGGGGCAGAGCATCGACGCGATCTATTAGTCCCCTTACTCGGATAGAGGGAAGTTTCTCGCCTGAGAGTTCTGTTGGGACTGAGATGGTGATACCTTTCGTATCAAAATCCGACATGTCCCACTCTAGACATAGTGGTGCGGCGTCATTGAGTTCCGCCTCTGCTTTCACGATGGTCCCAATTCTGCCGGATGCTAGAGTATCTGCAGGACTGGCGAGCCAGTCGTTCCATTCTGGCCTTCCCAAACCAGTTAGAATCCTGAGTCTGTGATTCGAAACTGCGTCGGTCCTATCCAACCAAGGTGCTCTGGAGTCCAATGACTCTAATGCCACCCTCATCATCTCGTCCTCGCTTAAGCCAGAGGAAGAAATGTTGAGGGCAGTATCATCATCAATTTGTCTCTCGATACCAATCTCCATCCCCAATACGCTGCAAATCATATCATGATGCACCAGGTGCAACAACTCGCCGTGAGTACGTGGGTCTAGATCCTCTGACTGGCGCTCGTCTTGGTCTGCTCTCAGACTTCTGGAAAGCCAACCCATTCTTGGGCAGCGTAGCCAATCGTGCAACCTGCTTGGGGACCAGATTTCGATGTGTTGCTCCGCCCCTGATAGGTGTCCGTGTCTTGCATCACTAATCTCCGTCCCTGTTTCATTAGGAGTTATTGGCCTGTAATCGATTGAAGGTGTTTTCTTTCCTCCTTTAACAAAGCCCCCAATCACTGGCCATCTCTGGTTGGAACGCGGTGGATCTACACCGGCTGGGGTGGAACGGGAATAGTCGGATACTTCAGCAGACAACAGATGGGATTTAGCTGACTTTGGCAGATATCCATCTTCATCGGTATGCTTCGGTTCCCTGCGCTCTCGATCTCTCTGGAGAGTGGCATCTAGAGGGATGGTGATTGAGTTGGGATTGAGTGGTGCTCTGGGCGCTACAATCATTCGATTCATCATGGCACCTTCCAGTTGCCTCTCACCTCTTGGCTCGAGCGGTGAGTTTGGATCGAATGCGAAAATTGTAGCCTCGTTCTTGGGGTCATTGACCGTCGCCCATTCCCGCAAAGGTGCGGCTGGAGGAGATGTATCATCGAGAGATGGATCTAGTAGAATCACCTCATTGGCTGAAGCGAGTATACTCTCCAGATAGTGTCGGGCGTCCCGGATTGGGCCATCAGGTCGCAGTAGTCCTTCGGAATGCCTCTCCTCATCTCCAAGGAAGGCCATCCTAGGAACGCTGAGGTCCCATGAAGAACTGGATAGGTTTGCCATGATGATGTGATCTGCAGTGCACCCCAAGACTTCGGATGGAGTTAGTAGAGTAACCCTGTGAGTGGATGGTGCAGTCCCGTCCTCCACCCAGGAGCGGCTCAGAAGATAGTCAAACTCATCCACCCAGTCAGGCCCAGATTCAGGAGCTTTCAATCCAAGACTGGACTGATAAGATCGGAGGGCTCGGTGATCCTTGATAATAGCCTGTGCTACAGTTGCTGGGGTGGTCCCTTCGCCATCACTGTGCTCCATCAGCGATTTCAAATCCATGGAAGACAGTAGACGATTCAACCAGCCATCGCCATCTGATGCTGGTTCCGGGAGAGGTAGGGCTTCTCCCGTCTCACAACCTATCACTATACTCTCATCTGAAAGAGCTAGCAGATCCTCTCGATTCAGGATAGGGCGTAACGACTCTGCTAGGCATAGCAGCCACCACTGAGTCGATTCCTTAGATATGTGATCATACTGCGATGCTGTCGGACGCGATAGGGTGCGAAGCCACTTCTCGAGGTTTCCCGGCCCCCCTAAGACATGATCATCTCGAGCCAGTCGTGTCAGAATCTCCGGGTCAGCGACTGGCTCGATTCGAGAGTTTGAGGGGTGCCCGAGGGACGCTTCGAATGGTTTGATTGTAGATTGTATAGCTAAAGATCTCAATGCTTGTAGACAGAAAGCGTCTGGGCCATGGGGGAGGTTTGCCAGAGTGCCAATCCAATGGCCGACTGGGTGAGATGAGGAAGGTATCTTCGCTTGTGGTGCCTCAATCCCAATTGACTTCAGACGCTGGCCCCATTTGTGTAGATTGGAATCCAAAGAAGGATCGACGATTATTATCCTCGAATCTTGACTCTCCTCCAAGCGATCTCGGGCGAGTACAATTGCCGCGTCGAATGAGTGTTCCTCCCTCTGTAGCATTAGCCTAGTGACGGATGAATCTGCGGCAGTGTGATTGGGTTGATGGGGTGGAATCCAATCTGGTAGTTGTGATAGTTCTGAGATAGGATGCTCGTCTACCAGCATAAGTCCGTGATGGCCCAACCTGAAGTTACCCGGGTGGGTTAACTGATGGATGGGGCGGTGGCTGGAAAGCGACAGCAGCATGTCGATGTCGCACTCAGACAGACCGGGTGGGTGGTCGAGCATCAGGATACCATCAACATCTAGCAGTGTAAAGGGTGTGTCAGAGTCTTCCAGACCATTGACAATACACTCTGTGGCCATGTCTGGGTGGGTCCCGCCCAATCTCTCTTCCAGGTCAGCGATAACTGTCCTGAAGGAGGCTATTCCTGGCCCATCCCACCGAATCGTCGCTGATTGCTCGGAGAGATAGGAGTGTAACTCTGAGAGGGTTGCTGTCTTGCCCCTTCCCCACCTCATATCAGGTAATGGATTGATGAGTGGGAAAGCGAGTTGTGAGGCGGCCTTACTGCATTCCTCATGCAGAATAATCTCAAAGGGTGCCTCTGTACTGAGTAGTCTTGGAACCCTGAGATCTGCGAGTAGGGATGAGCGTAGTGAGGCTATGGTGTGGTGCAGAGTCTTATCCACGGCATGGTTATTCTGAATCTCAGACAGCGCTTGTCGTCTGGATGACTCTGTAGGGTAGATTATGAGCAGTCTGCTCTGCGGGTTGGACTCATCTCCTGGACCCAGAGATTGTGCAGTCAAGTGAGCTAATAACCAGTCAGGCATCCTTCCTCTCGGAACCTCTTCACAAGTCACCTGAACATTGGATTCGTGTCTCACGAGCATCACCGAGCATCCGCGATGGAGGGGCGGGGTTATTCAACCCAACTGAGGCATTCCATGCGACCTGATAATCATCTCTGTCTGCGAGATGCAGCGGCCACCAGCATGCAAACTAGAACTGCTACAATTCCGGGAGCGGGGAGGGGTGATTCGGGCTCTTCTGGATAAGACCAATCAATCAATAGCACAATATGCAGATCGTCGCCATCCCAAGTGGCGGGTGGATTGAGTGTGATTGAACCTGAAACTCCCTCAACTTCGTGAGCCTCATGAAGCACATGATGGTAGTAATCCAAGCCGTTGGTGCCCTCTGGGAAGTAGGCACTATCCTCGATGAACATAACCCAAGGAGAGAGAGTGATGGTAGGACAACCGCCGGCCCCTTCCATGCAATAGTACTCTAATTGACTGAGATTCCAAGAGGCTTGCAGCGAGCCTTGCTCTGACTCCGATATCGATAATGAGGCTGATCCATGGAACTGTTCAGATACACCGGTCGCAAGTGATGTAGCATAGTCGTTGACTAGACTGCTGGAGCTGGCTCTTGTGCCCAGGTGGAGTCTCTCTCCGGAGAATACGTTAGAGGGGGGAATGCGTGTGTTGCTAGGATCGCTATAAGCGTATGAGGCGTCACCGTAGGTCGACTCCCAACGATGTTCGGTTGAGTTACTGCCGAATGGGTCCAATGCCTCGAACTTGTGTCTATGATAATGTATCCTGAACACCTCTGTGTCTCCAATTGCCTCGTCGAGGGTACTCTCGGTGTAGACGCAATTCGTGCACCATGTGGCAGTATACACCTCTACGACTGGGGCGAAGTCATCTTCTTGAACGGTAATCTCTGAGATGTTAGAGCCGTTTCCCAGAGGGATTGCAATCACACCTACGGTACCTCCGTTTACACCCATTCTGGCATCGTCCCACATCGAGCTCCCTTCGCTGCTAGTGACTGTGATAGCGAAGGACGACAACAACAGACCTACCACTAGTGCTGAGGCAATTCGCATGGCCTTCGCTCCCCTACCGGATATTGAATGCTTACGGGTTATTGAGCGGTTTTGAAGGCGACAATAGCCCGGTCGATGTCCTCGTCAGTCACATGTAGATGCACCACCGCCCTGACCGTAGAAACATCCCCGTAGTCAACTCCTTGCTCGAGGTCTAGAACATCGACTCCTTGCTCGGCCAACTTATCGACTAGGGACTTAGCGCCGCCCTTACTACAATCGATGTACACCATATTCGACTGAACAGCATCCAAGTCCACTGAGTATGCGCCCATTGCGTCCACAGCCTCAGCCAGGCGACGGGCCCGGGCATGATCCTCGGCCAATCTATCGATATTGTTCTCAAGCGCGTACAACCCGGCGGCTGCTAGCATCCCTGCCTGCCTCATTCCACCTCCAAACATCTTGCGCCATCTGTGAGCCTCGGCGATGGTTGAAGCGTCACCAACTAAGACCGAGCCAACAGGAGCACCCAAGCCCTTAGAGAGACATATAGAGATTGTATCAAAGTCCCTCACCATTCTCGCTGGATCGGTTCCGCTGGCAACGACCGCGTTGAACATTCTCGCACCATCCAAATGGGCTCTGCAGTCATTTGAGTGGGCGACTTCACAAATTGCATCCAAAGTCTCTTGGTTGTAAATTGAGCCTCCCCCTACATTGGCTGTGTTTTCTACACAAATCAATGTGCATTCAGGATAATGGGAATCGCTTCCAGCCACCTTCCGAATTGCTTTTCTAACATCATCTGGAGACATCTGTCCCATCTGACCTTCGACCAAGGAAATCGAACAACCCGCGAGTACCGCGTAACCTCCTGCTTCGTACATGTAGATGTGGCTCTTGCGATGAGTGACAATTTCATCCCCAGGTCTAGTCTGGGTCTTGATTGCCACAGCATTGGACATCGTGCCGGAAGGAACGAACAGAGCCGCCTCCTTGCCCAGCATCTCAGCAATACGGTTCTGGAGTTCGATTACGGTGGGGTCATCCCCTAGGACATCGTCCCCGACCGCAGCCTTCGACATTGCCTCACGCATGGCCGGAGTGGGCTGAGTGACCGTATCACTGCGTAGGTCGACCCTGTCGCCGGGGTAGTCTCGCATGGATTCCGGGGGAGGCCCTATTGCATATCAACTGCGCTAGGATGTCACTCTTCCTCTTGGGAGGCCTCGGTGCTAGGAACCGGTGCAGGCTTGCGCCTCTTTCTCTTCCCTTGAGGTGGTCTTCTCTTACCCTTTCGAGGTTTTCTCTTACGACGCTTCTGAGATGACTTGGGCTTCTGAGATTGCATAAATATACCCGCTATGACTAGTATTCCCACTCCTGCCACGATAGCAATCATCGGGATTGTTGCCTCATCCTTTATGCAACTAGTCATACCTATCTCAGGCTGGTTATATCCATCAGAACATTTGGTCTGGCTGGCAGCAGCGGACTCCTCGACATAGTGATTGATATCTGCCTCTTTACAGCTCATCATAGCTGAAACCGGCTGGTAGTTGCCCGGATTGCAGGGGGTCTGAGAGTTAGCGGCACTGTTGGCTACATAGTAACCCGGGTCGGACCTATCGCATTCGGTCTGGGCTGACAAAGACTGGTAGGTTCCCCTTTCACATGGAATTTGTAATTCGGAACCTTCCGAAGGGACATAGTAACCGGGATCAGCATCCAAACATGAGGACTGGCTCTCTCCGGGCTGGTAAGTTCCCACATCGCAGGGAGTGGACTCTGTGGCAATCTGCTCATCGACATAGCGGCCCTTCTCAGCTGGAATACAAGCAGCTTGACCTTTGGACGATTGGTAGGTTCCCACATCGCAAGGAATTTGATTTTCAGTGGCGAGCTCAGGAGCATAGTAGCCGTAGTCTGTCTCTATGCAAGAAGTGGAAGAGGGAGCGTTCTGATAAGTTCCTGGTGAACACGGAGTCTGCTCGGTTTCTGCCGACCAATCAGTATAGTATCCTGGATCATTTTCAGAACATTCCGAAGACCCGGAATCTGATTGGTGGGTGCCTGCTTGGCATGCCTCTTGGCCTGACGAGCCTTCTTCTGCGACGAAATAACCCGGGTCGGCAGATGTGCACACTGCTGTACCTTCAGTGGGAGCATAAGTTCCCACCGCGCAAGGTAACTGCGATGTGCTGGCGGGTGGTGGAGCATAATGACCCGGGTCGGCATCTAAGCATCCGGTGCCTCCAGAATCTGGTTGGTAACTACCTCCAGGACACGCCAATGGGTTGGCTGTTCCTGATTGAGATGTGTAGTATCCAGGATCGTTAATCAGGCATTCCGTCATACCCATAGATGGTTGATTGAAACCGGCTGAGCAAGCCAACTGCTCAATAGCTGCGCTGCCGGGAACATAATGCCCGGGGTCGGCCAAATCGCAAGCATCGAATCCTCTCCTGTCAGCATAAGTTCCAGGTTCGCACTCGAGTTGCTGAGAGGAGGCTTCGCCTGGGGCGTAGTGTCCCTCAGAGGCCGAGAAGCAGCTAGTCTGTCCTGCTATTGGCTGGTAGAAGCCGGGGGCGCAAGGAATCTGGTTAGTCTGCATCTGCAGAAGTACAAAATGACCCGGGTCAGCATCTAAGCAGGATGGTTGGCCAAAGTTCGGCTGGTAGGTTCCAGCAGTACACACAGACTGTGATATCGACCCTGAATGCGTGGAATAGTTCCCTGGTGTCGCATCTATGCAAGAGGTTTGGCCGATGTCTGGTTGATAGGAGCCTGGAGAGCATGCTGTCTGTTGTATTGAGCCTAATTCATCCGTATAGTAACCCGAGTCTGTCTGATAGCACGAGTTTTGGCCGGAATATGGTTGATAGGTGCCATTAGCGCAGGGAGTCTGCTCTGTCGAGCCGTTATTGGCGACATAATGCCCTGGTGAAGCATCTATGCATTCATAGCCGACGAGATAGTTTCCTTCAGTGCAGACTGGTGGAGGATAGGGCGTTTGGTCAAAGATAGAGAGTATGCCGTCACCGTCGTGATCTCTCTCTCCGAGGTACCCATGTAGTCCTGCGGCACCGCTGGTTAGATTCACCCATGCGGGCTCGTCTGCGTCCACATCGATTCCTATGCCAAGACGGCCTCCTCCGTGATATCCCCAACAGTAAACGGATGCGTTGGTGAGAATCCCGCAGGTATGGTAATACCCGGTCGAAATAGCCGAGAATGAGTGGTTCCCGGCCACGGGGACAGGTACATTGGACCAGTTGGTAGTATTATCCCCCAATTGCCCATCAAGATTCTTGCCCCAGCACCATGCACTGTTGTCATCAAGTATTGCACAGGCATGCTCCCTACCCGAATCGATAGCAATCGCGGTTCGGTTAGCAGGCAGAGAGACATAGGAAGCGGAGGTCGAATTAGTGAATGTCCCGTCACCGAACTGGCCCACATCATTCAGACCCCAGCAGACTGCTCTACCATTGTCCAGAATAGCACATGTAGTCTGGGTGCTCACAGCAAGGGCGGCTAGTGTCCTGTTCGCTGGGATAGCAGTTATTGGGGTGGGGACATTTCTGTCTGTCTGGGTGCCATCGCCCAGTTGTCCTTGGTCATTCAGGCCCCAGCACATTCCACTGCCGTTATCTAGAATTGTACATCCGGAGTTCCCGCCGAGATTGACAGCAATGGCGGTTCGGTTATGAGGCAGAGGAATATGTGTGGGATAGCCAACATCCTCATCGGCTCCACCAAGCGTACCATTGTTTCCGACTTGACCATAGAAATTGTCGCCCCAACAATAGAGGCTGTAGTCATCCATGATTGAGCAAGTGTGGTGGAAACCAGCTGCAATCTCAACTGGTGTTCCGTTTAGTGACGCTACGCCTATGGGGTCGCTATGGAAGCCTCCATGAACACCGTGGCCGAGTTGGCCGTGTCCTGCCTCTCCCCAGCATTTGATTGCGTCATCGATCATTATGGTGCAAGAATGATGCCCCCATGATGAGGTCTCAACTGCGTAGGAAGCGCCTCCATTATCTCCGAGGCTAACGTACTGAGGAACCCAGTATTCCCACCAAAAATCGTTGTTCCCTAGGAATCCCTGGCCTGCATCGCCCCAGCACCTCATCGTTTGGTCATTCAGGATAACACATGTGTGTTGGAAGGAAGCCGTGAGAGAAGTGACAGAATAAATCGAGCCATCTTGCATGCCGGGGAAATTCAAATTTGATGTCGAGTGAGTCTCCAAAACTGTCTCTTCTACAGTCAATTCGGCCTTTTCCTCCGAATCCATAGTCATAGAAGCAGAGGCGCCCAATAATAGCAATGCTAGCAATGTTGGAAGGTATATTCGTCGTCTAGCAGCGTGGCTCATAAGGCCCCTACAACGGTAGAGAGTATTAACGCTTATTCACCATTCTAATTACTATTCTGAATAGAGACGGTGAAACTAATTTGTATGTAGCCGTACGGGGAGCCATGGTAGGGGGAAATAGCGTACCAAGACAAGTGGAGTCTTTTCTGTCTGACAACTGCCCGCCGATGGGAATCTACGAGACATTGTACGCGTTCAGAGATGCTTTTGGAAGTTTCATGGGGACTGAGGGAACGCATCCTTGGTCACAGGGATTTCCCTTGACAACACCGCTCGAGAAGTTTGGTGGGCCTCCTCTTCCAAACAGTATTGATGTCTCTTCAGAGGATCGGTTCTATCCTAAGGCATGGGGGCACCCAAAATTGCGCGAGGCGATAGTGGATTTCTACAACTCACGCTACGACTCAACGATTACTCCTGAGAATGTCATGGTCTTCGCAGGAGGACGGCCTGGGATATACACTGTGATGGCTTTCCTCAAGGAGCATGTCAGAGTTAGAATCGGCAATATCGAATGGCCTGCATATCTGGATATATTGACACAGACTGATACTGAGTACGAAATTGTCCCCTTCACCAAGGAGAACGGATTCCATCCTAGCAACTCAGAGTATTTCGATCGCGAGGGGGTTAGCGAGGGGACAAGCCTGATGCCCGTCATCTCGAACCCTCAGAATCCATCAGGCCAGACCCGTTGGGGAGATGAGATGAGGGAGCTCATCGAGATGGCCGAACAACATGGCAACGGAATCCTGCTAGACGAGGCTTACGAAATGTTTCACTCTCCATCAGTCAGTGGCATAGAGTTCGTCCAAGACCTCGACAATAGCAATGTCTTCCTCGCCGGCGCCTGTACCAAGGGGCTACAGTCTCCAGGAATCCGAATTGGCTGGATTATTGCTAGTAAGACCAATATCGAGACGATGGCAAACTACTCTAGTTTTGGAATGGGAGGTGTGAGTCATCCCTCACAACACTATGCGGTCAAGCTGCTCGAGCCTGAGCGCGTAAAGCAGGCTCGTATGGCAGTTGAGCAGCACTACAACTGGCAGAGAGATCGTTACGGCAAAGCATTCGAGGAAATGGGACTTGGAGTGTATACAGGAGATGGTGGATTCTACCATTGGCTCGAGTTACCCGAAGGTATGACTAGTTCTGAGTTAAACAAGCGGTTGTTCAAGCGCGGTGCCGCTATCCTATGCGCCTCTGACTGTGATATGGCTCGGCCCCATTCTAAGGATCCGAGTTACCAAACCCCGTATTCCAGATTCTTCCGCTTCTCGTTCGGGCCATTGCTGCCCGAAACATTCGAATCCGATATACAATTGTTCAGTGAAGTGCTGGACGATTACAAGCGCGATATCGCTTAATCTGCTGGAGCGTAGATTTTGTACGCATGAAGCGGNGGAGTATAGATGTGCAAATTGACCAATTCCGAGTCNGTATCGTTTGAGACCCTATGAATATCGGGCTCTTCTGCAGCACATACCTCTCCGGGCTGATAATGCCTGNTGTTTATCGGACGAACGAGTCCTTCTTCATCGGTCTCGTAGATCGTCTCCGTGGACACTCCATCGACTATCAGGAAGGCACAGTCGCTTCCAACATGGTCGTGAATCGGGGTTTGCTGTCCAGGAGTCCAGCAGATAGCAACCAGCTCATAGTGCTCTGACTTTTTGATTACATTCCTCTGGTAGCCGTCATCGGCATAGCCGATGCATGTCCTGAGAGCTTCTAGATTCACCTCGATGTCGGTGAGATGCCCGTCCAGCTCATCCAAGCCCGGTCTGCGATCTATCGAGTCTAGCCATTCCACCAGGCCTGAAAGGCCTGGGCACTCAGAGAGTAGGTTGTCGCGGACTTCCGGATCAATAGCAACCTGCGTGACCACACCCTCCCGAGTCGGGGTGGCCCTCATGACGATTTAGGCTCAGAATGCAGAATCAAGTGTTCTGTTAGATTCGGTGCATAGCACCGAGGATGTTAGGAAAATGAATGTGGGAGTAGATATCAGGTATCTTGGGTAACACCGGCTTACGGAAAATAACTCATTTTAGGGGGTATATTTCCGGAATTCGTAGGATTCTATTATAAATCGTAGTGGAAGCCCGCGATTCACTCACTATAGTGAGGAGGAAACAACAATGGTTGATACAGACACAATGATGAATGAAATGGGCGGCGCCTTCATGGTATGCTGGCTTGTAGTTGGTGAGATGGACCTAGGTGGTGCTCTCGTACTAGCTGCAGCTTGGATGGCAATTGGTGGAGCTCACATACTGCCCGTGATCACTTGGGGACACATAATGACAGGTGACCTCGCTGATCAGGACAGTTGGATGGACAATGGAAGCCGCCTGGTAGCTCAGGTTATCGGAGCAGTGCTCGCAACGGTCATACTGACCTCTGGCGAGTCGTCGGATGTCACCGCCGCAGAAATGTGGGCGTTTGACATGTGGCCTGCTCTAGGTATGATAGCTGGTGGTGCACTGCTTTGGACAGTGTACACACGCTGTGATGCTTGGGTCACTGCATTTGTAGTGATGGCCCTGGGTACAATGGTCGGTGGAAACATGGACATGGCCGGACAAGTAATGGGTAACGGTGGCGACATAGCTGCTGCTGCTAGCAACTGGGTCATGGACGGCGTGATGGTCGGTATCGGAGCTTTGGCTTCGGTTAAGATCGCCGAGATGGCTTAATCATTCTGGGAAACTAGATTGACAGGCATACGTAAGGCGGACTGGGGGGCAAATGCCTCCCAGTCCAGCCGTTATACTCCCCCACCTAGAGCATTCGCTCACGGTGGGCTTTCTTCAGTTATTCACTTCACAAGCGGTAGATTGCTTGTCAGTGCATCGATTTCAGAGCGTGGTCCGGGCCCTATCCCGAGAACCGTTGTGGTACCTGCAGGGATTTCTGTATGTCCTGCATCAGTCACCATATAGCAAACTAATCCACACAGCCTTGCGTCTCCATAGAGTCGCTTGAGTGAGTCTAGATTAGGAGCTGCACACACAATCTTCCTAGCACCCCCTCCAGTGTATCTCTTCAACATCCTAGGGTCTTCGCGCTTGGCCTTGAGGATGCACTCAGCTACAGCATGACCGCATTGAGCGGCCAACTTTCCTCTAGATAGGTCTAGATCAGCTCTGGTCACTAGGACCATTGTCAGTTCAGAAGGTGCTCGAGACAGATTCGCTCACCGCCATTGGAGGGGATGCATCGAGATGCTTGGACATAACCTCGCTCAGGGGGTTTGCCAGCCAAGCAACGAATGCCACATTTCCGACTGCGTGAAGCAAATCGAATGGGAGTCCGGCTGCAATGTATGGCAGAAGGAGTTCACTTCCCATTGAGTGTAATACGCTGACTGAGACAATCCAGTCGAAGGCAAATGCCGAAGCGGCAGCTACAATCGCCAGTCGCTTGACTGAAAGTCTACCATCGATTAGCAACTGGTTGGACATTAGGGCTCCAACCACACCCACCGCAGACCATCCTACAGCTTGGTAGAGTGACCACAGACCATGTCCGAGAATCAAGTTGGAGCACAGAGTGACTGCGGTAGCCAGAGCAATGGCTCTTGGAGCACCGTAGTGAACACCGGCAAGCAGGACTATCACCGTGACTGGTTGAATATTGGGAATCGGCTCAAGAAGAACTCTTCCGGAGACCGCAAAAACACCCAGCATCATCAGCAGAATCCAATCGCTACCGGAGGCAAGTTTGCGCTCAGCCCTCCACAGTGCCCAGCCAATCAAGGACAGCATTGCAGCGTTGATGAACAGCATACCATGAGGTCCGATTGTGACAGCGTGTGCATCGAACATGTGCGCCCCCTTACTAGTCAGATTCAACTTGCTCTTGATGGTTGTCCTAATGGAACCCTCACCAAGTCTCGATAGACCAAGTGATTACACTATCTTCATCCAACTCTAGGTCGCTGATTCCAACCATCGCCATCTGCCCGTTATGGAACAGTACCCAGTAAGCTCCTGATGTATCCGAGCAGGCTGAGACATCACATGGATTGACTTCTGCAATCGAGTTGAAGAAGATACCGAAGGTGTACTGAGTTGAGTTGTAAGCAAAGTCTCCTCTAGAAGTTGCAACTGCTTCATCCATCAAAGCGAGGCCGTTTTCGAAGTCTGAGAAACCACCGATACATGCTCCGGTTTGGTTCCAATCGGAGTCGGTCATGAACTGTGTCCCATCGCTGTCGATATGATATCTAGCGCCACCATATCCATCCGGAGCATGTCCATCTGGGAAGTGGAAGCAAACGACTTGTTTGTCTTCCCAGATATCTGGAAGACCATAGTGAGAGTCACCCTCATCGTCGATTAGTTCAGATGTCATCCGAGCCCACTCGGTACTCAGAGTCGGGAAAGTGATCAACAATAACAGCACCCAAGTCAGAGACAGTGACTTGAGTCGATTCTCCTCGGCAGTAGAGCCTGCTACTGCTATTGATATTAGTACGAAGATAGCAATCAGTGCGACGAAATCAGACATGGATTTGGATGGTCGAACAATTCGGTTATTCAACCTTCTTCGGATGATAGTTTCGCAATCTTGGAGCGTAATGCATCGCTCACCGCCTTGCCATCAGCAGATCCTCCCAGTTTGCCCATAACGGCCCCCATCAGAGGTCCCATCGCACCCATTCCCCTATCTCGAACCATGTCTTCGTTCTCGGCCAAAACTTCCTCTACCGCGGCCTCAACAGCCCCAGTATCTGCAGGAGTGAATCCTTTTTCCTCGGCTTTGTCCGAGAACCATTCTAATCTCTGATCGAATCCAGAGTCGGTTGCTGGTCCTTCCAGCCAGAGCATGCGCGCCATTGGTACCACTCCCTCTCTAGTCACCACCCCAATCTCCTGGGCATGAATTGCTAGGGTCAGAACTGACCATGGTACCTCTGTCTCACCCTTACTACTCCCTTCTGCTACCTCGGAGCGGAGATTGTCAAGGATGGCTGAGGCCCAAGTCTTTGCATTCAGGGACGGGCACCCCTCGGGCCTTCCTTCCGCACCCATCATGAGAATGTCATCCATCTCAGAGCCGAGAATAGCCTCAATCTGGTTATCAGAGACGCCCAGTCCCTGAAGGCGCTCTTTTCTTTGATCAGAAGTAAGGGGTAACTCCTGGTTGATATTGTGCCAGTGCTGCTCGGTAATCTGCACCACTGGGATGTCGGTTTCAGGATACATCCTAGCCCCACCCGGGAGTGGTCTCATCGCAGTGGTCGTGCCGTCTTCGGGCTGGCCTTTTCTGATTACTACATTACGAACCTCACGAGGTATTCGGTGGTAGGCAAGTCGCGTGCGTAGCACTACTGACTCTAAAGCCAGTTCTGCCTGCCACTTGGGTGCAACACATAGAACGAAGGCGTCCTCTTCGGACAGAGACAGGGCATCTCTCACGGCTTCTACCTCAGAAGATGAGATTCCATATGCCGGCAGCTCGTCTGAGTGGAATATACCGGCTACACCGGCCACCTTTGCCGCGCTGGCGAGTTCCCTCCCTAGACGGGGGAGTTGCGCACCTTCGCTATCGGTCTGTTTCGAGCCAAGTTTTCCGGCAAAACCAGACAGAGAAACAGCGAGGGAGTTCGAGCCCGATGAGATTGAGTCTCGAACCATCTCGGACTCACAGTTCTCGAATAGCCCAGTAAGGTCATGAGTCTCAAAGGGAAGTCTTGCAGCGGCGGCAGCGGCGACCCTGTTCTCCACCGGCACCTCGTCGTCTGCCCGATCTACAGGCAGGGGAGGGAGGCCTGCCACGGAACGCAATTCGCAGGCCAGTCGGTACATATGCAATTGTCTAGCCATCTCGAGTCTGATGATGCGTGGAATCCAATCAAGGTCCTGACAACCCTTGATCTCGACCCTGTCACCGCATGCTAAGCTGACATTGAGATCTTGGCGAATAGAGCCGAGTCCTCGCCTTACTCTGCGAGTATCTCTCAGCAGTGTTCCTAGGACTAGAGCGGTCTCGCGTGCATGCTCGGGAGATTTGATGTCTGGTGCGGTGGCAATCTCTACCAACGGCATACCTAGCCTATCCAGAGTGTAGAAGACCACTTCACCAGACGGTGATGGTCTAGTGTCTAGCTTTCTTGCCGAATCTTCCTCGAGGCAGATTACATCGACGCCGACCTGGCCCTCTTCAGTTTTGATTGCACCATCGGTTGCGACAAGCGTAGTTCTCTGAAAGCCACTAGTATTGGAACCATCAACAACAGTCTTCCTCATCGCCTGTAATGCTGAGACTGGTTTAGCCCCCATCATTCCAGCCATGGTCAGAACGATATCGATGGCTTCGTCATCATGCTCCAGTGGGGGGGCCTCGTCTAGCTCAATCAATCCGGCGTTAGGGGGTTGGATGTAAACGAAGGAGCGATTCCTCTTCTGCTCAAAGCGAGCAGCCACATCAACCTGCCCTGACTCGCCCTCAGAGGCCCTTAGCCTACGACTCGAGCGTGTCCAACTCTCTGGTATCTCATCGATGCTATAGTCGAATAAATCGCTGGACATCCTTGAATGTAACTTGCCGGTATCCAGTTGCTGATGGATCTCCAAGCCACACATGAAACCCAAGGATGCGGGTTCGAGTTCGCCCGGCTCTCTGATATCACCACGCGGCTCCATGTTGACTGCGAAGAGGCGCTGTTCAATAGACTCAGCGGGCGAACGAATAGATATCGTTACGAGGGCTGAACAACTCACCACTCACGAGCATGCGTTGGAGGACATCGTCCACGGTAGTTTCGGGAATCTTCCTAGCCGAGGCCGCGTTGTAGATGTCTGTGACACTCGCAGTGCCGTCACCGCTATGACAGATGTCTCTGACGATATTGCGAATCGTAGTGTTGTTAGAACGAGCGGTAGCGGAGATGCCAGAGTACAGCTCGGAGTCATCCTCTATACCCGATTCATCCCTCCAGTGCCTGAATACTGCGAGTGCGACCTTTGCGTCCTCGCCTGTAGCGGTGTCTCTCAGATGCATCCTAGCATGGGCCTCAGTGAGACGAATCAAGGCCTCAAGTGCGCGGGCGGTAATCGGAATCACTTCGGAGTCTCCCATCTGATCTTCTCGTCCATATGATTGACGCTCGTCGGTGTAGTACTCCAGAATCTTGGCTCTTGCATCTGAATTGAGGTCAGGATGATGATTGCGCTTGGCATAAGCGATGTACTTGCGCAAGAATTCGAGAGAGAGGTGTTCAGTATTGTCCACGGTGAATGCGTAAATCTCATCCTTTACTTCCTCAGATGGGTCTAAACTCATGGCTTCCTCTATCTTGGTCTCACTGACTCCTTTCGTCCTATTATCAAGGATGTATCTGGCAATCCTCTCATCGTCCTCAATCTTGACCTCATCCCTCATCATCCAGATGATGTCAAATCTCGAAGCCAATGGAGGAGGTAGTCCTGTCTCGCTGTATGAGCGCATGACGCTCTGGTTCGGGCCTCGCTTGGAGAACCTGCCATCTTTGGGGTTAGCTGCTGCTAGGATGGCGCAGCGCGAGGGTAGGGTTGCGGTAATCCCTCCCTTAGCAACATGAATCTCCTGCTGCTCCATAGCAGGATGCATGACCTTGCGATCTTCATCACTAATTTTGTCGAATTCGTCAATCGCTGCTAATCCTCTGTCCGACAAGGGTAGGACTCCTGCCTCCAGTGCGAACCTGCCGTCTCCGAAAGCATCCCTGACAGCCGCGGCTGTTAGGCCAGCCCCTGAGACTCCCCCTCCGGAAGCAAGCTTGCCTCGGGGGGATATCTTGGACATGTAGTTGAGAACTTGCGACTTCGCAACGCCAGGATCTCCCATGAGCAGGATGTGGATGTCGCCACGGGTCCTAGTCCTGTCTTGGTTGATTCGAGATACTCCTCCGAACAGTTGCAGGGCTAGAGAACGTTTGACATAGTGCATGACTCCAGTAGCGAAGACGGAAGGAGCAATTGAGTTCTGCATCAGTCCAATCAAATCATCTCTTCTTGAGATCTCTAGAATCTTCTCTCTATCCTCATCGTTGATTTTGATTTCATTAAACGGTGTGCTCTCGTGCTCGGAACTAATGAGGTGGTGAATTATATCAAACATTGGAGTCTTGCGGTTCCTCTTGACTTCGCTACGAACCACAGGCATCACATTGGCGACAATTCGCTCTCCGGGTAGATGGCGGTTGACTTGATCGCCCTCGACTAGTACTGAGCCGCGTGTGGGCTGAGCGCCGCTGGGTACGCTCTCGGGTAACTCCTGAATCTCTATCCACTGATTGTTAACCATCCTAGATACATTGACTACGAGATTAAATCGGGTAGGATTGTCCTTTGAGTTCCGACTTCCTCCACACCCAGAGTCAGTCGGGCATCGCAGTGGTTCTACCAATTCCCTCTCGTTCTTCTGACTGACCTCGATTGTGTTCCCACAAGCCTCGCAAGTGAATACCGCAATGTGTAGCCTCGGCTTGAGATCGGAGATCTTTGTGATAATCACCTCGACAGAGCGCAAGCGCTCGATATCTGCGGTACCGATATCGCGGAGATTTCTTCTACTATCTCTAGGCAGTTCACCGACCCTTAGCATCGCATCGATATCTTCTCCTCTCTCTCTGCAAATCTCAACTAGTGTCTGAGATCCTCGATCAAGAATCTGACGGGGGTGTTGGAGTACATCCTCGGCGAACTCAGGGTCGAAGGCCTGAAGCTCGTGGAACGGTATGTCTAGATAGGGCGAGGACTGCTTTGAGAGGATGAGTAGGATGTCATCCTCCTTTGCCTCAGTGAGGAAAGTTCTCCATCTCGCAGAGGAGTCGTGTGCAGCCATTGTCACAATTTACACCGCCGGGCGTGCGCCCTCCGTTTCAAGGTCTATGAACAGTTTGGAGGCTAAATCCAACCCCTGTGCTTCCACTGCGCCAACACGGTTGCTTCCAGTGGCCAAATGAAGTACTGAACACTTCCACTGCAATATCCTGTAAGTTTCGCCGAACGCAGTAGAAATCGTCCTTGGGATTTATTCAAGCACCGTTGCACAATCGCCCACTCATGGAACACACACGTTCAGGAAGTGATATCCTCGTGCGACTTGACCCGGGAGAGGAAATTCATGCAGCACTAAAGGAACTGTCAGATGATCTTGGATTTGATGCGGGTGCTATCACAAGCGGCATTGGTCGAACTCGTGAAAATCAATATGGATACATGAATGAGGAAGGTGTTTACAAAAGACGATCTTTGGACTCGCCATCTGAATTGGTGAGTCTCTCAGGCAATATTGCTCGCACACAGGAGGGAGCGCCGTTCACCCATATCCACTGCTGCTGGTCTGATGATGACAACAATGTCCATGCTGGTCATATGTTTCAAGCGACCGTTCATGTTGTGGCTGAAATTCACATCAGGGTCATGGATCATGCCTCCATGACGCGTTGTCCTCTTGCTGAATTTGAGTTATTGGGTCTGGAATTTGACTAGACAATCAGTGAGAACCTAGGAAGTACTCGCCGATTTCAGGGTCCGTCAGGATATGCTGAGCATCTCCCGTATGGACAATCTTGCCGTTGGCCATGATGTATCCTCGATCCGAGCGAGATAGCGAGAGGCGAGCATTCTGCTCAACGATGAGAACTGTGATTCCCTGCTCGCGAAGCGAGTCTATGCGCTCGATAATCTGCTGCTGATAGAGTGGCGAGAGGGCAGCTGTAGGCTCGTCTAACAGCAGGAATGTCGGATTAGAAATTAGAGCCCTAGAAATCGCCAGCATCTGTCGCTCTCCTCCGGACAGAGAGGCCGCTACATCGTGAACTCTGTCACGCAGGTCGGGGAACATCTCCAGAGATCTTTCGATTCTATCATTCAGAGTCGAGTTATCGAGGGAGTTTCCCCCCATCTGCAGGTTCTCCATGACTGATAGAGAAGGGAACACATTGTCTACCTGGGGGACATAGGCTATGCCATGGTTCACCAACTGATCTGTCCTCCATCCAGAGACCTCAGAACCGCGGTACTTGACTCCTCCAGAGTAGTATGTCGCGATACCGAAGATGGCCTTGATGAGAGTTGATTTTCCGCACCCATTGGGGCCGATGATAGTGACGAATTCTCCCTCATCGACATGTATGTCGATGCCATGCAGAATCTGGACTGAGCCATACCCTGCTTGGAGGTCTGTAATTTCCAATACTCTACTCATTCTAACTCCTCCTGTGGTTCTCCAGAGGCTCCGAGATAGGCTTCGATAACTTCCCTATTGCCTCTGACCTCATCAGGGGTTCCTTGCATCAGGATTTCACCCTCATTCATTACGATAATGCGGTCGACTCCTTGTCTTAGGATGAAGTCCATGTTGTGCTCGATGATAAGAATGGAAATGCCGGTCTCATTCACTATGTTCCTGAGATTGTTGAATATTTTCATGGCCAGAGGGCCGGCTACTCCTGCGACCGGTTCATCCAGTAGCAGTAGCTTCGGGTCTCCCATCATCGAGCGGCCTATGTCGACCAATTTGCTCTGGCCGCCAGATAGTTCACTGGTCAGATTCAGAGCCATGTGTGGCACCTCTAATTGATCCAATACAGAATAGGCCTTCTCCAACCTCTCTGTCTCGCTAGGGTTGGACCCAGGAGTCAGTACTGCTCTAATTTGGTCTGCAATGTTCGATCCGAACTGACCTCTAGGCGGAACCAGTAGGTTCTCGATTACCGTCATCTGACGCCATAACCTTGTGTGCTGGAAAGTCCTTGTCATACCAAGATTCTGTATCTGATCGGGGCGCAGATAGGAGACATCCTCGCCGAACATCTCGATAGATCCTGCCGTCTGCTCCAGAAGACCACTGATGCAGTTGAAGGTGGTCGACTTACCGCAACCGTTCGGACCAATTAGTCCGACGAACTCACCCTCTCCTATCTCAAAGGAAACATCGTTGACGGCCACGAGACCACCGAACTCCTTCCTCAGGCCGTCGACCTTCAACACCGAGCTCATTCCGACTCACCTCCTGAATCAGTGGGTCTCGCGGGTCTGCTCGGCACCTCTGGCAGCAAACCCTTCGGGTTGTACTTGAGTGAGAACAACATCAAGGAGCCGACCAGCATTAACTTGACATAGGCCATGTTTGCTCCCGCGATTGAGACCTCTCCTGCTAAATTTGTTACCTCTTCGATGGATTTAGCTTGCAACATCAGTGCTGTGAATGCAAATACTGCTACACCGCATAAACCGGTCTCAGCAACTCCCCTGGACCTAATTGCGATACCGATTGCGGTCAGAATCAGGAATGCCTTAGTGACAGCCCATTGATCGGTAACGATCCATTCGAACAGACTGTCAATTCTGTTTGCTGTTGAATACAGTGGCAGGTCGGGCGAGCTGGCTGCCACTAGGACATTGAATACGAATTCCATTAGTACGATAATTGATGCTCCGATAATCATACCTCGATTGTTTGCCGCCCCACCAATAACGAACGCTGCCCACACAAGGAAGGTCGATTTTGCTGGAGCCATAAATGTGGGCTCGAAGCCTGTCAACTTCCAAGCCCAGAATGCCCCTGCCAAGGCAGCTATTGCGGCTCCTAGGGCAAGACTAGAGGCCTTGTGAGTGAGGACATTGTGGCCATGGTGCTGTGCCACATCTTCGTCCTCTCTGATTGCCTTCAGTATTCTACCCCATGGAGAGGCCATAAGAGACTCAAGGAGTTGCCATACTGCGAACACACAAACTATCCCGAGCACTGCGAGTAGTAGGAAGTAGGGAGCAGGGTCACCAAGATTGAGTAAGTCGCTAACCGATGTGGCAGGAGAAGACAGCAGTACATCATCCCTGCAGTCATCGGCGCTCAGGTAGAGCGTTCCATCGCCGATATCGATATCGGATCCGCAGAACCACCACTTCTTCAGAGGCAGAGTATAGTTTCCTATACCAAGTGCTGATGCTATCGGGCCAGAACGTAGCAGAGGTTCTCCGGCCAGAAGAACTCTGACTATCTCACCCAAAGAGATAGTGACGATTGCGAAGTAATCCATACGCAGTCTCGCAGTCGGATATGCCAGAGCCCATCCAAATGCAGCAGATAGTAGAACTGCAACTATTACCGCAGGAAGAACATCCCAGCCGTAGCCATGCATCTCTTGTGGAGCAGTCAGGACGCCAACAGTGATTGCTCCAATACCGACGAAGAAGATGACACCGAAGTTTACCATCCCAGTGACGCCGGTATGGAGGTTGAGAGAGAATGCCATCAGAATGAAGATTGATAGAGTCAGCAATACATTCGACATTTGGAAAGCCTTGCTCCAAGACATCGACTCCACATCGTCGCTGATTGGCAGCCACCAGATGAACAGCAGAAGAATGAACATCAGCACACCGAAGGTAATCCACGAACCGGCAACTCCCTCTCGACCGTACAATCGCAGGCTAGTATTCCTGTTGAGAGACGAATCAGATATTTTCGAAGTCAAACGATTGAATAATTTAGTCAATCTATTCTTTATTTTCGCGACAAGTGACTTGTGCTTCCTATCCAACTCCGACCATGAGTTTCTGAGTTCAGAAAAGTTAGGTAATCTGAGCCAACCGAATGGATTACTGGAGGAAGATGGCCTTTTTTCCGGATTCAAGTCAGACCCGGAAAGCAGTTTGCTCCCCTCGTTAGCAGCATAGGCCCAAAGCAACAGTGGAATGACTGGCCAGACGAATTCCCCGATGTCTACTATCAGATTCGCTACTTGCAACTCTGTTTGCATAAGCTCAAACCAAGTGGAGTCCAGTTCAGTAACTGTCTCAGAGAAATACGGAGAGTCTTCCACCAGGAGTGTTCCATCATCTCTCCCAGTGAGATGAGCAAGATTGGTGTCTGCAAGTGGATTGTCCAAGCAGGCGTCGGCGCATGCTCCTTCTGCAAACGAATTCTTGCCGACGAACCTGCCGATTCTGTGCATCACATACGAGCCGATTGCAATGGCGGAGAAGGTAACCGTACGGTCCGGGCGGTTACGCTTCAAGTGATGGAGTCCCAATATACCGGTCGGTAGGATTGCCAGTATTCCCGCAGTCTTCCTAGATTGATCTGTCTCCGGTTTACGATTACGCAGCCTCTCAATCTTCCACTTTTCCCATGCATCCCCGATTCCCTCGGGCAATATCATCAGAATCGCTACAAGGAATATGTAGGGCATCACCGCGTCTAGAGCGGTGTAGTTCGATCTTCCTAACGGAAGGCCTATGCCAATCAGTACCGGAGATGATAACGCTCGTACGAAACCAACAATCAGCGAGCCGAAAATTGCTCCCGGTATCGAGCCTATCGTACCTAAGACGATAACAGCGAAGGAGGGCAGGAGCAGGCCGAATGCCGTCTCTGGATTGTATCGCAGGGTTATGGCGAAGACAGCGCCTCCTATTCCGGAAATGCCCGCCGAGAGGAAGGCACTGGTCAGTTGGACCTTTTCCACATTGATTCCGCTGCTGGCAGCGAGATCTGGGTTGTCTGCGACTGCTCTCATTCTTCTTCCTAGGCGAGTCTTGGTGAGGAGTAGATAGAGCAGAGTCACCGTGATGAAAACGACGACCGGTACGACTCCCTTGTAGTAGGGATAGTTCGTAGCGGCCTGTACGCATTGGGTGGTCACATCATAGATCTCAATTACAGGCTTTGATCCTTCAGTTACAATCCTAGACAGAATGGGTTCACCGGTGACTTCGTCGATTCCTGTCTGCTCGCAGTTGAACCCGGTGTATGTCTCAGCGGAATTGTATGCGCCGTCGCCATTCAAGTCGGTGAACGACTCCCCCTCATCCCAGACACCGTTGGCGATGACCGTGCTGTTCGAAAAATCTACAAATGGTTCAGCTGGAGCTAGGTCTCTATTCCCTAGATTGAGTCTAAATTTGGTGGTTGGTATCTCCCAACGCAAAGTTGGCATTCTCCAATCTGCGTCCGGCTCGAACATATTCCTTGCAGCTGTGAATCTAAGGTAGACGATGGCACGAAGGATTAGGGCAACTCCTAGAGATGCAATCATCATGACTTGTGGTGTTGCATCCCTCAGTCTGAAGCCCCGGTAAACGAGACGGTCAATTATCACACCAGCGATGCCGGTGCATAAGAATGCGATAAGTAAGGTCCAAAGAAGCAGGTACCAAGCAATCACTCCGTCTTTCGGGGCTTCGTAAATTGGGTAGTAGTACTCGCTCCAAGCCATCACTATGGCAAGGAACATCCCGATCATGAAGAATTCAGATTGGGCGAAGTTTCCATATCTCTGGACTTTGTATGTCAGAGTCAGACCGATTGCAATAGCGAGATAGGTTGAGGACCAAGTGAGTGTATTGGTCAAGATTGAGACCAAGTCGAGAGTGACTCTAGCGCTTCGGTCATCGAAATTGTGGCCCTGAAGCAGTAGATCTAGAGATAAGAATACAATCACCAGTAAGAATAGTGGAGACAGGAGGATTGCTGTATTTCTTGCGATGCTGGGTTTCACATCATCAATCAGTATCTTGATGAAAAAGAAGCCTGCTGAGATTGACTCTACCAACTGCAGTAGCCAAACCAAATCGTTTGGGAGTCCACCTCCTACAATCTTGTCAATCTGATTGAGGAGCCCCTGCCCGTTGAGCAGACCTAGATAGGCGGCATCGAACAGAATCAGGGCTGCGATAATTGACCTCCTAGTGCTCCTAGGAAGTGCCGAGAAATCGTCAATCGCCTTACGAATCATGTACCAACAGGTATACCTTCGACTAATCGACGATTAATGTTGGGGCAGTGTGGAGGGCCCATAGGCCCTCCACACTGCTTTACGTCAGTAACTGTCTCTTTCCTATTTCAGGTGAGACCGTTAGTTGGGTCCCAGTGCTGGGTGCAATCGTACGAAACGGTGTCTGCAGTAGCAGTGAACGTTCCGACGCAGTACCCTGCTCCTGGAACATCGCCGTTCTCCATGAACGTGATGTCGCCAGAAGCTCCGGCCCATGAGGATCCCGTGCCTGCGATGGCCTGGGACATTGTGATTCCCGGGTTGGCCATCATGGTGAAGGCAGCGAAAGCCATAATCGTCACAGCATCGAATGACTCTGCTGTGAAGATACCGCCTGCGCAGTCAGCATTCATCGAGCACAGGTACGCGAAGGTCAAGCTGACCTCGGACGGGGTAGCAGAGGCTGGCTTGGTGGCGATGATGCCATCCAGCAGCGACTGGTCCGTCATATCAACAGCGATTCCTGTCTCGGCTATTCCATCAGTACCGATTATCTGTCCAGCGAAGCTCTGAGCAGCCAGTTCCTCGATGATAGCGGCACCATCAGCAGCGTAGGAAACCATCACGACTGTGTCACAGCCAGCGTCCATAATGGACTGGACCTGTGACGAGAAGTCGGTCAGTGTGTCCTCGTAGCCAATCTGTGCGCAGAGGTTGTCAGCACCGTAGGAGCCGCTGAACGAGTCAGCGAGTCCAGAACCGTAGGCGTTGTTCATGTGTAGCAAAGCCACAGCAGTACCGCCGTGTGCATCGACTACAGCGTCAACAGCTTGTCCCTGCAATGCATCGCTTGGCACCACACGGAAGAAGTGTGGGTGCGTCTCAGCATCAGACAGAGCAGGTGATGTGCTAGCGTACGATATCATTGGGATACCGGCTGCGGATAGAACCGCGTTAGCACCCATTGTAGCGCCTGAGCAAGCAGCTCCGACAACACCGACAACTCCAGCGTCAACTAGGGTCTGTGCACCAGTAGCAGCGACATCGCCGCTGCAGCCAGAGTCAGCCATGACTAGCTCGAACTGTACGCCTTGGTTGTAGGCGATGGTGTTGGCTAGGCCGAGTCCGATGTAAGCGGATGCTGTGAAACCAGGTGCGTAGACCGCGATTGGTCCAGTAATTGGGTTCAGGTATCCGATCTTGACAGTAGCTCCAGCCCATGGGACGGCAGCTAGACCATCAGTAGCGGTCCACATCATGTCGCAGTTGAAGTAGTCACCATATGTTGGTACGTGGTGGAAGGTGCAGACATCGTATCCTGCTCCTCCAACATCTCCGTTGTCTAGGAAGGTGTGTGTACCACTAGCACCAGCGTAGCCGTCACCGACCATGTTGAGGTGCATTGCCATGTCGTTCCCGCCATCCATGTTGGCAGCGTGTCCGATCATCATTACAGCGTCGTATGCCTCGGACTGGAAGATACCAGTCGAGCAGACATCATCTGCAGCACAGCGGTCACCGAAGTCACCAGCGCCGGAAGCGGCTCTAGGCTTGGTAACCTGCAGGCCATTAGCGGCAGCAGGCTCAGTGTAATCGTTGAGAGCAGCCTCACCAGCGATTCCGTCAGCGCCGAAGGTCGGCACGGACAGACCCATGTAGGCCATTGTCTCGACAATCATAGCACCGTCTGCGGAGTACGACACCAGAACTACTGAGTCGCAACCAGCATCGATGACACCTTGGACGATACCAGAGTAATCTGATGTAGTGGTCTCGTCGTAACCAACCTTAGTGCATAGGAATTCTTCCCCGCCCCAGTTAGATACGAACGAGTCAGCAAGACCAGCGCCATATGCGTTGACCATGTGGATCAATCCAACATTGGATACTCCACTAGCAGCGACCATGTCGTTCATTGCCTGGCCCTGGATAGCATCGCTTGGCACCACACGGAAGAAGTGTGGGTGAGCTACTGCGTCACTCAGAGCAGGTGATGTGCTCGCGTACGAGACCATTGGGATACCAGCTGCGGACAGAACTGCGTTAGCGCCCATTGAGGCACCAGAGCAGGCTGCTCCAGCGACTGCTACGACTCCAGAGTCAACTAGGGTCTGAGCAGCTGCACCAGCAACTGTACCGTCGCATCCGGAGTCCAACTCTACAAGTGAGAAGTCTCCACCAGCAGCGTTCAGGTCAGCAATCGCCTCTGCAGCCGCGAAGGTGAAGGGCGGTGCGAACTGAGATATTGGTCCGCTGATTGGGTTCAGGAATCCGATCTTGATCGAAGTATCGACGGGTGCCTGGAACATCGGGTTGTCCGTTCCCATGTAGTGAGCTGCGATCTCGTCAACAATGGCGTCAGCCATGTCAGCGTCGAAGCCTTCCACATTACCGTCTGCGTCGTAGGACTCAAACGGAGGGTAGAACGGGTCAGTGCACAGCTTAAGATCACCAGACTCGAGGGCGCTCGTTAGAGTGCTGCCCTCAGAGGGGGTAGGGTATGCTGTAGCAGTGTCAGCCGTTGTGTCATCAGCAAGCGTCACGGCTCCATCGAACCACGCGCCATAAATGACATCGTATTCTCCAGAAGCGACGACGGCGCCGATAGCGACATCCAGAGCAGCTAGAAGCTCTCCGGAGGTCTCACGGACGGCTAGACCGAAGTTCTCATCCGAGAAGGTGACCATTAGGTCGCCCTCTAGAGACAGAACAGGTGCGTCTCCCATGGCGTAATGTACGTCGCCGTTGTTCAAAGCGGCAATGACTGAGGGGAAGTCCTCGTAAGCTGTAGTTGTCGCGTCTGCAAGGTTCTCATTAGCATACAGATCCGAGGTTGTCCCGGATTGGACACCGATGATGGTTCCAGCAGCGTTTAGCTCGCTTACATCGGAGATAGATGCAGATCCTGATCCACCGATTACACCTTGGCTACTTGTGTAGTAAGCCCTGGTGAAGTCGACGACTTGGTCTCTCGCTTCCGTCTTCGTCATCGCCGAGATGATAGCGTCGCACATCTCGCCGGCATTCAGGTTGGGGATAATGGGGTCCCAGCCAGATTCCACCCACACCGGGCCCATATCAGGGGCCAGGGTGATGGACCATACTGGGTCGTATGTACACGACCCATCATCCTCGGTAGCATCTGCGTTGTAGTTGTTCGCGTCAGCGTCCATACAACCCAGAACTGCCTCGGGCTCCGGTTCCGGTTCCTCATCATCTCCCCCTAGGCATCCGGCGAAAGCTGCCGCCAGCATACTCAGGGTAAGCATCATTGCAATTATTTTCTTATTTTCCATAACGTATTCACGTTCCAGTGCCAGCACGACGAAGTGTAGTAGTTATAGAGATTCGGTATTATTACCGTAGGTAAACCGATTAGGTAGTAAAAATGTGCTAAATTTGCTTGTTTTAGAGTATTTACAGTATGAAATATTGATAAATTTGATAGTGATAATCATTGAGTGGGTGCTTCTCCGGCGGTTATGGGCGGCGAGCCGATGGACTACGCCTCCAGTGGCGTCGACATCGATGCCGAGGGAAAGGCGATTTCCAGTCTAATTGATGCGCTTGGTAGTTCGGTGAGAAAGGCAGGACAGAAAGGCGCACCAGTTCCCCTACCCGGTGGGTTCGGAGGTATTGTTGAGTTTGGTGACTCTAGGCTCGTTCTGGCGACTGATGGAGTGGGGTCTAAACTACAATTGGCCAGTCAAACCGGGTGGTTGAGAGGAGTAGGAATCGACTGCATTGCGATGAATGTGAATGACCTCATCTGTGTGGGGGCCGAGCCGATTGCTTTTGTCGACTACATTGCGGTCCCGAAAACCGATCCGGGAGTGCACGCTGAACTGGGTCACTCACTAGCAGAGGGTTGCCGTCAGGCCCGGGTCACCTTAGCCGGCGGAGAGACAGCCACGCTACCCGGTATTGTGACTGAGTTGGACCTTTCTGGAACCGCTCTCGGCTGGTTCCCAAAGGGGGGCGAGGTAACTGGCGAAAGGTTGGAGTCTGGAGATTCTCTAATCGGGCTTCCTAGCAGTGGCATTCACTCGAATGGATACACCTTGGTGAGGGCGGTGCTTGAGAGGTCGGGACTATCTTTGGGAGAAGGGGTCCCCTTCGATTTGGAAGAGTCGGGGCGGATAGTCAGATGGCAGAATGGAGGAGTTACTCTAGGGGAGGTTTTGCTCAACCCCACCATGATTTATGTTGATCCAGTGATTGATCTGGTTCTAGCCTGCAGAGAGGGTACTGGTCCTTGCGCTCCCGAGGATATCAAGGCCATCGCCCATATTACTGGAGGAGGTCTGTCGAATCTACTACGATTGCACGAAACCCTAGGATGGCATATCGACGATCCATTGCCAGTGCATCCTGAGTTCTCCTGGATAGCCGATGTTGGCTCAGTCAACAGTAGGGAGATGCACCGGACATTCAACATGGGGATGGGTATGGTCGTGGCAGTATCTCATGGAGTGTCTGATGATGTCACAGAGTGGTTCTCAGATAGGTTACCTGGTACTCGCAGAGTGGGTTCTGCTACCGACTCCGGAAAGGTCACACATGCAGATTCAAGCGTCGTCTTCGATCATTACTGAGTGATTATTCAGTAGTCAATTCCTTGTGCAATAGCGCTCTCCGGTTAACATGGATGCAAACGATCTCGAGGGGTGGCCGGGCGTACTACACAGAGAGGGTCGTACCCTGTGTAGGCTGTCTCGCGACCCTAGTGAATTGGGGGCCGGGCCAGCGACCAAGGCACAGGGCGCAGTATTCCACAACCCCGCAGTCGCGGGAAGTAGGACACGAAGTGTACTGCTCCTGCAGCATTGCATAGAAGCAGGACTGATAGGGCAAGGAACAATCTATGCTCTGGATGGACTTTCTGCATCCGGACTGAGAGCAAGGAGGTGGTTGAACGAGTTGCCCTCAGAGAGTGCGAGTCGAATCAGTGCCACTATGGGAGACATGGACCCAGCAGCTCTTGACTGGGCCATGCGATGCCACGACGAGTTTCCACCTGAGCATGGAAAGGGTGTGTTACTAGCTCATCTCGGTGACCTGCGCAAGAGTGTGCTGGAGCACGGCAGGCATTGGGTAGATATAGATCCGTACGGTTCACCTCTACCCTTCCTAGACACCGCAGTTCAGTCACTGGCTAGAAGAGGGGTTTTGGAAGTCAGCGCGACGGATAGTGCGGCCCTAACTGGTTCTTCAAAAAATGCACTACTGCGGCGCTATGGGGCGCGTGTAAAGACCGATGGGCTTGCTCATGACTCTGGGCTTCGAGTATTACTTGCTAACCTAGCTAGGACTGCTGCAAGGCACGATCGTTCTGTGACGCCACTTCTCTCAGTTTGGGATTCTCATCACTTGAGGGTCTCTGCTCTGGTGACCCGTGGTGTAGGAGGTGCCAACCAGGTCGAGGAATCTCTTGGATGGAGGGTGGCGAGTCCTTCTGCCCAAGAGGTATCTACTTCGATTTCTGCTGGACTGCATCCGGAGACCTCGTTAGATTCAGAATCACTTCCTATGCATTGCTTCTTGCCTCTCAGTGTTCCCATCGACCGTGCCGACAAGCGTTTCTCCGGCCCGCTATGGACTGGTCCGCTAGGAGATACTGAGGCGATGGCATCGATGACTGAAGAGAGAGCCATTGAGATGTGCAGCACTGAGTTTGAAGATGCTGATGTCATGAAGTGGTCAGAACATGAATGTGAGAAGGAGAAGCGGATAGTTCTACGCAGCGTAAGGCACATCTCAGACGAAGCGGGGGTGATTGATGCCCCTCATCTGATACTAGTGGATGATCTAGCCAGTTGGCTTGGTTCGGGCTCCCCGGTCAGTCCCAGTGTCATGGTTGAGACACTGCGGGAAGAGGGGTACAGGGCAGCCGTATCGAGATATGGAAAGCCTGCATTCAGAACCGATGCCCCCTGGGATGCGGTAGTTTCGGCCGCTAACGATAGGTGAAAGGATGGATGAAGTTCGAGAGAAGTTGCTCTCCATGTCAGAGGCTGCATCCGAGGCAGGGATGCCTCTGGCATGGTTCGAGGAGTTGTACTCAACCGCTGACAGGGACGGTGATTGGATTCCTTGGTCAGATGGTCGTCCGAACCCACTGGTCGTAGAATGGATTGTGGGGCAGCAAGATTTCGGGCGTGCCCTAGTGGTAGGCTGTGGACTTGGAGAGGATGCTGCCTTCCTCGACCAACGCGGTTGGGATGTGACCGCTTTCGACCTCTCCCCTACAGCAATCGAATGGGCAAAGGAGATGTTTAGTGAATCTAAGGTTAACTGGTTATCTGCAGATTTGCTGGATTTGCCCGAGGAGTGGAATTCTTCATTCGATTTAGTACTGGAAGTCCATATCCTCCAGGCGATACCTGAATCCGTTCGCATGCAGGCCTCTCCGAAGCTAGCTCCTTTGGTCAGAGAAGGAGGAAATCTCGTCTGCATCGGCAGGTATCAGGCTGATGAAGAGGCAGTGGAGGGACCCCCTTGGCCACTATCTAAGACATTCATCGAATCCGTCGGTAAGGGCCTATCATTGGAAAGTCTCGAGATTCACTCTTTACCAGACGATGAACCCGATGTTTCTCGATTCCGGGCCGTCTGGAGGGGTTAGATCTAACCTCCAATGTAAGACATCTCTACTCTGGGCAATACTGAGGTTTCGAGGGATCGTATCTCACTGTACCTGTCGTCGCGTCTTGACCAGATAGCTGCTATCGCGTCCGAGAGTGTCTGCTCATTTCCGTCGTTGTTGATTATAGCTCTCAAATCATGGCCCCCTGAGGAGAATAGGCAAGTGTGTAACCTTCCATCGGCGGACAGGCGCGCGCGGACGCAGTCACCGCAGAATGGTTTACTGACAGAGGAAATGAATCCAATTTCTCCCGAACCATCGGAATGAGCCCAGCGTCTGGCTACATCACTAGGGTTGATTGGATCAATTGGAGTCAAATCGAATCTCTTCTGGAGGAAATCTAAGATATCAGCAGAAGGAACCACTTGAGCCAGTTGCCATCCGTTTGTCCTGCCCACATCCATGTACTCGATGAAGCGTACAGTAACACCAGTGCCCCTGAACCGCTCCACGAGAGGAACGACTTGGTCCTCGTTCACTCCCTTCTGTATAACGCAGTTCACCTTCACTGGAGAAAGTCCCGCACTCACAGCAGCATCGATTCCATCCAACACAGTCTCAACCGGGATGCTACTATCGGTCATCTGGGCGTGGGTCTTGGGGTCAAGCGCATCGAGGCTTACTGTGACTCTGTCAAGTCCTGCTTCGGCAAGCCTCTCGGCCTGACCAGCGAGTAGCGATGCATTGGTA
Organism: Methanobacteriota archaeon; assembly: GCA_002698225.1. GTDB lineage: Archaea > Thermoplasmatota > Poseidoniia > Poseidoniales > Thalassarchaeaceae > Thalassarchaeum. The sequence goes on along the minus strand of NZWD01000036.1, from coordinate 43,418 downwards.
GTCAGAGCGACCTCTACACCACTGCCCTTCAAGCTCGAGACTAATTCTTCCAGATTAGGCCTCAGCAGCGGCTCGCCACCGGTAATCCTGACCTTTTCCAGACCCACGGGCTTGCATGCATCTACCACTTTCTGTATCTCATCGAACGAAAGGTAAGCCCTCCGGGGGAGGAATGTATGGTCCTCTCCGAAGCGTTCTCTAGGCATACAGTACCTGCATCTGAAGTTGCATCTGTCGGTGACTGATATTCTCAGATCCTTCAATGACCTGCCAAGAGTGTCCATTACTGAATCGGTCACAGTCTCGCGTAGCAAGCATCGATGATGAGGGTTGCCCGCGCTCGGACAGGTTGAATAGAGGGGATGCTCACGAGACAATGGGGACTATGCTAAACATCACTGAGAAGGCCCAAGAGATGCTTGGGCAGTTTGCCGAATCGGCGGACGAAGGAGTAGAATTGATTCTCAGGGTCGAAATTGTCGGCAGGGGCCCTAAGGGATTCCAGTACGATTTGCAGTTCGTGAGTCGTGAAGACGGAAAGGAAGAGGATCTCGAATTGGATGTGGATGGCATGCCAGTCCTAGTTGCGGCTAGGAGCGTTCAGTATCTTGAGGGGACTACACTCGACTACAAGGAGACCTTGATGGGAGGAGGTTTCAGTTTCGAAAATCCCAATCCACTCTGGGTTGATGAGTTGTCGAAAGCCGTTGCAGAAATTATTGCAAGTGAAGTCAATCCTGTTGTTGCCTCGCACGGTGGCCATGTCGACCTAATTGGAGTGGACGATGGTAAGGCAATCATCGCTTTTGGCGGAGGATGTCAGGGCTGCGGCATGGTGGATGTTACTCTCAAGCAGGGTGTTGAGGTCATGATCAAAGACAATGTTCCAGGTATTTCAGAGGTCATCGATGCGACCGATCACGCAGCAGGTACTAATCCATTCTACTGATTAGAAGACCATTGGCACATCGTCTTCGTCATCATTCGAATCAGGTGCAGGGAGAGCCATCGAATTTGCTCGCTCAAACGCTTCTCTGACTTTCTCCTCTATGTTTCGAGCATCATCGAGAAGACCCTGTACGGGTATCTCCCTATCCATCAGCTCACTGAGTCCTTCAACGGCGATGAGCGCAGCTCTGGCGTCGGGGTACATTGGATTGCACTCTGCCAATAGGGCGGTCACATCTAGTCCCCTGCGCTCACCCTCTGCAATTAGATAACCTGCTATTCCGGCGACAATGCCTTGCTGAATTTGCTGAATCCCAGCGCCGTCGAGTTGGTCTCTGCTAGTTGCGGTTGATGCAACACCCCACAAATCACTGTCCTCTTTGATTCCTAAATCGTTACTCACAACTCCGTCAATGACGATGAGTCGATCGAATCCTCCCTTAGTGAACCACTCAATTACTGTCTCTCCAAAGTAGACATCATTCTCACTAGGAAACTGTATCTCGGAGGTGAACACACCGAGTCTCTCTCCCTGGTATACCCTGACCGGATGCTTTGGAATCGAATCATGAATCAATGCGATTGCGGGGAACTTTGGGTGCATGACTGTCCCCATTGGACTCAGTTCGAGTGTCTTAATCAGGTGCGAGGTGGCAATCACGCCGACTGAGCCGACAGTTGAGAATCCACAGATTGCAGTCCCGCCTAGCGTATCGGGGTCCGCATCGGCGTGTAGGACGAGGGGATATGCCCCGCTCGTGTACTCCTCCATGGGGTTGCCCCCTAATCGGGGATTATTGAAACCCACGACAGAGGAGTTCGTGAATCCTAGTGATTCACACCTGGATAAGTTAAGGAATACAGCGACAAATTAACACCGATGAAGCGTTGCGGAACCTGTGAGTGAGACTGGGAGTAGCGGAATTGGGCGAATCTACATCAAAGCGGGTAGTGAGGAGATAGACCTCTCTGGATCGGCGAGAGAGGTAAGCGATGCTTGGCTCAACATCACCAAGCAGGATACTTGGCAGTCCACCATGTCCAGAATCAGGATGGCTCGTCAGGAAGCGATTAACCAGGCCATGGAGATAGTGGTCAAATCTGGAATTCCTGAGAGAGGTTCTGCCTTCAGGCGTCTGCTGGACACATGCGGGGTGGAGAAGAAAGGAGATATTATCCTAGCAGCCATACACTATCTTAGATCAGTTGAGAGAGAAAGTGACACCCCTCCCAGAGATGTCAGGAGACTTATTGCCCAGAGTGGGAAATGGGATGAGGATGAAGTAGAGAAGTGGAATCTATCACTATACATCAACAGGATGCTGGATGGGTCTTCTCCGCTCTTGGAGTATCCTGAGGGTAAGAATAGAAAGAATCGTTTCGTGGTTTTGACTAATGATGGCGTTGACCATCTTGAGAGCATGTCTCTGTGAGGAGTAACATGACGAAGGATCTGTCCTATACCTCTCATGTAGGTAAGAATCTCAGAGAGGCTGATCTGTCTGATACTGACTTGCGAAGAGCAATTTTTGACGGTGCTGACCTAGAGGGCGCTGACCTATCTGGAAGTGACTTGAGGGGGGCTTCGCTAAAGCGAGCTAACCTGAAGAAGGCGGCTTTGGATAGAGCTGATCTTAGAGGAGCTAGGATGATCAAGGCAAATCTAGGTCTGTCTAATTTGCAAGGAGCTCGTCTAGACGGCGCGGATATGAGAGGAATAAGAGGAAAGTACGCAGTTTGGAGGGATGCTAACTGGTGGGATGCTAATCTCGATGACTCCCTGCGTAACTCGCTATCGAAGAAATGGCCTCAGAAGTAATCACTCAGGGGTGAGTTTTGCTAGCCCCTCTCTCATCCAATCTGGCACTATCATCTTACTCTGCACCTCACTCATATCGGTGCATACTGTGACTTGATCAGAGGTCCAACATAATACCCCATCTTGGTTACGGAATTCATACCTCCAGGTAATCGAGGTGTTTCCGACCTTAGGCACCGTCAATGTGCATTGGATGGTATCCCCATAAGCGACTGGGTGAAGGAACTGGGTATCGCTGTGGACTAGTGGGAAGGCAATCATGTGCTCTGAAAGAATGGTGTTGTAGTGCATACCGCAGGAGTACTCCCAAGACTCCTCGTAGAATCGGTGCGCTAGGTCCCAAAATCGAGGGTAGTAGACTATCTTGGCCAGATCGACCATGGGGAAGTCAACGCGTCTCTCTGAGACGAAGGCCATGGTACTCCCGGGGCGCTCCCGTTGAAGGCTGTTATGGAAGGCCTACTGGCCTCTCACATGAGAAAGCATCCACTCCATTACAACAGGATCTGAATAGATTGAGAACCATCCTCCGTGCTCGCCACCGATAACGGTGTGAAATTCTATCTCAGCACCTAGATCTTGCAGTTCTTGGGCCATCTGCGATGCCAAATCGTACGAAGATGTGTTGTCGGAATCTCCATGACTCATCCATATCGGCAGATGAGCGACTTCTTCAGCCAGAGGCAAGTAAGAATAGGGGGTATGATGAGGGGATAGCGGCATAATCGCAGCGAAGTAATCGGGTAATTCAGCAGCCACGATGAATGTACCTCTTCCACCCATGCTCAAGCCTGTCAAGTAGACTCTGTCATCATCAACAGACATTTGGGTCTTGACATCCTCAAGCACATCGAGTACCTTCTTGGGATCCCAATCCATCTGTAACTTAGATGGCCTTACGATAATGTACGAGTCATTCTGGGGAATATGGAAGTTATTGGTCAGGAAGTTAGTGAAGAACCAATCATTAGTTACTCCTCCATGTAGGAATATGAAAATGGGGTACTGTTTACTATCATTGTAATCGCTAGGTGGTCTGACTGAGTATGTGTAACCGCACATCCAGTCCAGTCTTGTGTCCACTATTGCCTCAGTATCATCAACGGGGGGAGCGTAACTAATCTGAGTTAATCCTTCGATATCATTCCATTTCCCAGACTGTAATTCTGGCCAGTCCTCTGGATTAGCAGTAGAGTTCATTCCTTGTGAGGCGGTGATGTTGCAAGAAGGGATGTAAGTTGGTTCGGGTTCCTGCTCCTCTTCTTCGGGTCTTTCCTCCGAGAAGGAGCAGTTGCGTGTTTGCTCGTCCCAAGTTCCACCTCTTTCCTCGCAATCCTCTTGGTTAATCTCAGACTCTTCTGGTGTTTCCTCTTCCGTGGCGCAATAGAACTCTCCCTCCCGATCTGGAGTTTCGGACCACGAGCCTCCGCGTTCCTCGCAATCCTCTTGTGTGATTTGTTCTACATCATCGCCTTCATCTCGATTTTGGTCCTCCAAATTAGGCTCCGTAATCATGTCTTCTTCTAGATCCGTGATGTCTTCACTAACACAGCCCGCGAGAGCGGCGGAAAAGAGTAGTAGAGTCACGAAAACTGCTGCTCGCATAGTTGTGGATTCCACAATTCGGTTATCTAGTCTCGTATGCCATCAGCATGGCAGAATGGTGGCGGACCCACCGCGATTCGAACACGGGTTACAAGCTCCGCAAGCTCATGTGATATCCAGGCTACACTATGGGTCCAGCACGTTTTCGACCGAAGACTTCTGTTTAACCCCGACGGTGCAGAAAATCACATCGAAAGCGGGAGAACTGTCTTCCAGCGTGGCTCTGCTAGTTTCTTGGCATTAGGTGCAATCCTCGTGTTCTCGGTCTTATGAGTCAGAACTCCATGCATACCTTCGACTGAGAACTTGACACGTAACTCAAGTAACCTATCGCGTTCGGCGGTAGTCATCTGCTCTGCGTCAAGTTCGACTGATGTTGTGGATTCATCATCGCCCTCGTTGTGCAAGCTCAGGATACTTCCATCTATTGCAACTCTAGGTGAGAAATCGTAGTCCTTCGGGTCATTCATACGAACATTCGCATCGATGATTAGTCTGTCTCTGATGGAGACCTTGGTAATCTCGATTGACCTGACCATGTATCGGCATCGGAGTTGAGTTCAAAGCCCTTCGCACGTGGAGAAGAGGAGGTTTACACACCTATCTCGCTGACTCTAGGAATAAGAATAACGAATTCGATGACCAGTTTCCACTCGTTCCCTTGGTCTGGGTCGACATCGTCCACCGGCAGGTCGGGGTCGCACTCATCGGCAGTAATCGTCCAGAACCATGTCCCTTGACCGAATCTCTCGCCTGGCTCATTCAACAATGCCTCAACTAATCCCTCAGATGAGTCGGCGGTGACGGTGTAATCGCTATCAGGAATCGAGTTCATGTTGGATCTGTCTATGCTGGCACTGGCGTTCTCGGTAACATTGTCATGAGTGGTTGACGCGAAGGTGCTCCAGCCAGTCTCAGGTATATTCAGAGAAAGGGTGAAGTTATCTTCAGGCCACATGATTGGTAGCAGGTCTCTGGCTAAAGTGAGTGTCGCATTGACCTGAATGATTCGAGCCCCTTCTCCGGGCTCATGACTCAATTCGTAGCTCTGACCTTGCTCCAAGTATCCTGACCACTCGAATTCCAGATGCTGCTCCTCCCAGACGACCATGAAATTTCTCGATACCACCATCAGACTCCAAATCTGAGTGTTCATGGCTCCCTTGTCATCAATCACCGACACCGAACCAGTCCTGTTGCCTGATGTCTCGTAAACTAAATCCACGAACGATGATGAAGAATCTGCATCGTTTGTCTTGTCCCCATCTGCATCTGAATCCACGCCATGATCGAAGTCCCACAGGAACTCAATTGCGGCCCCCTCTGGATCGGTCGATGAACTAGCATCTAGCCTTGCAGGCTCTCCGGCTCTCACAAATGTGGGCATCTCGAGGATGATAGTTGGTTGGGAATTGACGAATACGCTGACTGAAGCCCTATCAACCTCGCCGTTATCGTTGACTACGGTGACTTCAACTTCGTAGTTCCCAGCTACATCAAAGGTGTGACTGACTATGCCTTGCTTAGTAGTCCTGCTATCTCCATCGCCGAAATCCCACCGGAACTCATCAATGTAGGTCGGATCGGGTGAAGAGGAATCTCTCGCATCGAAGTTCACGGTCTCGCCGATGTTTATCTCTTGCAGATCTGCGCTGACTCTAGCATTAGGAGTAGTGGAGCTGAGACCCGAGCAACCGACTAGGCTAGCAGAGAGCAGCATCAGGACTAGTGCGGTTGGCAAACACCTCCGGCTAGATGCCATGTCTGACCTCCTCAACTGCTCCCTCATAGGGCTGTTGCAGGACAGAGTGGTCGTTAGATGATTACGAGAGTTCATGGACGGTGACGGTGAATGATGGGGTATGTCAGGCACCCTGCTAACAGGTTACAGGGTTCTCGGGTTCGACCTAGAGACCACAGGGTTTGATCACAGGAAGGACAGGATAGTCCAGTACGCCCTCGTTGGTAGTGATACTGATGGCAGACACATCAATCTTCAATCTCTCGTCAATCCCAGAGTCAAGATACCACCTGAGACAACCAGGGTGCATGGGATTACCAATGACGATGTCAGAGGGATGGGTGAGTTTTCTGAGCATGTGAATGAGATTAGTTCGTTGGTTGATGGTTCAATCATTGTAGGACACAATGTCCTACAGTTTGACTGGCGTTTCCTCGAAGTGGAGTGCATCCGGGCTGGGGTGGAGGCCCCAATACCTAAGGGAATGATTGACACATTGGTTCTAGCACGCAGACTTAGAATTCCAGGTAGACACGCTCTAGGACACCTCTGCGCAAGGTTCGGAATAGAGATGAGCAGAAGTCATCAGGCAGATGCAGACGCCGGAGCAACCCTGTTGCTGCTATGGAGGATGATGCAGGCATATCCAGACAGGTTTACTGGTAGCATTGATGATCTGTTGGACTCATTCTCTGATTGATTTCAATAGAGGAGTCCAAGGCAGCACCTCACACCAATCTCCCATATGCACTATCTTGCCGTCAACCCTTGCGCTGCCGAGGAAGATTGGTCCCTCATGGCCTGACTCAATCAGTTCCTGCATTTGAGTGAGGGCTTGGTCTCGCAATATCGCTCCGAATCTGTGATCAGAAGCGGCTAACTCACCGTCGACACCCACTGGTGGCATTCGCTGGAATAATGCTGCTCCCGATTCCGGGTCGAACCTGATGGTGCTAACAACCTCGTCTCTGAACATAGCTCCAGGAGAGAGCAATCCATCTCTTCGAGCAACCCACCAAGAAGGGCACCATGCCTTCCATTCACAGAAACCGCATTGCATCTCACCTGGTGTCGACTCCAGAGGAGTCGGGGACGGCCTCATACCCTCCCATGCCTCGAGGGCATCGGCAAGCACCGATGGCCCCTCTGCTCTGTGAATCGTCTGATTGGAGGAATACCAGCCCTCTGCGTGAACAGGAGGATGATCTGGGTTGTTTTCCTTCAGGAGATCGCGATAGAACCTCAGTTGTCGGCTGACTTTCTCGTTCAGCTTCTGCTTTGGTGGATTACCAGTCTTCAAATCAGCGACAATCCAGCCCTTGGAAATCCCGTTCTCATCCATATCAGCAACTAGGAGATCGAGTCTGCCCATGAGTCTGCCATCCTCAGATTTGAGGGTGCCCTCGTTGGCGAGTACAATGCTCTGTACGCTCCTCCATTGCTCCACGGTGACCTCGGAGAGAGCGACTTTGCCGATGTTAGACTTGGAGAATAGTATGTTCAGGGCTCCTACAAGACCGTCGTGGGCCTTGGTAATCATCTCGTCCTTCCACCGGGGATGACGCGGTGTGGCTAGGAATGTGTCCCTCTCTGCTATCCAGTGCCTGTCCAACACCGCCTTTGCGGTTGGGGGAAGCCAACCCGTTTCGTCGCCGTCTTTCGAAGACAGGTCTAGGTTGCACAGGTCCTCGACGGAGTTGTGGACAGCAGTTCCCATGGCAGCGGGCATACTGGCCTTCCTAGGCAACCGCTGACGAGATAACCAGTACTTCCGAGGACAATCGTCGTAGCGACTCCACGAGGACGGTGAGAGTTGGTGAGCGGTGAAACCTTCGTCCACTTCATCCACCCCGATGAGGCACCGGGAGTCACAACGATTAACTCCATCGTCTAATCAATCAGCCTCATGGTCGAGGGTCCTAGGGTAGAAGTCGATGCTGAATTGAACGCAAGCGGTGCTCTGGTTGTCAGTTGCTTTCCTTCAATTGGTTTCGTAAGCAGCATCGTGGCTCACTACCTTGTCGACAAGTTGGAGTTGGAACTAGTCGGAGGGGTGAGGCATCCGAAACTGCCTCCTGTTTGTCTAGTGCAAGAAGGTAAGCCACTGCCGCCGATGAGATTCTACTCTGGAGAGCCGGTTTGCAACATGGAGAGGTGCGACAAGATCATCTTGATTGCCTCAGAAATCCAAGTCACGCCCGAGTTGAATCTACCACTAGCTGACACCCTTCTAGACTGGTGCAAAGAAGAGGGAGTTGGTGCTACTCTCCTGATTGATTCCTATGCGCAGGGAATAGGCCAGCAGCATTCCATCTTTGATGATGACCAGACCAATGAGACGATTCTGGGTATAGGCTCGACGGACGCGTCCCACAAGACTCTCAAGGATCTCGGTGTTCCACTTTTGAAGCAAGGAGTTGTTGGCGGCATTACAGGTGTGATGATGGGGGAAAGTCGGCGCAGAGGGGTCGATGTGATGGCCATTCTCGCTGAGTCTGAGGGTTCGATTGGTGGTGGCCTTCCCGATGCCCGGGCAGCAGCTCGTATTATCGAGTGTTTGGACGATTTGATTCCTGCGGTACATCTGGATCCTGAGCCTCTGCTTGAGGAGGCTCAGAGAATAGAGGGGGAAATCCGCGAGATGATGGCTGTTCACCTCAATCCACCAGCCGATAGCGGTGACTCGCTGGGCTCGATGTACGGTTAGAAGTCACCCAAGGTGCTCTGCCTCTCTGACGGTGGGTCAAGACCGATTATCTCTGAGAGTTCAATTTCATTCAGTACACTCACACCCATTCTGTTCGCTTTATCCAGTTTGGAGCCAGAGGAGTCTCCGGCAACTAGGAAATCCAGTTTGCCAGAGACGGAGGACACCACTTTACCACCCATCGACTTGATTGACAGAGCAATCTCCTTCCTAGGTCTCGAGAGAGTTCCGGTAATACAGAATGTCTGCCCTTCCAATGGCCCGGTACTGGTAGTTGCAGCCTCATCCGAGATGTCTAATTCGCTACTGAGTGCCGATACAACCTCGGTGCGGGCATAAAGGCCCTCTAGCAACAGCCTAGCAACGGTCTCTCCGACTCTCTCTATCGAGATTAGCCGAGAAATTGCCTCGTTGTACTTCAGTGGGGCCCCGTCCTCATCTTGACCTGGTTCCTCATCCATCCCATTAACCAATTCGAGCAGGTTATGGAGGCTGCCTATTTCGGTTGCAATTGAACTGGCTATCTCGGGTCCGATTCTAGGCATACCTAGAGCGGCTAGGAATGTGCTGAGAGACATGCTGCGACTTGCTTCAAGTTCGTCGATTACATTGCCTGCAGATCTCTCGGCCATCCTCTCCAGTCCGGCTATATCGTCTAAGGACAGGCTGTAGAGATCTGCTAGTGAGTTGACCAAACCTGTCGAGCATAGTTGCTCGGCGAGTTTCTCTCCGATACCGTCCATCTCCAGATGGCGGCACCAGTACAGGATAGTGCGCTCCAATCGAGATGGGCAATTTAGATCCATACATCGTATGAATGCGCCGTCCTCGACTAGGTCAGAGGAGCATCTTGGGCAGTGCGTGGGTATGGTGATTGTGGCCCTTACAGGGAGAGGTTCGTCGAAAGGCGTACCATCAGCGTGCTTCCTGCCGCTCAAATCGGATTCTTGAGCCGTCCCTAGGACCTCGGTAATCTTCGGAATGACATCTCCTCTCCGAACTACTCTGACGCGATCTCCCAGCATGATTCCTAACCTCTCAACCTCGCCCTTGTTATGCAGCGTTGTGCTCTCTACGGTAACTCCTGATACGGCCACAGGTGCAACCTTAGAAACAGGAGTGACATTACCAGTCCTGCCCGTCTGCCATTCTACATCCATCAGGACGCTGATAGCTTCCTCGGGGGGGAACTTCCACGCCAAAGCCCAACGGGGGTGATGCGCGGTCATCCCGAGTAAATCTCTCTTACTCAGAAGGTCCAGTTTGATTACTATTCCATCAATCTCCCAGTCAGCATCATCCCTGTTCTCAGTCCATCTATCCACGACCGTCATAATCTGAGCGGTCGTAGCTTGGGAGTCAGAACCTCCCACAACCTCATTCCCTGCGACCTCGATCCCAATCTCTTGGAGCCATGTGATGAATTCGGAGTCGAACTCGAAAGTTGGGGGTTCTGGGCTGTCAGGGTGTTTGTCTACATCTCTCGGAAACTCAGCCCCATATGCTAGGAATATCAGATCCTCAGCTTTGCCCTTGCCAGCCTCAGTATGCTTCTGTCTGAGTGAACCGGCGGCGAGATTCCTTGGATTAGGTGCAACATCGGAATACCTGTTCCTGAATGTCGCTAGTGGCATGACAACCTCTCCTCTGATGTGGCAGTCTCCGTCCCAATCCAGTGATTCAGGAATGTTTGGTATTCTTCGAGCGTTCGCAGTGATATCCTCCCCTCTAGTACCACTGCCGCGTGTAGCTGCGCGGACTAGTCTGCCTCTGCGATATTCCAGTGAGAGTGCTGACCCATCTAACTTCGGCTGACAGACGAACCTGTTGCCTTGGGCGGTGGTCTCCGCTACAAAGTGAGTGACTTCTCCTTCTGTGTTCGACTTGTCAAGGCTGAGCATAGGGAACAGGTGCTCAACTTTGGTTGATCCCGGAGGAGGGTCTGAACCTACCTTATGCAGTTGCGGGTGATCTGGTGAAAGGGACTTGAGTTCATCCCACAGAGTATCGAACTCAGCGTCAGAAATCTTAGGTCTAGCCTCGTTGTAGTAGAGGTGAGAATGGTGTGAAATCTGCTCTGCGAGCCACTCCACCAGAACCTGCTCGCTGGCTCCGCTCGGACGCTCCGCTGCCATGGTACTCGAAGTAGTGCAGATGCCTTCAACCTGCGGATAGGAGTCCTTTGGACTCCTGTAATCTAGCCTCTGAGAGAAATGGTGGGCCTGCCAGGATTTGAACCTGGGTCGCGCGACCCCCAGCCGCGAAGTATAGGCCAAACTAACCTACAGGCCCCTTGGGCTCTCAAAGCGAGAAAGTGGTCGGTCAAAGCCCTGTCGGACTCTCAAATTTCCCTAGCGATACTGAAAGGAGCGACCTCGTCCACTAGATCGACATGGCCGACAAACATCCTTCTGCAGCAATACCTCTCCAAACCTAGATCATCTAGGGCTTGATCTGAGTCTCCACCGGCCTCTACGGCTTCCTTGTACTGCTCATAGACATGAGCGATTACCTTTCCACAACTCCAACATCTGACTGGTATAAGCATGTAATCACCTGTACGACTTCTGCCACTTCTTGCGAGCGCCACGCCCCATTTGATGCTTGGGTTCCTTCCTACGGGGGTCGTTCACTAGCAGACTACGGTCGAATCTGATGTACTCATCACGGAGTTCCTCGTCGTCACCCTCTGCGCCCCCGTTCCACTTCACAAGACCGCGTGCGATTGCTGTACGGATAGCGTCGACCTGTCCCATCTGGCCGCCACCTTGGACATCAACCACCACATCAGCATCAGCTAGGCGATTCATCGCCTCTGCGATTTGAACTGGTTCGATGGCTTTGCGCCTAGCCAGTTCGGGCTCCATGATGTGGATGGGTTTGCTGTTCACTCTGACGCGTCCCTTGCCCTTGCGGACAGTGGCGCGGGCGATTGCGGTTTTGCGCTTGCCGCTGGTGTTTACGGAAACCTTACGCTTGGATTTGCGTGGCATACTCACTCACCTTCCCATCGAGTTGCATCGGCACCCAGTGATGAGCTTATCTCGCCCAGACGGACGAACTTGAGGGGGAGGGGTCGCTCAATTGAATCAGTCTCTCCCCATGCGTGCCCCTCAGGCAACTCTTCCTCGGAGATGTTTGTCGGCCGACCAATCAGTATTCTCAAATCTCGCAAAGCACCCCTACCGCTGCTATTCTTCTGATAAGGAAGCATGCCACGGACGGTTCGCTTGAGTATTTGGTCCGGCATACGGGGGAAGAATGGGCCCTTTCTCGCATGGTTGAGTTTGTATTTATGGTCATATCTAGACAGGACTTGAGTCCTAGGTCCAGAGACTATTGCATGCTCCGCATTGTAGATTATGACTCGTTGCTCGCGCCCATCCTTTCGGGCTGAAATCAACTGCTTGGCTACATGGCTGGCAAGGCGGCCGAGAATTTTGTCTCTAGCATCGTAAACAAGTGTTCCAGCCTCAGCCAAGTATCCTCACCCCCTTTCCATTCGGGTTCTCTTTCATTAGTTCGCGGATGGTCATCACTCGACCTCCGGCTGCTTCTATCTTCAAGCGGGCTCCAGTACTAACACTGTATGCGGCGACGCTTGGCTTACCCGAGATCTCTCCGCTGCCCAGAAGCTTGCCAGGGACGAGGACTGTATCCTCATCGGCGGCGTGCCTTGACAGTCGGCTTAGGTTCGGTTCTGCCCAATTGCTACGGCTTCTCTCGAGCCTAGCAGCTACGTCTCGCCACAGTGCTGAACCGGATGACCTGCTTTGATCCTTCAAGTCGCCAATTAGGCTGACTAGGGATGGGTTGGTCTTTCTCGTGTTCTTACTCATATGACTCCCTCGACGTTCTCGGGTAGCGCCGCCACCTAAGTCGCTGTTATGAATGCTGCGGGACGCCCCATAGGGGCGATAGCTTACGCCGTTGTGCTGTCAGACCCTTTAGAAGGGTCCGAATCAGATTCGGAAGCCGTCGTTCTGGTTGTCCTCGTCAGTACCTGCTAGCCTGGTCTCACCCTCTGAGTCTACGAACTGCCCTGCCTTGGTAACCGTGCCATAGAGGCCAGATTCGCCACTTAGAGTCCTGTTAAGCATTGAGTCTCCTAGAGAGGCTGTCAGATGGTTGACTATTGATTGGAGGGTTGCTATCGCGCGGTCACGCTGGTCAGCACCTATCTCGTGGTCTGAGTAACGAGCCTCCTCAAAGATTGAGAAGAACTCATCTAAGTCCTCAGGCGGAGCAATTCCACCAAGCATCAAGTTGATGGCGTCCTCGAACTCCCTGGTTGTCTCGTAGACCTTCTTCATGGCACCTCTGCTCCTGAAGAAGCGTACTAGATCCTTGTAGCAGTTGAAGATGGTCTGAATGTAGTCGTTAGACGCCTTCAGCGACATCAGTGAGTCCGTCAAAATTCCACGGATTATCTCAATGCGTCGGCGCTCAGCGTAATTGCGATACATTATCGCGCCAATCAGGAGAGCGAATGACAGTGCGATTAGCAGCACGACAGTTACTCTCGCAGTGAAGAAACTAGTCTGCTCACTTACCAGCTCGTCGCCGAGGAAGATTAGTGGGGTGCTATTCAGGAACTCCTCGACAAAGAACTGTGTATCGAGGAAGTGTACCAGCACTCTCCATCTCCCATCAATGGCACAAGGTGCGGTCGATGTTGATTCGCATTCAAGCTCGCCGGGAATGTTCTTACCCTCATAGATGAAGGAAAAATTGGCTGTACCCTGCTCGTTGGAAACAGCGTATTCGGGAGGGAAGCCTGTTACCCATCCAGTACCGTTCCAGTACTGGAAGGTGAAGACCACCGTCTGTCCCTCTACAGAGAGATCGAGTCGATCACGCAGAATCGTCACAGCGCCAGTTATCTCATCCCCTGGCTGATAACCTGCAGAGTTTGACCAATGATCCTTGAGCAGAATATCCACTCTGCTGCGGACCAGTACTTCGACATCCATGAAAGAGCCATTGACAACTGGGATAGTCTCAGCTCGGCAGCCTCCTGGTAACTCTTTGTCTGGCTCGTAGGCCACTCTAACGGTTCTGAATCCTTCCAATTGGTCGCCGTTGGGCTCGACCCCTCTACGGCTCGGGTTGTCCTCCGGATCGCCTGAGAACCAATCAATCTCACCAGTGCCATCCATCGTGGTAGCGGTGGCAACTGGACGCGTGTTGGTCTCTGGATCCAAGTAGATATTCAGACACTTACCTCCGATTGGATTACCATTGGTCTGAGTCAGTATAGCCTCAAGATGGAAAGACTCCTTCAGATACAACACTGGGAATACCGAACCGTTGGCGAAGGTGTAGGAATCCACATCGGTCCTGAACGGTCCGACTTCCTGAATCAACATCGTCGAATTAGAGAAGACCGGGAAGATCTTGGTGATGTTTGTCGGCTTGTACCTCCAGTTATCCATGCTCTCGTATGGATTGTAGGATACAGTAACCATGGCCTGCCCGGCCTCCACTCCAGTTAACGGGCAGATAATCTCGAAGAAGCCGTTTGAATCGGTAGTTCCTGGGATGCAGACTTGGCTTCCAGTCTCCATGTTCAGCATCTGGTACTCAACGCGAATTGGTCTGAATGAAAGGTTGCTACCCAACTCGTCCAGTAGCTGTCCGGTGATTACCATCGGCTTGTCTATCGGTTGGCCAGTTGTCTGGTCGATCTCCGAGGTGTAGACAATTTGGTCGTCCACAGCCAGACTAGTGCGGCCAATTAGATAGAAGCCCTGGGTGTTGAATTGGAGTACCTTGCGGAAGTGCTCACTATTGAGTATCTGAGAGCACGGATCCCAAGCACCCGAAGTCCTCAGCATATCATCCTCAATCGGTTCGCATCCTTCGTTAGGCAAGTTCTCTCCAAATCTGATAATCACATTCACGGGACCAAAACCATCGGGGAGGAACGAATCGGGGTCGTCACGGAGCAATTGTGGGTCCAGTGAAATATCGTGGTAGATTGAGCCGGCGCTAGGGCATGTCGTCTCGACGATTTGCCTGTGGGTACGGTCCTCGAAGTCGGTTCCCTCGAAGATAATCAGTACCTCTCCTCCATTCTCGCCGCATCCATCCAATGCCTGTCCCGAATCGAACAGTGTTGGATCAGGTGTTCGATTATCATCAGTAATCTGAGCTGAAATTTGCCATATATCTCCACTGCTCAAAGCGCCTGAAGTAGCGCTCTGCAGTGTAATCAGGGTCCTAGATACGACCCAGAGGCTAATCTCGGTCGAGCTTGCCTGACGTATAGGGTCGCCAGGATATGAGTAACTCAGAGTAAAGTTGCCTAAATCGTGCTGTTCATCTATTGTCAGGTTGACTGTGAACACTCCGTTTTGATTAGTCACAGCGATGCTATTGGTGCCATCTGCTGACCATGTGAAGTTGATTGGGGCGTTTCTTACTGGTTGGTATGCATTGTCAATCAGTCTCGCCTCTATGGTCGTATTCTGACCGCGATAGAGTCGTGGAATGTTGTTCAGTTGGAAATCGGTCGTACCAATCACTGAGACATTGACATAAGCACCTGTAGGTGCTAGTACAGAAGTCTGGTTTCCGGTGAAGTAGTAGTTCGAGTTCGTGAAGTCGGCCCTGATTCCGAACACACCGGCCGAGTACTGAGAGTACCAGGTCCAATTGTAATCGAAAGTCGCTTCTCCGTTAATCATCTGAGGTACGCGGGCGTAGCCAGTCTCCTGAGACCCAGCGAATACACCGTTGCGATCAACATCGACCTGCAGTGCCATTGGATCGAACGGCCAAGGCGTCATGGTGCGGTTCCACACGGTTCCAATGACACGCAGTTCCTCACCTGTGAACATCTCAGGCACTATCTCACAACGCACTGGGCTATCAGGATCGAGTGGGTCAACCGGGCCGCAAGGTGGGACATTGAAATCACCGCCATTCTGCATCGCGATGAACCAATGCGTTCCGTTGGAAGACAGGAATGGCCTGAGTGTGGCAGCCTGGCCTGTCAGTCCTCCGGGCGTGCCGTCCCACAGCATCGGGTATGGCTTTCCTAGGTTCGCGTCCGAGTAGGAGATGCCCGCGTTTGCTAGGGAAGGCGAATGGAATAGTGCCCTCCATGCTCCGAATGAAGACCCGGTGAACTGGGTTGAATCCCAGAAGTAGACTGGACGTATAGACGGAGTGATTATCTCGGCCTCAACATACATCCTGTGCATCGATCTGATTGCGAAACTGTCGGTGTTGGAACCCTCTAGATATGGCCAGGGCCACTCAGCCCCTAAATCAGGTCTGGAGTACCCTACGAACGCGTAATCACCGATTGGTAGGCTGGTGTTAGTGTAGTTGTAGCGGTCGACGATATTGTGAGTCTTGGAGAAGTTGTTCCAAACTATCTCTTCGTAACCTCCTGGCACCTTTCCGAGGCCATTATCCATCGTGGAGTTCCATTGAACCTGCTTCCAGACACCCTGCGAACCGCTAGTCTGAACGAAGGTCAGAGAAATCCACCCTCCTGAATCAGCGCGATAGCCATATCCGTAGCCGTCAAAAATCGTTGGATGAGTGGAGTTGCCAAAGATGCCTCCACTGATGGTGAATGAGACTGGGGAGTGGGTCAATCTGTTCCCGAATATCCCCCTCTCCCAATCAGCCGTGTAGTGAACCTTGAAGTCCACGAACAGAGGCTGTTCGTCGCTGCGGAAGTAGGTCCAAGCGACATAGTCTATTGTGGTGTTAGCGCGAACCTCCACAGGTACTGGCTCGGTGGAAGAGCCATCGTGGATGAACATCTCAGTAACCTCTGCATAGACAATGTAGGTCGTGTTGTCACCTACATGTATATCCTCAGGGAACAGGAACTGCCCAACGATGAAATCGCCATCATCATCGGTCAGGACATCGATTGTCTCGATGGCCGAGGTTCCATTTCTTGTCCATTCGATATGCACCTGCACTGGCAGGTCTGTAGCCGGCATGAACACTCCTTGAACCGGATCCAGCCAGTTTACCGTGCCGTTGAACTTGGCTGGGAANCTACTGTCCAGCCATAGGACAGGTGGAACTGTCATCGAAATCCGAGTGGGTATTTTGTCGTCCTCATCCAGGATACAATCATTGTCGGTATCCCAATCGCTGGACTCAGCACCGTTGGTGCAATTGTCCGTCCAACCCTCTTCTAGATGATCCCAATCAAGGTCGGTTCTTTCGTCGGTGTCATCGTCTTGATCGATAGCGTCAGGGCCGGTGTTAGGGTCTGATGGATTAGCTACCCCCGAGCCGTTACCGAAGTCATCGTGGTCCCACGGATTAGTGCTCTCGGAGTCGAACCTAGACGGCCATAACATGACCTCGTCCTCGTCCTTCATACCGTCTGCGTCGTCATCTAAATCGACATCGTCCCTCAGGCCGTCGTTATCGTGATCCCAAGGAGTAATCCAAGGAGTGGCAGAGGCCAGCTCGATAGTGTTCACTATGCCGTCGGCATCCCAATCGTTGTCAGCCCAATCTAGGATTCCGTCGTTATCGTGATCCCATGGCGACTGTTCTTCACCGATGAAGCAAAGCAACTCCTGATCCACATCTAGGAGGCCATTATTGTCATCATCCGGATCCTCAGCATCGGGAATGCCGTCGTTGTCATTGTCCACATCGTAGTACTTTGGATGAAGCAATCCCTGTCCCAGTGCACCCTTATCCCAGACGGCTTGGAACCAGCCGTCCTCATCTGGATCTGTATCAGTGCCATCGTCGTCGTTATCCTCGCAATTGGTGCCGATGAAGAACGAGCCTTCTGGCTCGGTGTTCGCGTCGTCGTCCCAGTCGTCGTTGCTGTCGACTTCGAAGTAGTCCCAAATGCCATCATTGTCGTCGTCTATGTCCCAATGATCGTATACGCCATCGAAGTCGTCATCGAGGTCGGCGGTGTCATTGAACATACACTGCGGATTCATATTACCCGCGATGGGCGCGCCGCAGTCGTCATCTGGGTCAACATCGTTATTCAGTAAGTCAGCGACCTCGTCGGGGAACATGTTCGCGTTGCCGTCCGAGTTCCATTGGAATAGGCCGTTGTTCACTCCAACATAGGCGATCCATAGGTCACGGTTGTCCTTGATTTGGTTGTAAGTTACCGCGGAGCTAGGGCCTACATCCTGATTGCCGAAAAAGTCGAACCAGAAGCAGTTCTTATTGCAAGTCCACTGTCCTTGGGAGTTGCTGCCGTTGTATGGTCCTTGATCGAACTGTGGGTCGGGTCGGGTACTGTATGGTGAGGTGTAGATGGTCTGCTGTGTCTGGGTAGCCCCCTGCAGGGGGTATCCGTACAGCCAAGCATAGGCTAGACCACAGGCGTGATCTGCAGCCTGACCTGCCAGAATTGCCCAAATTAAGGTGGCTCCACAGGTGCCATCGTCAAAGGTCCCTCCCATCTTGATGTCATCGACATCCAGCACGCCATCGTTGCCCTCGTCTTGGTCCCACCAGTCGGGCAGACCGTCGGCGTCTTGATCGGTGTCTATACCGTTGATTAGTGAGTCGCCATCGATATCTATGTCGAAGTAATTGCCACCATTGTAAGGACTCCATTTATTGATTACATACCAGTACATCTCGGGGACCTTTCCATTAGTCAGAGTTCCATTGACATTAGAGTATCCATTGTAATCCAAGACGAAGTTGTTCTCAAAGCTAAACGGGTTGAAGAACCATGTCAGGTTCCAGTACATCGGATAGCCTAGATCAGCGGAGTATATTCCGCCGTCATCCGAGCCGTCAATCGGGTCACCATCGCCATGAGAGTAGGACCAACTGGTGAATGGGTCAGTCTGGTCAGAGTCAACTATGCCACAATTCCCATCATCTGGATCATAATAATCCGAAATGCCGTCGTTGTCATCGTCCCAGTCAAAGTCGTTGGAAAGGCCGTCTCCATCGATATCTGTGTCCAAACTGTTGGGTCCATCATCGCGGAACAGGGAGCCGTTGAGCAGGTGTAGGTCATTGTCATCGTCCAAATCACAATTTTCATCGATATCGAGCCAATCAAGAATACCATCGTTATCGTCATCGACATCTTCCCAATTGTTGATTCCGTCTCCGTCCCAGTCGTTGTTTCCGGTGTATGACTTCCGCATCAGAACACAATTCTCGTGTGAGTTAACTGGGTTGGGGTTGGTGAGGCTGGGGCAGTTCCAAGCCTGTACCTCATTGTAGGTGGAAGTCATGAATGGGTCCTCCTCGTTCTTGATGCCGTCATTATCAAGATCGTATGGGAAGTCATTGGGATTGATGGATGGGCCGCCCAGAGGATTGTCTGGTACTGGGGTACCTCCCATATCAGTATCTAACCAGTCCCATACCAAGTCGTAGTCCTGGTCTATTGGTCGGTACCTGTCATCATCCAAATCCCTGTCATAGTCCAACTCACAGTCGATACCAGGGGTCTGAATCTCAGTGGATGTAATTGGGTAATCTCCGTTGCCATCACCGTTGGTATCTGTCTGATGGCAGGTGTCGGGAATCCCGTCGTTGTCATCATCCACATCGTACATGTCCATGAGGCCGTCGTTGTCGTCGTCGGTATCGGCTGAATCCGGACTTCCGTCATTGTCATCGTCGGGGTCGATGAAGTTTGGAATTCCGTCGCCATCGAGATCTCCGTCGAATATCTCATCAAAGGTCTGATTTCTAGGGTGCCAAGCGGCTTCTAGCTCGACGAAGTCGACTCCTCCAAGGAATTGAGAATACGGACTGGCGTTAGTGCCTGACGAGATTACGACAATCTGTCCGGTCATCGTGGGATGAAACAGGCAGGAGTAATTGTATGTGCCAGCGGTGGTGAAGGTAAACGAAAATGTACCGCCGGGAGAAATTGGAAAGCTATCGAATGCCGGGCCATCATGAGTGACGGTGTGGTCTGTCGTATCTGTATTGGTCCAAACTACAGTATCTCCAGTATTTATTGTTAGATCGCTGGGGGTGTAACTCATACTACCGATGTTAACACTGTGCGTTGTGGCTCCTGCAGTCCATTGGACCGGTGCGGACCAGAGTGAGGCTGTAGTAGTGATATTGGATGTTAGTGAGGAGTCCCAGGGGTGTTGGTCCCACAAATCCTCGACGCCATCGTTATCATCATCGAGGTCGAAATAGTCCTGCGCACCGTCGCCGTCAAAGTCACACGGCCACTTGAACTGGTCAATGCGAGCGTCATTATCATCGTCTTCATCATACGAACCAGGTCCGTTGCCGTCGGTGTCATCATCAGTGATACCGTCGTTGTCGTGATCCATCGGGTTCTGGTCCACCCGATAGCCAACGCCCACAGGGGTGCCCGTCCAAGGATGGACAGTCGAGGGATCTACATATCTGTCAGCGCTGACATTTCGAGGGTCAGCGCCCTGAGAGTAGTCTATAGGGCCCTCTAGAATACCATCGTTGTCATCGTCCCAGTCGAACTCATCCAGGACACCGTCGTTGTCATGGTCGAACGGGTCGGTCCCATAGCAACCGTCGAATCTCTCAATCAGGTCGACTATGCCGTCGTTGTCATCATCAAGATCATTGAGGTCGTCGATTCCGTCGTTGTCGTGATCCTGGGTCTTGGTCTCTTCAAGGAAGAAGCCGTACCCGGGGTCTAGGGCGAGTGCAGCGGGATTAGAAACCCAGCCGTATACCGATGCGGGGTCATGGTACATTGGGTCAGTGAACGATGCTTGATTGAAGTCAAAAGCAGTGGCTGGTTGTGACTGATCCTCACCTGCAACAGGGCCTGAGGCCTGATTCATCTGCTGGTATGCGGTCCTCTGAGCAACCGGTCCCCAAATCGACTCCTCCGGATCGTCCTGCTCAAAGTTCTGCAAACTGTACATCTGCGAACTCAGCAGCAGCAATGCTACCAGCGCTATTGCAGAGTTCCTACTTTTTCTCTGTTCCATTCTTGTCATTTCTTCTTCCATCTGAAGACCCCCGAAGTGTTCCCTGAGATTCGCGCTGCTTATCAACAGAACCCTTCGCATGTGCGCGAGCGTATCATGAGGGCTTCGTCGGTATCATGTGCGTGCAGCCCTTGGATTGGGTTCAGCCTCTATGATACGGTCTTCCTTCTTGCATAGAAGCGGCTCTATACAACTGTTCGAGAAGGACTACTGCGGCTAGTTCATGCTGCATTGTCATCTTACTCAGAGACAGTCCTGGATAGGCCATTCCTTCTTCCCCGAATCCGTCTGATGGTCCTACGACCAGGTGGGTGTCAGAGCGTGACATGCGCCATGTCGAGTAGAACTCGGAAAAAGCGGTACTGTCCATCTCCTCACCTGACTCCATCAGCAGCGTAAGTTGGTTATCACCAGCATGCCGAGAGACCTGTTTGAGATACTCCTTGGCTGAGGTCTTGTCGCTGTGCTCTACTAGGCTAACACCAAAGGAGGTGAGTCTGTTTGAGTAGTCGGTGATGGCAGACCTGAACGCTGTATTCTTGGAAGAGCCGTGGAGGTGTATCACAACTCTGCCCATATGTGGTCCGAGGTGGTTTGTGACTTAGCGGTTCGCAAAGCATCAAAAGAGGTGACTTGAGGGGCAAATGAGAGCAATGGGATGGTGGCCGTTCAGACGCAAGCCAAAGGCAATCGATGAGGACCCTCATCTGCGTGGCACCCGGATGTGGATTCAGGATCTCAGAGAGGTTTGTGAGCGTCACTACGATGATCATTTGCTAGGGCACCAGGCAGTTCGAGATATGCGAGATGAATGGTTGGCTGCCGATAGCAGAGGAGAGGTTGATGACGCTTTGCTCGAAGGGCTGCAGCGTAGGGCTGAACGACTCTTAGAGTCCGAAAATGAATCTTGGCTGGAATGGTTGGATGATGAGGACTTCTGGAATCCTGGCTGGAGAGAGGCGGAGGAGGAATGAATTGCTATTCTGGATATTTCTTTTCGCTGTTTTAGGAGTCACAGTTCACTACTACTCTCGGCATCAACCATTTCCTGAGATTAGTGGTAAATTCGCATGGCTACTAATGATGCTAGCTGCTCTCTTGTGGCTCTCCAACACAGCTCCAAGAGAGATGGGTGAATGGATTCCACCGGTAATGGCCACCACAGTTGGTGGGCTTGGTGTAATCTATGGCGTCATACAGATGTCAATGACCGACAGAGATGTGGTCGTAGCTCCATTCAGTGGAATGCTGCTATGTGTGGGAGCAATTGATCTGATGGTGAGTAGATGGGACGGGATGGGGGGAGCAGAACAGATTGGCTCATTCATTGTGGCCTCAATTTTGGTTGCTCTGGAGATTTACCTTATCTTCCGTGGACTAGTGGTAGGAATCAAGGGCGTTTCGTGGTCCAAATCTGGCCTGAGGCAAATCCGGCGTGGACTAATCCACGGACCGCGGGGGGCTATTTCTCACTTTGAACGGTCATGGGACATGGAAGATCCTTGGATTAATGCCATGAGTCATGCCGCCCTTGCTCTGATTCACCGTCACACTGGTGATTCCGAGTCGGAGAGGGAGCATCTGGCTGAGTTGGAGAGAGAAGGTGGGTGGGATTCGATTGACGGTTCTTGGGTAGAGGCGATTGAGGAAGCATTGAGAAATGTAGACTCTGTTGTATCTCGGCACGATTGATAGGAAATGACCCGTTCCCGGGAGCATGGTTCGCATCAACAGAGTCCATACTGGAGTCGGGGATGGAGGCGAGACCCATATGCTGGATGGCAGCAAGGTTGGCAAGCAGCACCCCAGAGTGAGGCTCTATGGTACCATAGATGAGGTCAACTCGCAGATTGGAATGGTCCGTATGGAATTGAATCGTTTTCCCATACCCGAGTCAAGAGAGATGCAGCCACGATGGGCTTATGCTCATTCATTAGCAGATGAAGCTCTAGGCAGAATTCAGCAGGAGCTTTTTGATGTCGGAGCCGAATGCTCATGCCCACCAGAGGGCTTGCCCGAACAGATGTCTCTGATTAGTGTGGCCGAGAGTGATAGACTTGTCATCGAAATGGATTCCTGGCTAGAGGACACCCAACCGCTTGAGTCATTTATCATGCCAACTGGATCAGCTCCTGTTGCTACCTTGCATGTCGCAAGAACTGTGGCACGCAGAGCCGAAAGACATGCCTGCTCTCTGCGAGAGTCAGAGGGTGAAGGTTCGATTCGAGATGAGGTAATTGCCTACCTTAATCGGCTCTCCGACTGGCTCTTCGTGCTGTCTAGGTGGATTGCCCTGGTGACTGGTGAGAAGGAGGTTCTCTGGACCCCGCTGGGCAAGCGGGAGGAGTAATCCATTGTCTCTAATCAGAAAATACTTTGACGAGATTCGAGCTTTTGAGGAAATGATTTCGAGTCTTCCTTATCTTCCAAGATGGATAATTAAGATTGTAATTTCTTTGAAGTATCTAACTGATTTAGTCGGTGTTCTATTTATTTTGATGATTCTGATTGTTGCAATAGGTTGGTTGGTTGGACTGATACTGTAGAAATCAGACTGTCTTGCCCATCTGCTGCATGTGCGTTCTCGCCGATCGTAGCAGTTCCTTCTCCTGATCAAAGGTGAGTTGGGCCTCGGCCTCGTCAAAATCCAGCCACATGTAGTTCGTATGCTCATGTGACAGCGTCACATCGAGTTCGCTTGTCTCGGCGATGTACCAATACACTTGCTTCGGGGTGCTTCTACCCCGTCTCATGAATGTGTACTGGGTCCGGGAGTTCCATCCGTCATCTATTATGACATCGTCTATCCCTGTCTCTTCGGCCAGCTCTCTGGAGGCCGTGATGTGATGATCGCCATCACCATCCTCGATGTGCCCCTTGGGGAAACTCCAGTGTCCTTGTGGATACTGGAGTAGCAGTACACTGTCGTAATTGACTAGAACGAAGCCGCAGGAGGTTTCCATAAGTCTCGCACCGGGGTCATCCATATCTCAATTGTCACTATGGGTGTCTAATCTGAGAGGCATTTGGCTAGATAGTCGACTTGGAAATTAGTATACCGGAAAATCAAAAACTCTGCGAAAGCACAATGGATGGTTGGCGGTGGGCGGAGTTAGATGGTTAGCGAGGCTCTATCGCTAGATATCAGGAGAATTGTCACCGATAGCGACCTCGATGGGGTTGTGACCGGAGCCATACTGAGAAGATGGTGGCCCGATGCGGAGGTCGTCTTTGGGCATCCAGGTGAGTTGAGAGCAGGGCTGTTAGATGATTGCATAGACAGGCATACGGCGGTCTGCGACTTGCCAAGGCATCCGGATTGTGGGTTGAGTATAGACCACCACCAATCCAATGCTCCTGT
The DNA here is from genome assembly GCA_002698225.1 of Methanobacteriota archaeon. GTDB lineage: Archaea > Thermoplasmatota > Poseidoniia > Poseidoniales > Thalassarchaeaceae > Thalassarchaeum. Next base: position 19,310 of record NZWD01000036.1, on the reverse strand, counting down.
TGGCGATGAGGATGGTGTAATCTCAATATGGAGAGCGGCTCCATCGGCTGCTCGAATTGCCTACGAATTGTTGGTCAATGAGGTGGATCTCAGTGATATGACTGACTTTCTAGTCTGGGTTGACAAGTTGGATGGCGGAGGAGTAAGTCGCGATGAGTACTTGTCAGACAACCCAGTAATTTGGCTTGGTAGGCTAATTGATGTCAAATCCGGACTAGCGATGCATATCCTAGAGTCATTGCAAGAGGGATTGACAGTCGAAGAGATTCTTTTGGATGATTGGGTCTCTTCGGCCTTGGAGGAAAGGAAGGAGAGGCAGGTCAAGTTGGATGGTGCAATCTCGCAGAATATGAAGGTTGTAGACAGGTTGGCAATAGTTAGAATGGAAGGGTTAGGAATGCGCTCAAACGGGTATCGAATTACTGCAATCTCTGGGGATGATTGTGATGCCTGTGTAGTGATTCACGGAGATGTAGGAGCGTCCTTCGGAGACGAAGGTGTGTATCCTGTTTCAGCCTCATTCTACACCAATTCTTTCCTGCATACTGAGGGGGGTTTGTACGACCTGACTAGACTGGCAACCAAATTCGATTTCGATGGTGGAGGACATGCAAATGCGTGTGGATGCCGAATCCAACCCCTCGAAGACGGAGATAGAGTGGAAAGGCAGGTGGAGATTGATGACATAGATAGGAATCTCGAGGCTTGGCTGCTGATGTGGTCCGAGCGTTAATCATAGAATCTTGAGCAGATACAGGAAGCCCAAGAATGCATGAATGATTACCAGCAACAGCATCACATCGCTAATCTTTCCATGCATCTGCTTACTTCTGGCGAAGGACTCACCGGACTCTTTCAGGCTGCGTGTGGCTCTTCCATGCTTCCTGAGAATCAGCATCAGGAATAGACCGAGGAATCCCACCCAACCATGGAAGTGATCCGGTATGATGTACTCCGTCAATTCGACTCCATCAATTCCAGCTCTGGCAATCTGTGCAGCGAAGGCCAAACCGATGATTCCGGCTGTTGCTCGCACCATCCACTCTCCAGTGGCCTCATGTTCTGCCAGCACTTGTTGCCTGTCTTCACCTCGCAGTGTCTTGTTCTGCTCTCTCCATCTGCGTTGTCGGACAAACATCCAGATTAATGCCAAGGCCGCGATTGGATGCAACAGTAGGACGGTTGTTCGCAACGGGTCCATGCTCACTGCTGGGGCTGTGGAGTCTTGAGTGCTCTCTCTAGCGCCTTGCATAGCAAGGCGATGTGTTGATGAATGGAAGAGCATCGGGCGAACTCACGAGTGGTACTATGGAGGATTACCTTCTCGAGTGCATAGATTCGCTTGACAAGGCGGGAACCGACCCGTTGAGGCGTAAAAAGGCCGTACAACGACCCAAGGCGTGGTCTCTGCTACCAAACGAATGGCGGGCTCTAGCACTATTGGCAGCCAGTAACGCCAGCATCGATACTCCTTCTATAGAGGCTGGTGGCAGACCCAATCGCGGCCGGATTGGAAGAAGAGGCGGTCGGGGCAGGGTTCGCAGTATGGAAGATTGGCTCTCGGGCCCTTCCGAAGCACTGGCTTCTGAGTGGTCTTACGCTTATCAGCTGGCTGTATTGCTTGTACACCGTGGCAGAGAAGGGGCCGAGTGGGAGTCGAGTATGGAATCCCAGTTGGGTCTTTTGAGGGACGAATGTGTTTCCGGAATCCACCCAGTCTGGGAGGCATTGGCGAAAGAGGCGCCCATACTGGCAGAATTGGGGAGATTCCCGGTTATTGAGGTCGAAGGCCCAGATATTGACTCAGGAAGTTGGATTGAATCGTCTCGCTTCGATCCTCTCGATATAGACCAAGTAAGGGGTTGGTTGTCTCTCAATCTCCCATTCAGGACTAACTCGGAACAGGACCATGCTCTGCACAACATCCGCAGGGATTTGGCTGATGGTAGGCCTCGAGTGAAGATGTGGTTGCGTCTGATGAGGCCCTCACTACGAGGCTTGAGGGCCGAGGGTGCTCTGCTTGAGGGTCTGCTGCTAGCAGCAAGTTCGAGTGATGAGGCAATACATGTCCTCGAAGGTATCGAAGGAGGCGTTTTGGGAGAAATTGCAGAGCAGCAAGCCCTACTGATTGGAATTCGCTCTGGCGATATGACAAATTGGAGTGATTGTGCTCTCCAAGATAGAGAGGATGGTCTCTCTGTAGCACTAAGAGTGGCTGCTTGGATTGAGTCTGAGCACTGTGGGGTGGATTTGTCTGCCAATGATTTGTTGAGGGGTGCGTCGATTCTAGCAGGGGTTGGCAGGCAATTGCCTGTTTCTGTTCGTTGGAACTTAGCGGACAACCTTGTCTCCGAAGGGAGGATGGATGAGGCTTCAGCAATAGTTGCAGAAGCCGAGATTGAGGAGGCCAAACATGTCTCAACCGCGCTCGCTCTACTCTCCTCAGTTGCCTCTGAAACGATTAGTCAAGCCATTCTAGCCTCAATACCTGACATGGCTGAAGAGGGGATTCTTTCAGTAATCAATGGTGAAGGGGTTCCCATCGGGGTTCGCGCCGCAGCCGCTAAGGAACTCAGCAGACGAGATCCAATCAGGCATACAGATTCGGTGCTCAACACCTTCGTAGAGGCAGCGGATATAGATGGAATTTTGGCGGTGTTTGAAGGGTCTCCCTCACTTGCCAATGTATACCCTCAGAGAGTTCTGCTTTGCTGGCACCTGTATTCTGAGGGTGATGTGTCCAGCAGGGCCAGTCTCATTTCTCTGAGGAAGGTCGCGTTATCATCGATTGAGGGCTCATCTAAGGACTCTAATCTAAGCGACACTTCGATTGCCTTAATCTCCTTGCTGGACGGTTTAGCTCAAGAGGTCGAGTCTATTCATGAGAAGCTTGACTCAGAGGGGCTGAAATCATTGAATGAAGTTAGGAGAGCACTGTCGGTAGAAGGTGATGGAGTAGTCCGGGAGAACCGTATCAATAGCCTGAGAGAATCAGTAGGGAAGGCCAGCCTAACGACTCTGGAAAGAAGGTTGTTTGAGGCTCTTATGATATCTCTCCAGTTGAACAGGTCAGCAATGGATCTGCAAATAGGCACTGAAGAGAGGATAGGCGATGCGATTCAATCGCTAGGCAATCTCTCTTGGCACAATGGTGTGACCATGAAGACCGTGGGGACTGTGACGGATTTAGTAGTCGAATACAACATCGGCATCCCAGCGCTGGAGGATTGGTATCGGCAGCACGCCAAGGCATCGCCCGAGCTGCAAGTGGTCAGGGCAGCAATTCTGAGAGAGAAAGGGGATCGTTTGAACGCGGCTAGGGCCTACAAGGATGCTGCGGGGAAGTTAAGCGATGATTTTGAGAGATCCTCACTGGTGATGCGTAAGGCATTGATTGAGTTCGCCCATGCTGCTGGGTGGACAGAGGCTGTCTCAATCATCGATTCAAACCCCGCTTTGGCAAGTACCGTGACCAGCCGTTTCAAGTTGTACCTAAGAACTGGTGACCACCACGATGCTGGTCGGAGGAATAGGGCTAGTTCGGAACTGTTAGGCTTCGCCGCTGACCAACAGGCATCAGTTGATGACACTACAGAGTCGATTGCAGAGGGGAGGGAGTCCGTCCTAGAAGGGTTACTCAGGTACCCGGAAGAACACGGCCTTCCATCAGAGCCCTTTGTGGGCAGAGTGAGGGCGGCGATGAAAGACCTTAGGTCTGTCAAGACCAGTAGGCAGAGTGATGTTGAGAGAAGAGTATTGTACGAACTCAGGGGAAGGCGCGATCCTGAGGTGGTAGCGAAGTTCGCTAGAGATGTATCAGAAGAGGACCCTCTTGGGGGATTGAGGATTCTCGAGAAGGCGATATACTCAGGTCTGCTAGAAGAGAAGCAGGCCGAGATACTGAAGAAGAGTCAGAGAGCTCTATTCGCCAGTCATAGCAGTATAATCCCAGTCATGGAGAGAAGGACTCTCAAAGGACTCTCACTGAGGCCACTCATTATCATCGATACCAACATCCTGATTGAGGCTTTGAAGGACGATTTGTTGCGTCAACTCTCTGTGGATAATCTGGGCAGTCTAGATTGGACCGTCGAGAGAGCATTCCATTGGATGCTCCGTAGAAGAGCAGAGGAAGGTAGAGTGGTTCTGCATGTCCCTCCTGCAGCCGAGGGAGAATTCATGCATCGAGCTAGGAGTTCGGAATCTGTGCTCAAACTGTTCTCGGACATGTACATTGACAAGACGGTCTGGCAGGATAGAATCGATGATGAGTTCCTAGAGAAGCGTGCTAGAGCCATTCTTTCCATCTTCAGCACATGGAGCAATGGTACGGATGGTGGAGAGTTGGTAGCACTAGATGAGTTCCTGCTTAAGCATCGGGATGTTTTCATTCTAATAGACGAGCAGAAGAGAAATATTGGGAAGGCTCCAGCAAGGACTTCGATTAATGGAGAGGAGATTTACCCTGAAAGAGGGGATCGAGACATTATGTCAGATGCAGCCAGGATAGCAGCAACCTGTCACTCAGACATTGGTAGTGTACTGGTTGCCACTCGAGACTCCGACTTTCGACTCGTATCGAGGGCTTTGGAAGAGGAGTTTGGATTCGGCGTAGTTGGTGATGCTCAGCAACTAAACGACAGGGTCTTGTGAAGTTTCAAACAGATGGGGCCATCTGAGTTTGATTCTCTTGAAAAGCATTCTAGAAAATACCATTGAACACAGAAGGAAGATGATGGAGGTCCACCACGGCGCCTCTTCGCTGGTGGCTAGTAACCAAGTCACTACTAGAATGCCTGCACCATAGAATGCCCTGAATATGGAGAAAATCAGGAATGTCCTGAAGACAGGGTTGGAGAATATTCTCTGCATCAGTGGAGTTGGCTGACTAGACATTCTAATCAGTCCGGTCTTTGAGATTCGGATTGTTGTTCAGAGACTCGCCCAATCTACTCATGATTGTCGTGGCCGATTCTATGCTGCGAACGGTTTCTACACTCTTTCCGGCTGACCAGAGATCCTTAGATGACTTGGTCTTGCCCTTAGCTAGATTCCTCATCCTCCAGAAGGAAATTGCAGTAATCAATACCCTAGTTCGATGCTTGAATCTGCTATTCAAGAGATTGCGGACAACCCAGTTGCTGTGCTGTTTTACTCCCTGTCCATCAATCACAGCAATTGGTACGCCGGTCAGTTTTGTTGTCCATGTGATATCTTCTTCGGAGGCATTTACTATTGCGTCCTTGTAGTCCTGTGGTGTTGTACACTCATCGGTTGCAATGAATCTGGTTCCCATCTGTACTCCATCATATCCCAACTCCAACGCTGCGTTCAACTCCTCCTCGCTACCTATCCCTCCCGCGCAGATTAGTGGGACTCCTAGGTCTGACAATTCGTCGTACATCTCCTCCATGGATAGATCTCCGAGATGTCCTCCTGCCCGATTGTTGACACAAATCAATCCATCCGCACCGCATTGAATCCCTTTCTCTGAATGGAATCTATTCGTTACATCGTGATACACTACTCCTCCGTAAGCATGGACCTTCTCACATACCCAGTCCGGCTTACCTAGAGAGGTAACGAAAAAGCGGATTCCTTCCTCTAGGGCGACATCGATCCACTGAGACATTCTCTCAAAGTACTTCTCGCTACCCTTCTCAATCAGCGCATTGAATCCGATGGGTTTGTCGGTCATCTCTCGGATGTACCTGATACCCTTCCTCAGGCCTTCAATTGTATTGGGCTCGTTATAGCCATGAACCATGGTCATCGATACGGGTTGGATAATTGCAAGACCTCCTCCTTCAGCCGCTGCGGCTACGAGCTCAGGATTGGAACATGGATACATCGCACCGCAGATAATCGGGTGCTCAACACCAGCAACGGCTGTTAATTGTGTGCTGACCATTGTCTCGCCTCAGTTCATCACTAGGAAGTTCCACTTGAATACCCATTCGGATACGATATCTCCGGACGAGTCAGTTCCAATTGATTTCATCTCGCACTCGACCGGCTCTCCGGTTGAGGAGCTCGACTCGATTGCTTCTCTAGCGGCGTTTACATCCTCACATGTGAACGAAATCCTACCCTTGGCTCTCTTCGTGAAGGTTGCCTCCGTTCCTACTACGAACATCCTGAGTTTGTTCGTCATCGCTCTCGACATCGCGAAAGGAGCAGCACCGGTCGCCAGTTCAGCACCCATGCCCTGCACTGCCCAGTACATCGTCTTGAATGGGTTCTGAGAGCGCCAACCACCTGGTATCGATGTAACGCATGAGCTTTCGTCCAGTCGATCAATGCGCAGTCCGGCGAATCTAGCAGCGGGCATGGAGACAAGAGAAAATAGTCGAAACTTCACCATTCCGAGTAGGCTTCTGAACTCAGACTTGAGTCTGCCCTCGTCTATCAGCATGGTTCACCCCATCAGGAAGTCAACTATCTCGCAGTACCTCTGCATCGCCTCGGACTCAGTAGTCCCCGAGACTTTGTTCCATGCCTTCCACTTGGCGCGCTCCTTGAGGCCGCCTCTTGCCTTACCCTCGCAATCCCCCTCATTGGCCTGCTTGAATAGGGCATACATTTCCAGAAGTTGTTCATTCGATGGTCGGGTGGGTAATTCAAATGCTTTCTTGGTGGCTCTGTCGAATCTCATTCGCAGGCTTCTACTGGCGCTTCCATCAGACATCAGAACATCTCCACAGGGTAGTCCATCAAGGGCTTTGGCCCCGACTGAATCTTTGCAGCTAGGCTGATAGTCTCAGGATAGATTCGCTTGAAGAAGAAGCGTGCGCTAGCGAGTTTTGCATCGTAGAATGGTTCACCTTTCTTCTGTAGACAAATTTTCGCCATCTTCGCCCACATGTATGCGAGTAGTACATTGCCGAAGTAACGGCAGTAGTCTGTTGCTCCAGCCGCAAGGAAGTGCGGGTTGGCCATGCCCTCTGCTATCATCAGTAGAGTAATCTGTTGCAGGCCCCTGACTCCTTGATGCAAGGGTTTGTTGAACTCTGACATCTCCGGGTTGTCTCTATTCTCCTCAATGAACTCAGATAGGGGCCACATCAGGTGTCGGAGATTCTTGCCGAAGTCTTGTGTAATCTTCCGCCCGGCTAAATCGAGGGCTTGGATACCGTTAGTTCCCTCCCAAATCTTGGATATTCTGACATCACGGTAGAACTGTTCGACCCCGTACTCGCTACAGTAGCCTGCACCACCCATAACCTGCATACAGGTACTGGCTGTCTCACATCCGAGATCGGTGAAATGGGCTTTGATAATGGGTGTGAAGAGGGCAACCAGCGCCGTTGCTGATTCTGCCACCTCAGAGTCCTCGCTGTGCATCTGATCTAGGAGAATCCCTGTCCAAGTAGCGAGTGCTCTGCAACCCTCGTTGTTGACCTTGGCCTCTAAGAGCATTCGTCGTACATCTGGGTGAACTAGGATATTGTCTGCAGGTTCGTTGGGATCTTTGATTCCCTTGAGGTCTCGACCCTGTCTGCGATCCAGCGACCAAGCGAGTGCGTTTTGGTATGCAATCTCAGCTAAACCGAGTCCCATCATCCCGGTGGCTACACGCTCTCTATTCATCATCTCAAACATCAGTGGCATCCCACCGTGGAGTGGTCCGACGAGCCATCCAACACTATCATCGAAGTTCATCACACAGGTCGGGCTTGCGTGTAGACCCATTTTCTCCTCTGTGCCTGAGCAGGTCACGCCATTATGCTCGGGCTTGAGTTCATTGGATACTCCCTCCAAGCCACCTTCCTTCCAATCAGATGGCAGATACTTTGGAACAAGGAATAGTGAGATTCCTTTCGTCCCCTCTGGTCCACCTGGTGCCTTAGCTAGGACTAGGTGCACGATGTTGTCAGACAAATCATGCTCTCCGTAAGTGATGAAAATCTTGGTTCCCGAAATCCTGTAGGATCCATCGGATTCTGGCTCGGCCCTAGTGCTGATGATACCTAAATCGGTTCCAGCATGTGGTTCTGTGAGGCACATCGTCCCCGCCCACACACCGGTTGCTAGATTGGACGCAAAGTAATCAACCAAGTTTTGCCTACCATGAGAGACTAGAATATCATACACTCCCAAGGAAAGAGCCGGGAGAACACTTAGTGACATACAAGCGGAGGTCCCAAACTCGGCCCATGTCACTGCTTGGAAGAAGGTAGGAACCCCCATACCTCCGTGCTCCGGCTTGCATGATGTAGCGAGCCATCCTTCGTCGATCCCCCTTCTGTAAGCGTCCTTGAATTCCTTAGGCATGGTAATCGTACCGTCTTGGAATGAGAGACCTCTCCTGTCCCCGAGTTCGTTAATCGGGAGCCAGACTTCCTTGGCATGGGTGGCCCATCCATCTATGAGCATGGATAGGAAGTCAGCGTCGAAGTCCTCGTAACCCAATCCCTCAATTGAGCCAATGGCATCGAATACCTCGTTGAACAGGAAGTCGTACTCGCGAGAAGGAGGATTCCAAACTACCATCTGTTCACCTCAATTCCTCAGTGGTTTGCCGGTCTCCAGCATATGCTCCATCCGTGCCAATGTATCGGGTTGTCGCCCAAGCCAAACGATTGCTTTTCTCTCCATCTCTAGGATGTCATCCTCTTCAAGCAACATCGTCATGTCTGTGCCTCCACCAGTAAGGATTCGGGCCAACTCCCTAGTTACAACGATATCATGAGGAGTGGCTTGCCCTGAGAGGACTAAATCCTTGACAGCCAACTCAAGAGCTGTGAAGCCAGTTTCTCCGGGGAGGCTGTAGGTTCGTGGCTCTGGCGGCTCGTAGTCATCTGACATTTCCAAAACCCTGCCTTTCGCGTCAGCAAGAAGTCTGTCTCTGTTCATTGTGATGCTGTCATTGGGACTAAGGAAACCCATCGAGCGAGCCTGTTCAGCAGATTTTGCGACTTGGGCTGTTCCGATGTACTCGAAGGCCTTCATTACCGCGCCCATCGGGCCCTCTGATACAAGACCGAAATCACGCAGTCGGCCTAGAAGTTCCTTGCATCCTCCCCAAGCGGGAATAATACCCACACCGACCTCGACGAGTCCGATGTAGGACTCGGAATGAGCCTGTATCGCGTCGCAGTGCATGAGTATCTCAGCACCCCCTCCTAGACACATGCCAGCGGAGGCTGCCACCACGGGAATTTCGCAGTACTTCACCGCCTGATAGGCGTCTTGGCCAGCGGAGATGAAATCCTCGACATCCTTCCATGCAGCTAGGTTAACAGCGAAGAGAACCAGTCCTAGGTTTGCGCCGGCAGAGAAGTTGGAGCCATCGTTGCCGATTACGATACCTTTCCAATCGCCTGACTCCGCCATGTCAACGGCATCGACTAACATCTCCACGATGAATGGATCAACAGCGTTCATCTTTGAGTGATATTCGACTAAGAGAATATCATCACCCATATCCCAGATACTTGCAGAACCGTTTCGCTTGAGTGGTTTGCCTCGCCTCTTCAGGTCGGCGACGGTGAGCGTTGAGTCGGGCCGGTCAACTGTGATCATCGAACCATCTGCAGCCAGTCGGGTTATCTCTCCGTCTTCGATGGCGTAGAACGAGCCATTCTCAGCCGCCTTTGCTAGCAAATCAGGTACGCTGCGTCCGGCCGCCTGCAGGCGCTCGACCATACTGCTAGCACCAATTGAATCCATCATCTCAAACGGTCCCTTCTTCCAGTTGTATCCAACCTTCATGGCACCGTCAATTGAATGGATATCATCACTTACTTGTGGTGCTATGTGTGCCGCATATGACAGTGTATCTAGCAGGACATCCGTAACAAATGCCGAACCCTCGTCGGGGTAGTCCATGAGTCGGGCAAGGCCCTGCTTGCCCATCTTAGCTGAGGAGAAGGCAGCCCTGCGGTTGGCTGGAGCGTACTCACCTGTGGACAGGTTGCGGGCCTCCTTGACTCGCTTACCTCCTTCCTTGTTAAGACGGTAGAATCCACCCTTGCCCTTCCTGCCTGTGTAACCCTCGGCAATCATCGCCTCAACGATGTCGCCCCCGGTCCCGGCGATGTCGTGGAACGGATCGTCTGAAGGGAGGTGCTCTAGCATACTGGAGGTGACATGTGGGACTAGGTCGATTCCGACCAGATCCATCAGTCCGAAGACTGCGGTCTTGGGAACGCCAATGGGTCGGCCGAGCATGGCATCTGCCTGCTCTACCGTGAAGTCGTGATCGAGAGTTGCCTTGAGTGCCCTCTGGATGAAATAGATACCGAGCCTGTTCCCAATAAAACCGGGTGTGTCGTTACACATCGTGACTCTCTTGCCGAGTCTTTGGTCTGCGAATGAACAAAGTCTCTCAGTGACAGAATCGTCAACTTCTGGTGCAGTCACAATCTCCAGCAGTGGGAGGTATCTTGGTGGGTTGAAGAAATGGGTAATCAGAAATCTCGATGCCATGTCATCTGACATACCTCCTACTAGTTCTGAGCGAGGTAGAGTCGAGGTGTTCGAGGAGACGATGGTGTCTGGACCAATGTGCTCGGACATGCTAGCATAGAGACTACGCTTGATATCGAGATTTTCTATTACTACCTCGACTACCCAGTCAACTTCAGAGAGTTTGGACAAGTCGTCCTCTATGTTACCTGCTGTGATGAGTTTTACATTGCGCTTGTGCATCAGCATCTCTGGGTTGGATTTCAACATCTGCTGAATCGCCGAAGTTGCAACAGAGTTGCGATTGCTCTCATCCCTGACGATGTCCAGTAGCAAAACCTCGCAACCAGCATTGGCACAATGTGCAGCTATACCAGCCCCCATTACCCCGCTGCCAATCACAGCTACGCGCTCTATACTGCTTGACACACCAACACCTAGACCTGTTCCAGCACTGTTGCCATTCCCATTCCACCGCCCACACAGAGTGTCGCTAGTGCATGCTTGCCACCGTTCTTCTTCAGCAACAGGGCGGCCTTACCTGTAATCCGAGCTCCACTTGCTCCTAGGGGATGGCCTAGTGCTATTGCGCCGCCATCAAGATTGACCTTGTCAGGGTCGAGGCCCAATTTGCCAATGACCGCAAGTGATTGAGCCGCAAAGGCTTCGTTCAACTCGACGATATCGATATCTTCCAAAGATAGGTTGGCGCGCTCAAGCGCCTTCCTAGTAGCTTCTACTGGACCTATTCCCATAATCTCGGGAGCACAGCCAGATACAGCCGCACTCTTGATCCGTGCTATCGGCTCAAGGCCGTTTTCGGTAGCGAACTTCTCAGAGCATACGAAGACGAAAGCAGCGCCGTCCGTTAGAGGAGAGGAGGTGCCTGCGGTTACGGTACCATTAGCATCGAAGACTGGTCGTAGTTTGGCCAGTGTCTCAGAGTCTGTGCCGGGTCTGATGCATCCATCCTGATCAACGGTGCCTGCGGATGTCTCTATGGGGACAATTTCTTCTGCGAAGGAACCTGACTCTCTTGCAGCGGTGGCTCTAGCGTGGCTCTCGATGGCGAACTGCTCTTGCTCTTCTCTGCCAATCTCGTGCATCTTGGACAGGTTCTCGGCGGTTACTCCCATCGAAGTCATTGCCTCGGGGGGAAGGTCGGGGTTGGGCATCGGATTGAATCCTGTCATCGGAATTCGTGTCATGCTCTCCACTCCTCCCGCGATATAGGCGTCTCCATGTCCTGCGTTGATTCTCGCTGCCGCATCATGAATTGCCTGCATACTGCTGCCACAGAAGCGATTGATTGTCACACCTGGAACCGTCTCTGGGAGCTTACTTAGGAAGGTAATGATTCGAGCAAGGTTGTACCCTTGTTCGGCTTCAGGGAATGCACATCCAACCACTAAGTCGTCTACTTGATTAGGTTCGATTCCTACATCGGATAGGAGGCTATCTACAACGGCTGCAGCAATGTCATCGGGTCTAGTCCTTGCCAGAGCGCCCTTTTTGGCTGGAGTGAATGGTGAGCGGGCATAACCTGCGATTACTGCGGGCATGTTCTCGACTTGTCGTTTCCATAATTAAAACTAAAGTGAGAATAATCACACCTGCGGTATGAAATTACAGTACCAACTAGGTGAATGAATTTGCCGTCTGATTAATTGTTCGAGTTCTTCAAGAAGTTCGCTTTCCTCTTCTTGGAGATTTGTTATTCCTGTGCTTATTTTGTTTACGGCTTCGGTTCCGGCGGCGGCCATTACGTCCACCGTTGGTTTGTTGATTTGATTTCACATTCGAGCGTTTGCCATTGGATTTGTGATGGCGAGGATAGCGTCGACCGCGGCCTCGATTCTGGTGCTTCTTAGGTGCCTTGTTTCCCTTGCGCGACCGGGCCTTCTCAGAGTGGAAGGGATGGCTCTCATCTACTGGAATGTCCTGACGAATCATCTTCTCGATTCCGCGCAGATACTCACCTTCATTCTCATCGCAAAAAGCAATGGTGATCCCCCCTCGGCCTGCACGCCCAGTGCGTCCAATGCGGTGCACATAGACCTCGGGCTCGTTAGGCAGATCTAGATTGATTACATGACTGATGTCGGAGACATCGATGCCGCGGCTCGCCACATCGGTGGCGACTAGTACCTGAAGAGTTCCATTGCGGAAGCGGCGAAGTGCATTCTCACGCGCGCCTTGACTTTTGTTACCGTGGATTGGGAGAGCATCAATGCCGTCTTGACCAAGTTGTCTAGAAACGCGATTACAACCATGTTTGGTGCGACAGAATACAAGCACCTTTTCGGGACTCTCTTCTTGAATAAGGTAAGTCAAGAGGTCGCGCTTATCACTCCTCATGACAAACATCAGAGATTGTTTAATGGCCTCTACGGTAGTCGATTCTGGAGTGATGGAGACGCTTACTGGATTGTGGAGCATATCGTTAGACAAATCGACAATCGAGCGAGGTATTGTGGCACTGAACAGTAGACTCTGGCGTTTCTTTGGAATTTGGGCTAGAATTTTGCGTATGTCTCGAATGAATCCCATATCGAGCATTCGGTCGGCCTCATCGAGGACGAGGAATCGCACATGGGAGAGATCGACATATCTCTGCGAGATGAGGTCAAGCAAGCGACCAGGGGTGGCTACCAAGATGTCAACACCGCGACGTAGGTTCCTTTCCTGAGGGCGTTGTGATACTCCACCAAACATAGCCATGGAACGGATATCGAGGTATCGAGCGTACTGCTCGATATTGTCGTGAATCTGGGCTGCAAGCTCGCGTGTTGGGCACATAACCAGAGTACGGATGCGGCGCGGGCCGTCCTGCGGATATTTGGCCATAGCATTGAGAATTGGTAGGGCGAATGCTGCAGTCTTTCCCGTGCCAGTTTGGGCACAACCGAGCATGTCGCGACCTTCAATGAGGTCAGGTATGGCTTGGGCCTGAATAGGCGTCGGCGATACATACCCTATCTCATCAAGAGCATCCTGCAAAGGCTGACATAGATTGAGTGAAGAGAAATCCATGGATTCAACTCACATATGTGCGACAATGGCAGTACCGAATTCACTGCACTTCAGCAGAGTAGCATCGTCCATCAGCCTCTCGAAGTCATAGGTTACGGTTCCAGCACTGATTGCTCCTTCCATGCCCTTCACGATGAGATCGGCGGCCTCAATCCAGCCGATGTGTCTCAGCATCATCTCTGCTGAAAGAATCAGACTTCCTGGGTTGACCTTGTCCTGGCCAGCGTACTTCGGGGCGGTGCCGTGGGTGGCCTCAAAGATAGCAACGCCTGTGTCGTAGTTGATGTTGGCTCCAGGAGCGATACCGATACCGCCTACCTGGGCTGCCAGTGCGTCAGAGATGTAGTCGCCATTGAGGTTCATCGTGGTCAGTACACCGTACTCGCGGGGTCGAGTCAATACCTGTTGAAGCATCGCGTCCGCGATAACATCCTTGATGGTGATCGATGAACCAGTACTCGGGTTGGTTAGGGTGCACCAAGGTCCACCATCCAACTCAGTAGCACCGAATTCGTCCTTAGCTAGTTGGTAGCCCCAATCACGGAAGCCTCCTTCTGTGAATTTCATGATGTTGCCCTTGTGAACCAAAGTGACGCTTTCGCTGTCGCTGTCTATAGCATGATTGATGGCTGCGCGGACAATTCTGGCAGTTCCCTCTTGGCTGATTGGTTTGATACCAATGCCGCTAGTATCGGGAAATCGAATCTTGTCGACTCCCATCTCGCTGTGCAGGAAGTCGATGACTTTGCGAACCTCGTCACTACCAGCCTCCCACTCGATGCCCGCGTAGACATCCTCACTGTTCTCTCGGAAGATAATCATGTCCACCGCACCTGGATCTTTGACTGGGCTTGGTGTCCCAGCGTACCACCGCACGGGTCGAACGCAAGCATAGAGGTCGAGTTGTTGGCGGAGAGCTACATTCAGGCTGCGGATACCTCCACCGACGGGTGTGGTCAAAGGACCCTTGATTGAAACCAAACCCTCTCGCATAGCCTGCTTGGTGGCTTCGGGAAGCCAATCTCCTGTGGCATCGAACGCCTTCTGTCCGGCTAGAACCTCGCTCCAATGGATTCGATACTCACCATCGTAGGCACGGTCGACTGCAGCATCTACCACAGCCATCATTACGGGAGTAATATCTACTCCAATTCCATCTCCCTCAATGTAGTGAATGACGGGGTCGATGGGGACTTTTAGTCGGCCATCGTCCATCGAAATTCTACTGCCTGCTCCCATCTCTCTCATACCGGCGACCTGCCCCCCCTCTTTCAAGACAACCCTTCAAGCGTGATGGCTTCAGTCGGAGTGCATGAAGGGCGATGTCAGTTGGACACATGGTGACGGATATGTCGGAACCACATCTGGTGGGAAGCGTTTCAGCATCTACGACGAATCATCTCCCAGCCCCATGGAAATGGTGTTGCACGGTCACGCCGCCTGTTCGATGATTGATGTGGTTGGTGGCCTAAAGGACCGGGTTGAGAATCTCGAGGAGTTGACCGTTGCTATCGAGGCCGAGAGGGCTCCGGAAAGTCCCAAGGTTTTCACAAGCGTCAACATGAGATACATCGTGAGGGGAGATGTTCCTGAGAAGCTTGTTCGTCGTATCATCGAGAACAGTCACGAGAAACTATGCAGCGTTGGCATAATGATTACCAGAGCAGGGGCAACCCTAGACTGGTCGCTGGAGATGAATCCGTAGAATAAACTAACAATTTATGGGATTTCTCGAAGGGATAGAATTGTCAATTTCGCCAACCATCTAACCTCTCTCGCCCTCAATCATTAAACACCCCCCATCCAGAAGAGCGAATCCCTTGCGTCGTGCAAGGTGAAGGCGCGGCAGAATCGAGGAGGAATTGGGATGCAGACCAGAGTGAAAGGTGATGCTGATTCCGGCGATGCTGAAACAGGCATGGTTATCGAAAGGCGCTTCACCACCGCCGGTGATGATCCGTTCGATGCATTCGAATGGATTGAGATGGATGTTGAGATTCGTAACCCCGACGGATCAATGGCAGACTCCATCGAGGGTGTCAAACTGCCGTCAGGATTTGCAGGAGTTCCCGGCAAGGTTTGTGCCCAGAAGTATCTGCGCAAGGCGGGCGTTCCCAAGCACCTGAGGAAGGTGTCCGAGGATGGTATTCCTATCTGGCTACAGCGAAGTGAGCCGGATCATGAGAGGCTTCAGACTCTTGAGGCTGATGAGAGAATGGGTGGAGAGACCGACGGGAGAGAACTCTTCCGAAGGCTCGCAGGGACCTGGACTTACTGGGGTTGGAAGTACGGTTACTTCGCCGGCGAGGCTGATGCCCGCGCGTACTTCGATGAGATGTGCTATGTGATTGCAAGTCAGCGATCCGCACCTAACAGCCCCCAGTGGTTCAACACCGGCCTGTACTGGGCGTATGGCATAGAGGGGCCTGCTCAAGGGCACTCATTCGTAAACCCTGAAACAGCCGAGTTGGAATATTCCACCAACGCATACGAGCACCCTCAACCACACGCCTGCTTCATCCAGTCTGTATCCGATTCCCTAGTCGGGGGCTCGGAGTCGATAATGGGACTTTGGAACAGAGAGGCTCTGCTGTTCAAGTATGGTTCTGGTACAGGCTCTAACTTCTCTAGAATCAGAGGGGCTGGAGAGCCGCTGTCGGGGGGTGGGAGTTCCAGTGGGCTGTTGTCCTTCCTGAAGATTGGAGACAGGGCTGCTGGTGCAATCAAGTCCGGCGGGACGACGCGCCGTGCGGCGAAGATGGTCACTCTAGATCTAGACCACCCTGACATTGAGGAGTACATCGACTGGAAATCCAGCGAGGAGGAGAAGGTCTCCGCTCTAGTAATTGGCAGCAATATTCTACAGAAGCATGCTAACTCATTGATGGAAGCAATTTGGGAGCATGGTGACGATGAGGGTAGGTTTGATCAGGAGAATAATCTCGGACTTCACAGAGCAATGGTGGGTGCCATCAAGGAGCATGTTCCACAACCCCATATCCAGAGAATTGTCGATCTCGCAAAACAGGGATGGAAAGGTGTTGACTTCGAGGTCTTCGACGCTGACTGGCAGGGTGAGGCTTACCTCACCGTCTCAGGTCAGAACAGCAACAACTCTGTTAGAGTACCCAATCGATTCATGGACGCCGTTGACCAAGGCTCAGACTGGAATCTATACTGGAGGACAGAGTTGGATAAGGCTGAGGCTCAGAATAGAGATCCTGAGCCTTGCAAGATTCTTGATGCTCAAGCTCTGTGGGACAAAGTCGCTTACACGGCTTGGGCGTGCGCTGACCCGGGAGTTCAGTTCGACACCACAATCAACGAGTGGCACACCTGTCCAGAAGGAGGGAGGATCAACGGCTCCAACCCCTGCTCTGAATACATGTTCCTAGACGACACAGCATGCAACCTAGCCAGCATCAACCTCCTGCACTATTACGACAAGGGTACACAGACATTCCAGACTGATGATTTCAGACACAGTGTTAGGCTGTGGACTATGACTCTCGAGATTAGTGTGCTGATGGCTCAGTTCCCATCAGAGGAGATAGCTCGAAAATCGTATGAGTACAGGACTCTGGGGCTCGGTTACTGCAATATTGGCTCGCTATTGATGCATATGGGCATCCCCTATGATGATGAGAGAGCCTATTCGATATGCGGCGCGATAACTTCGATAATGTGTGGTGAAACATACGCGACCAGCGCCGAGATGGCTTCGGTATTGGGCCCCTTTGCTGACTATGAGAGGAACTCAGAGCACATGCTCAGAGTGATGAGGAATCACAGGAGAGCGGCATACGATGCCCCTCCAGAGGAATACGAAGGATTGACAGTCCCGCCGATTGGAATCAACTCAAGCAAGTGCCCGAAGGATTTGCTTGAGGCAGCCAGAGGTGCTTGGGACCGTGCGCTCAGAGATGGTGAGGAGTACGGTTACAGGAATGCCCAGACGACTGTTATCGCACCTACGGGTACAATCGGACTAATCATGGGAGCAGACACGACCGGTGTCGAGCCGCAGTTCTCGCTCGTCCAGTTCAAGACATTGGCTGGAGGAGGTTCCCTAAGAATCGTCAACAAAGGAGTGCCCAGCGCTCTACGCAGGCTTGGCTACTCGGACAGTGAGTGCAAGGCAATCGAAGAGTACATCATCGGCACCGGTCGACTTGGGGGGTGTCCACATATCAGCATGGATCGTTTACTGGAGGTCGGTTTCAGTACCGCTGACTTGGAGAAGGTGGAAGGCAGCCTAGCGGATGTGTTCGATTTGAGATCAGCCTTCGCTCCTTCTCTGCTCGGGAAGGAATTGTGCACCGGAAATCTTGGAATGAGTGAGGAGCAATTCGAGGACCCGTTCTTCGATATACTTGGTTCCCTAGGATTCACAAACGAGGAGATTGCGGCTGCTCAAGACCATATCTTCGGTAATCTCACCATCGAGGGCGCCCCGGGACTCAAGGAGGAGCATTTGGCTGTGTTTGACTGCGCTACACCTTGTGGTGCCAAGGGAACCAGGTCAATCGCTTGGCCCGCACATGTGAAGATGATGGCTGCAGCTCAGTCGTTCATCTCTGGTGCCATTTCAAAGACCATTAACATGCCATCCAATTCAACCGTAGATGATGTGCGTGAGGCATACAATCTCAGTCATACCACTATGAACAAGGCCTGTGCCGTGTATCGCGATTGTTCCAAACTCTCGCAGCCTCTGATGAACCAGTTGGTCGATGAGACAGACCTCGAGGATGATGTTCCCCTAGAAGAGGAAGTTAAGCAGAAGATGGTGCAAGAAGTTGTCGAGATCTTGCCCGTACCTGAGCCGGTGGCCGAACCGATGGCTCAGTCCTTCGTTGACTTCATCGCCACTAGGCGGGCTCTACCAGATAAGAAGAGGGCTACATCCACGAAAGCGAGAATTGGTGGACACAGTGTTCGACTCATCACCGGCGAGTATCCGGATGGAAGGCTCGGAGAGATTATTCTCGTGACTTCCAAGGAAGGGGCTGCTTGGAGAGCAATGCTCAATCAATTCGCGATTGCAGTGTCGATAGCTCTGCAACACGGCGTACCTTTGGAGGCTTTCATCAAGGTCTTTACTTTCCAGAAATTCGAGCCTAGTGGAATGGTCGAAGGAGGTAGTGGACGGGTCAAGATGGCCTCGAGCCTAGTGGACTGGATTTTCAGGGAGTTGGCCATTGAGTACGCTGGTAGGGATGATCTAGCCCATGTGGCAGTCGAGGACTTCGACCAGTTCTCAATTAGCAAACCCGAGATTACTGATGCCGGAGTGATGAGAGCCGAAGGAGAGAAGATGGAAGTTCAGATGACTCTCGATGCAGCTGTCGCCCCCCTCCAAGAGAAGGGTGCTGAGGCACTTGCTAGGCAAGCCGCTCGCGAGAGAGGTTTTACGGGAGATATCTGCGATGACTGTGGTAGCAGCCAAATGGTTCGTAACGGCACTTGCCTGAAGTGCAACGATTGTGGTTCAACTACCGGTTGCTCGTGAGACTGCCCCTGTCTCATTCAAGGAAAAATCGGGATACTGTATCGTAGAGGGCGATTGCGTCCATCTGCTTCTTTGCAGTCTGGGAATCTTCCTTCCACGCTACAATCTCTCTTTGTATCCCATTCCGGATTAGTTCGGATAGTGTGATCTTTCCACCATCCTGCCTCATGTCGAAAATGAAATCGTGTATCTCTCGTAATTCTTGTTCTGATAGTCGGAATTCAACTCTGCGGGTTCTCATACCGTACGCGATGTACGGGAAGTTGATATACTCTGTGTATGTCGCGAGGGGTCCTAGGACAGTGAGGCACTATGCGTATCGAGAAAAATCAGCATGTGATTAGCTATCCTAGTG
>NZWD01000035.1 GCA_002698225.1 Methanobacteriota archaeon | reverse complement strand
TCCTTCTTCCTGCGCTCGCTAATCATAGAGCGTCGCTTACGCGCTTGACGTCGTGCCAACTTAGGCGAGCGGAATACCTTCTTAGATCTCCTTCGGGCCATACTATGCACCCTCCTGCTCTCTTACTCTGCCGCGTCCGGTTCTGCGCGGAGCTATGTTTCCGACCTTCTTGCCGGGTGGAGCGTTTCTACTGATTGAACTCGGACCATGGACGGCCTGGTGGTTACCTCCACCGTGAGGGTGATCTACTGGATTCATCGCGACTCCGCTGACCGTCGGGTACAGTTTACCTCGTGCCTTAGCGCGGTAATGGGCCGCTCCTGCCTTCATCAGCGGCTTCTCGGCTCTACCGTGCCCAGATAGGACACCGATGGAAGCCCTACAGTCTGCAGGCAGATCCTTGACGCGCCCACTCGGAAGTCTGACGCGGACCCGGTCATCGATCCTAGCCTCTAGAACGGCCGAGTTACCACCGGAGCGAGCGAATTTGCCCCCATCACCAGGTCTTGCCTCGATGTTAGAGATTGGAGTTCCTTCTGGAATCTGTGAGAGCTTGGTGACATTGCCAGGTCGAAGAGTGACATTGTCGCCAAACGAGAGAGTCTGCCCTACCGAGATTCCTTCGGGGGCTGCGATATGTCCAATAGTTCCATCGTCGAACTTAATCTTGGCTAGTGGAGCAGTGTGTGCCGGGCTGTGGACCAAATCGACGACCTCGCCGATCTGGTCATTGACACGGGGAATCCTGTTGGAAGCCGGGAAGCGGTGGCTGGAGACCTTGTTCTTGGGACTCGATCCCCGGCGTTGTGAACGTGTGCGCTTGCCCATCTCATCTACCTCCTCAGAACGCTCCCAGCTTGAGAGCTGCTTCCTCCGCGTCGTATCCCTCGGCTAGACGCACGCTGGCGTGCTTTCCGGTGAGAGTGAATCTTGTGTTGACCTTAGCGACCTTGACATCGAACATCTTCTCGACAGCTTCCCTAATCTCTGGTTTCGTCGCATCCTTATGGACGATGAATTCGATCCTGTTGTTATTCTCGCGATAACCGCTGTCCTCGTCAGCAACACGCCTAGCCTCGAGAGTCTTCTCGGTAATCCAAGGCATGAGGATAACATCGTACGGGTCAACCATTGAAATCACTCCAGAGCTCCTATTGCCTGCTTGGTCCAGACCGTCAGTCGTCCAGCATCACCGCCGGGTGCAAGATCCTCTGCACACAGGTCCTTGGTAGCAACTACATCGACGCCTGGAACATTAGCTGCAGCCTTGTGCAGACCCTCTTTGGAGGACACTACAAGCAGGATGCTCTTGGGAGTGCGGTATCTGCGCCCCCTCATCTTGCCCTTACCTGCCCTGATTCCTCTGCCATTCTTCGCTCTCTCGAGGTCGGCCCCAAGACCTAGTCCCTCCATCATAGCGACGAACTTACGAGTCGAATATTGCAGGGGAAGGGTTTCGATATCATACCTCTCATCCGAGCCATCTCTCGACTCGACATAGTTATCGATTACAATTGGGAAACGGACTGAGTCATCGAAGCGATGGCCACGAGCAGTGACCATGTCGCGGTTCCCTGTGGCTGCTATGGCTGAGTCGCGAGCAACTCGGCGCTGTTTTGAATTGAGTTTCTGGGACCAGTTCTTGGCAACCAGAGGTCCATGAGCTCTCCTACCGCCCCTAGTGTGAGGATTCTGTGCACCTGTTCGCTGTCCGGTCTTACGCATGATTCTCGAGACTCCTCGTCCCTTGCCCCACCACTCGACTGAGTGCTTCATACCGGGTTGGGGGGCGCGCTTGCCGTCGTGCTCACGGTGTCCGTAAGGCTGCCTTCGGTTGGCGCGAGAAGCTAGAACTGCTGAGCGGATGATGTCTTCTCGGACCTCTGAGGAGAAGGCTGCGTGCAGGGTCATTCCCTTGCCGTCGCTGGCCTCGACATTGTAGTACTCAGCGAGCAGGCCTGCATCAAGCTCTTCCTGCTCGACATGATTGACCAGATTGTACGCCTTCGCCTTCATTGAATCACGCTCCCTGCTTACTGGATGTACTGACGTAAGTAATCTCTACCTCGTCCTTGGATGGTCTTGATCTGATTGCATCTCGGAACCTGAGCATCCTCTTGGATGGTCCCGGAAGGCTACCTTGAATCAGTAGATACGGGTTGGAAACCTCTCCATAGTTGAGGAATCCACCTGCTGGAGTAATCTCGGAGTCCTCGGGCTTAGAGATTCTCAGAATCTTCTTGTTTAGTTCGGTCCTCTGGTGGTAGCCCACCTGGCCGGCTTGACGAATGGTCTTGCGGACATATCTAGTTCCGAAGTCACCCATGTTACCTCCTTGTCTCCTTCTCTTGCTATTCTTGTGGGAAAGCAACTTGATTCCCCATCTCTTAATCGAGCCTTGCCAGCCCTTGCCCTTTGTGACGCCTACTACATCGATTTCCTGGCCGGCCTCGTAGACATCATCGACAGAGATCATTCCACCGAGTCTCTCCTCGGCCCAGTCGAGTTTGGATGCGTTATCGCCCCCTACCAGAGCCACCTCCATAATCTCAGGAGTCTTACTGGTGACGCTCTTGACTAATGACGGCTGGGTGCAGACGATTATTCGAACCTCGCAGAGGTCAGAGTTTCGCAGTGCCTCCATCGCCTCCTCGGTTGAACCTCCGCGCTTTGGTATACGTCCTCCACGCTTGGCGGGTTTGCGACCCTCTTCCATGGCACGCTCGCCGCGTGTCTGGTTGGCTAGGCGCGGAGTCAGGCCAACAGGATCTGAATCTGCACTGGCCCATGCCTCGCCTGCAGTCTGCATTCCATAGGGAGTCATTGAATAGCCGCGAACAGCCAAGACGGGCATCGGAGGGACCTCGACTACTGTCACTGCCTTCCGAACTTCCTGTCTTGCCGAGGGAGAGTTGGGATTGTTATCGCGTACTAGGACATGAGTCATTCCCGCCTTCCATCCAGCGAAGCCCTGAACACGAATCTCTGAGGAATCAGAATCTGGCCATGAGCCGATTCTACCGAACTGGCGTATGGCCCTCTTCCTAGGGCTATAGCCCATGCTACCTCGGCGGGGCTTGCTTCGGTCGGCCATTTTTGTACCTCCAGTTCCTCCGTCATCGGACCGCGAGCGGCCTTCAGGCGGGCCCACCGCGCAAAGGAGGTACCGTGACACCGGACCCATGCCGCGAGTGCGGCAGGAGCTCATAGGGTGCTTTTGCAGAGCCTTATGGTGTCTGGTACCTCACGTAGTGAGCGGCCTTGCGACAAACATACCCTATATGAACGAATCGGGGCAGGTACGCCCTCACCCCTACGGGGTGCTCGAGTTATGTCCAGTTACTGCAACGATTTTGAACCCTGACCCCAAAGTACCCCACCCATGCAGCTCCGGATACGTCACCCCAAGCTCTCCTCGGACGCTATCGAGGCTAGGGCGTACCAGCTCGAGGCTGCAGACGAGGCGCTAACCGGATCGACCATGTTGGTCCTACCTACTGCTGCTGGTAAGACAGTAGTGGCTTGGATGGTAATCGCTGAGCGCCTCGAGAGTACTACTGGGTGGGTTCTTCTTGTAGCTCCGACTGTGGCCTTGGTGGAGCAACATCTTCGAGGATTATCTCCAACTCTGGAGAGTGTCGAACCAATCTCTATCACAGGACAGAATCCAGTATCAAAGAGACCCAAACTCTGGGGCTCATCCAGAGTCATCGTGGCCACGCCTCAAGTAGTTCGCAACGACATCGTCAAAGGGACTCTCGACCTAACTGAATGTTCTCTTCTGATTGTTGACGAGGCTCACCATTCTACCGGCGAACATGCCATGGCCCAAGTAGGAGAGATGTACCACTCTCAATCCTCAAACCCTCTAGTCTTCGCAACCACGGCTAGCCCAGGCTCGCGGAAGGATCAAGTCAGGGAGGTTTGCACAAGGCTGGGTATCGAGAGAATCCACCTCAGGCCCTCAGACGACCCGATGCTAGCCAAACATCTCGCAGGATTGGAACTACAGGAAATAAGAGTCACTGTTCCGAGTCAAATCAGAGAGCTTGCCGAGCCGTTAATCCTGTGGCAGCGAGGCATAGTCGACAGGCAGAGGAGATTGGGCAGGTATGTCATGCCCGGTACAATCAGTCATGCAGGCCTTTCCAACGCGATGGAAAGGTCTCAGACAGCAATTTCCAGAGGAGAGTCGAACGCTTACCAATCAGTTTCACAGATTGCTACAGCAATGCGCCTACATCACCTAATCAACCACCTTCTGAGTCAAGGGTGTGCGGCTTCAAGGGAGTTTCTTCTGAGGCTCTCTTCAGGAGATCGTTCCACGACTAAATCAACCAGAGGATTTCTCAGAGATCCTAGAATCTCCGGACTGATTCGCAGTCTAGATGAGATGAGGGAAGTACACAGCAAGGTCGGTGCGGTTCGCAGGTTAATCAGAGAGCGTCTGAGACGCGATTCAGAATCGAGAGTCATAGTCTTCGCAACTTTCAGAGATACTGTGTCAGCTCTAGAGTTAGCCCTCTCTGAGCTTGAGGGTGTGCGGCCTGTGAGGTTCGTTGGACAGTCGAGTCGTGATGGGAGTGAGGGGTTGACTGCGAAACAACAGGTCGAGAGACTGGACGAATTTCGAGAAGGTTCTGCCAATGTCCTGGTGGCGACCTCTGTCGGAGAAGAGGGGTTAGACATACCCAGTGCCGACCTCGTAATCTTCTACGAGCCAGTCACCAGTGAGATCAGAACCATTCAGCGAAGAGGCAGGACTGGTAGACATCGCGAGGGCGAGGTAGTCGTGCTGATTGCCGAAGAAACTAGAGACGAGGGGGCTTGGGCAGCCGCTGAGAGAAGAGAGGAGTACATGCGCCGAGCAGTTCACCGGGTACGGAGAGAAATTATCCGTGGACCGCCGGCAAATCTCTCAAATCTCTCTAGGTTCGAGATACAGACAGATGAAGGTAATATTCCTGCAATCGACTTTGTCATCTCTCAGCGAGAGGTGCACAGACTTGAGATATCGGAATCTGATGATGGTGATGTCAAAGATAGAGAACAGAGCGTTCTCCCTCCGGATACTTACAGAGCCGTGGGGCAGACAGGGTTGGAGCAGTTTGGTGATGACTAATCAGTCACCAATGACTGCAACTCTGGTACGAAGTTGCGCTAACCTAGAATTGTGATGGCCCAATGCGAACGCCAGCATCTCTGTGAGGTGAATTACCGGGATGTTGGTGGCAAGACCTGTTGCTTGGGATGCCTTTCCCTGATAGATGTCAAGGACGGTGTGGGAGAGGTTGCAGGCGCTCACGATGATGTCCGCGCCCTCATGCTTAGCCTCGGACAGAACAGAAGCAGCCTGACGGAGCACAGTTGGCTCTTCTGAAAACAATCCGGGCACACCTACACTCTGAGTTCGTGACTCCCAGTGAACCGGTGAACCCCCCATAGCAGCGACGGCTTGCTCAAGGTACGAAGGATCGTGGATGTCGTCGTTACCACATGCTCCCTCCTGCTGTATATTGGGTCCGTAAAATCCTGCCACATCAAAGTCGATTGGATTCAGGACCAATGACTCGAGTTTGTCCAATCCTATCTCGTCAACGATAACATGCAGAAGGTGATGTACATTGATCTCGCCATTGAAGCGGCGCCCGCAGGTTCTCTCTAGGACATCATTGATCTCGCCCAATAGATTAGGATCTGATTTGAGAGTATGAAGGTCCTCGTGTAGGTTCCCTGCTGTAGCAGCGCACGGGGTGATGATGTCTAGGCCCATCTGTTCAGCCATGGCGAATGTGCGGGCATTGAGAGTTAGTTGCAGTCTCCTGCTGGCCTGTCGAATGATTCCCGCCCCACAACTGGTTGCACCCTGTAGAGGGATTAACTCGATTCCAAGTGACTTTGCTGCAGGCTCCATGGTGTCGGCGACTTCGGTAGCGCTGCTATGGGAGGCATTTCCGGGGTGATATGCGTACTTCAGAGGCATCAGAATCTACCATCCACTTCGTTGAAAATAGCCACCACTTCATGGTGGTTATCTACTGAGGAGTTGAACTGCTTGGGCATCTTTCCGATTCCGGCGGGCGGGGCGACCATTCCCAACATGCCGTTGAATACATTCCCGCCGGTCCTGGTGAACCCCAGTACCATTCTAGCAGTAACTCCTGAGAATAGATTTCCGAATAGCCCCAATGGACCCAATACTTGCCTGTATAGTACCGTGTCATTGACTCTGCCGCTACTCTTGACTGACCAGCTGTACCACCATACATGCTTGCCGTGACGTCCGTTGAATGCATCTCTCCCTAGAGTGGATGTGCGGGCATCCAATAGTGCGTCCGAGATAATCCTCGATGAAGCGTTCTGCCTCCTAATGGAAGCGAAGTCTGTCTCGGCCTTGATTCCTGATTGTGAGTCCATCAATTCCTGCATCTCTGAGATGCTCCTTGCAGACGATCGTGGGTCGTTCATCCTAGCCCAGGTCCGGGCCAAGACAGCCGGACCCATATAGTCGTCAGAGTGAGGGGTTGCATCGGAGGAAGAGTGCAAGAGAGGGGCACTGCAAAAGTCAGTAATGGAATGCAGGAGGTCTGCTACTGCCGGATCCATGGTTCCAATGACTCCTTGGGATGTATTGGCCCCTTGTCTTGTCGCAGCAATCATCCACGGCTCAGCAGATTCGCGGGATCTTTCTAGAGGCCAAAGGTCTACGACTAGGTCACGAATCACATCGAAGGCTGGCAGCGGCTCTATGCGCAGTTGCAGTGAGTCGCCTCGAGTTGAGGCAGCCGAATCGATACTGACACAACCCGGAAGAATCAGTCTGCCATTAACCGAGATGGCCGTAGTGGGGTCATCATCGGGCCCATCTCTGAATGTCAGACTGCCGTCATGAGTGTCCTTGAGTGCCCTTAATGCCTCCATGACAGACAAATTTCCTGGCAGAGCGCAGACCCATGTATCTCTGCCTGTGGTAGCCTGCTCGGGATTGTAGCGGAAGATGGATATCTCTACTTGGACGGCGTCTGCTTCAATGCTTGGGACAGTGAATCCGTCCTCTCCAGCAACGACTACAGTTGAACCGCTAACATAATCTTTGATAGTCTCGATTTGGTCTTCGAGGAATGTTCCGTTCGCATCAACCGCTGCCATCGCAGCTAGAGCATCTAGAGCCCATGCCTCGGCAGCGGCATCGTAATCGACATCACAATCCACCCTATCGACGAGTCTAGTCGCTCCGAGTTGCTCGAGCCTCTCGTCCCAGTCCTTGCCCGATTCGCAGAAGAGTTCGTAACTGGTATCGCCTAATGCTAGCACGGAAAAGAAGGTCTTCTCGAGCCTAGGTGTGGAGTCAGAACTAGCCTCAACCCAGAGGTCTTCTGCATTATCTGGCATATCTCCCTCTCCCCATGTCGAGCAGATAATCAGAACTCTCTTCATACTGGAAAGTGAAGATAGGTCGAACCCATCCATATCGTGAACAGTTGCCTCTAGGCCGTAATCGGGAGCTCTCTTGGCGAACTTAGCAGCCAGCTCTTCCGAGTTCCCGGATTGAGACCCAAACAAGATGTTGAGAGTTCGATCGCCCGATGAAAGAAGTCCTTCGAGGCCCTCTGCTGGTTCGTCCGTCTCCTCTACTACGGATTCGACCTCGGGCTCAGCCACCTCGACAACTTCAGNCTCAGGAACATCTCCTTCCGATTCCTCGACTAGGATGATAACATCAACTGGGCAGGCGTCGGCCGCATCCATGATGTCATCCGAAAGAGTGCTAATTACATCTGGCTTGAGGCCCGACTTCTCGGTGTTCCTGTCATACCCTCCGTCTATTCGAGCATCCGGCTTGATGAAGCAAGTGTCATCTGTCACTTCGAAGACATCGGGTGCTGCTTCCTCACAGGCATCGCAGGTGATGCAACCGTCCTCAATGTAGACACTGAAGATTGACATCCTATTCCTCTAGCCTATCGGCATGCAGTGCACTCAGACGCGATTATTGAATCTAGTGCAAGCGGAGTCTACGGCCGTAGGCCGTATCGGACTCACATCCCCATGCCATCGAACTCGCCGCCCTCTGGCATAGCGGGGCTGGCACGGCTCGAGATGACATCATCAATCCTGAGAATCATGGTCGCCGTCTCCGAAGCGCTCTGGATTGCTTGCTCAACGACTCGGCTCGGCTCGAACACCCTGCTCTCACTCATGTCAACGACTCCTCCTTCGTAGACATTTACTCCGAAGTGAGAATTACCTTCCGAGTGTGCCTTCCTCAAGTCGATGATTGTATTGACCGGGTCGAGTCCGGCGTTCTCTGCTAGAGTTCGAGGAATCACCTCGAGGGCTCCGGAAAAGGCCTCGATAGCCATCTGCTCGCGTCCTCCGATTCCCTCGGCGTATGAGCGAAGTTCTCTGCTGATGGCTGCTAGCACTGAGCCGCCGCCTGTCAGCACCTCTCCATCCTCATGAGCGACTGCGACTACTCCGACTGAATCGTCGAAGGCTCGGCGAATCTCGTCCACTACATGCTCGGTGCCCCCGCGGAGTAATACAGACACGCTCTTGGCGTCCTGACATCCGGTTACGAATACCATGTCGGACTCCCCAATCTTCCGCTCCTCGACCTTTGATGCGCTTCCTAGATCATCAGATGATAGGTCGTCGATGTTGGTGATAATGCGTCCACCAGTGGCTTTGGATAGTGCCTCCATGTCGCTCTTCTTGGCTCTGCGGATGGCAAACAATCCTGCCTTGGACATGTAATGCTGAGCCATGTCGTCTATGCCCTTCTGGCAGATAACGACATCTGCTCCTGCTGACTGTATCTTGTCGACGAGTGACTTCAGGTACTGCTCCTCCTCATCGAGGAACTGCGATAGCATGTTGGGATCTGTGATCTGTATCTTTGCATCGACTTCAGTCTTCTTGACCTCGATTGCTGAATTAATCAGTGCTATATTCGCGTCTGAGACGCTGCGGGGCATGCCACTGTGGACTCTTTCCTTGTCTAGGATGATGCCATCCACCAAGCTGCTGTCCTTGATTGACCCACCCTGTTTCTTCTGCACCTTAATATCGTCTAAATCGACTAAATTATCTCCATCGATATTCTGTGCTACTGCGAGTACAGCGCGGACCGAGATGTCAGCGAGGAATTCCTTGACCGCTCCAGCGCTCTTGCCTGTGAGAGCGGTCTTTGCAACCTCTTCCAGCATCTGCTTGTCTACCTCGACGGAATGAGCATCGATTAGTTCGGAGGCCTTGTCAGAGGCCAGTCTGAAGCCCTCGCATATCACCGTGGGGTGAACATTCTGCTCGACTAGATCTTCGCTACGCTTGAGGAGCTCTCCTGCAATCACAACTGCACTGGTCGTGCCATCGAAGCAGTGCTGCTCCTGAGTCTTGGCAATTTCGATAATCATCTTGGCTGCAGGGTGTTCGATGTCCATCTCCTTGAGGATGGTAGCACCGTCGTTGGTGATGACAACATCACCCATTCCGTCAACCAGCATCTTGTCCATGCCCTTAGGCCCTAGAGTAGATCTTACTGAGTCAGCCACTGCCTTGGCAGCAGCGATGTTATTGCTCTGAGCTGACCTTCCACTAGTTCTCTCAGTACCTTCCTTCATGATGAATATTGGCTGTTGACCGCTGTACATAGGAAATCACGCTCCGGAATTCGGCGACTCAAGGGGGGGTCATAAGGCCTCGCACATGATATGAGAGAGGTTGTGTGGGTCAATCTCGGTTCTGTTGGTCTAGCCAGCGCTGCCCATAGTGTATCCACTGTTCGACGGTCCAGCCCTCAGGTAATCCCTCATCAGGAATAGAAGGTACTCCAGGTGGGAGCTCGGGCGTTGGAGGCTCCTCGGGCTCAGGCTCGGGCTCAGGCTCGGGCTCAGGCTCGGGCTCAGGTAAAGGAGGGGGTGGCATCTCAGCAGGCTGCTCGAAGATTTCCTTGGCTCCACCATACATCGAATTGGCCACCTCATCATCAGAGGGCAGAGAGGGAGCCTGAGGGATTCCTGCGGAATCGTCCCAGCCACTGCCATCCACAGTCATCTCATAGTCAGCAAGAGAGGACATTTCCTCCATGGGGGCAGATGCGCTCGCGAAGATACGTGCTGATACGAGAAGGACTGCCCCAACGACTCCTAATCCAATCAATAGGAAGATGATATTTCCAGCCCACCAGGCAGTCTCTTCGACATCAGGCCCGGTTTCTTCAGGGACTGGTTTGACAAGGGTTACCGTCCCTGCCATCGAAACCTTATCCCTATCTCCATCTACCTCTAGTACCAAGTCGAATGACATCCGGTTCTCCATCAAGTTGTCGAGATTGTCGTCAGAGAGCTCTAAGAAGACAGTGATTACTCTCGACTGATTTGCTAGGAGAACAAAGTCCCTATCTCCTGCATCCACTCTCGCGTCAATGATGTTGAAGTATAACTCAGAATCCCTATTTACATCCGCACTGAGCAACTGATCCTCAGGGAATAGATTGACCACAGTGAAAAGAAGTGCATAGTCGTCCCCTCCCTCTGTAATCTCCAGTTCGGCTGGAGGGAGAATCTGGAAGAAGCCCTGTGCTCCGACTTGGAACTCGGCTAAACCGCTGCCGCTGACGGTGTTACCTAGTGCCTCGGCCTCCACGCTGGTGGCAATCAGAGTGATCTCTCTCTCACCGTTCGCTGAGTAGTCAAACGAGTACCTGATAGTCAGATTGAGAGAAGATCCGGGGGCGACATAGGGAGTCTTACCTCCGGACAAACCAGTAGCTTGGACGAAGACATCCGGGTGACTGGTCTCAAAATCGATGTAGAAGGCATCGTTGATATTGCCATTGTTCCAAATCTCCCAATTTACTGTCCTAGCATCCTCGCCACCACGGAACACCTCCTCGGTCAAATCTAGATCCTCGACTTCGACTAGGTTAGTAACCGGTACAGTGAGTAGAATCCTGATACTGGTCTGATATCCGTCCGACTCATCGACCTCTGTCTCGGGATCATCTTGGCTAGAGGCGATAACGAAAATCTCGTAGGTCTCATTGGCTATACCGTACGGCATCGGGAAGAGTAGCATTACTGTCGAGTCCCCTCCAAATGGATCTATACCGAGGGTCTGATCGGCATTGAGGGAGACTCCTAACTTCCAGTCTGAAAGTACGGAGAGATCGAATGCCTCCTCGGAGTTCCCATTATTGACCAGCCTGATTTCTATTAGTCTCAGTAACCCATCGGCTGGAGCTACGATGGCACTTACCTCTGGCTCGAGGATTAGGTCGTGAAGTACTGGGACTTCTATGTAGATGGTCCAATCAGCGACGAAGTTCGCTGGAGCACGCCCGCTGGCCAAGAGTGTGATTGGGTATGTGCCTGGCGGGATTTCGTCCGGAACAGTGACTCGTGCAGTGAGTTGGAATTGATCAGTGATATTCATTGGCAGGCTGGTGATTACTTCGCCGTTGGCGTCTAACCATTGTAGATTTTCTGCGCTCCACCTGTTGTCTCCAAAGGTGGCACCGAGGTTCCATGTTGCGATTTGGTTCCCAGTGTTCTTCAGAGTCATCGCAACATCGCCCGAGGTCCCAGGGTAAAGTGTCGCAGCCGGGTTTGCGAGTGCATCTTGATCCAGTGTAGCAGAATAGGACGCGATTACAGAGACGGGTAATTCGATGTATACCTTAGACAAATTAGTGGTGCCGTCATTAATCCAAACAAACCAATCCAGCTCTTGCACACTGGAACCCTCGGGGATACTCAAGTTGAACCAGGTATCCATCGTTTCGAGAGCACCGATTACCTCGGTGACCACATAGTTGTCATGGTCGAACATGTTGTTTGAGTCAATCCTCAGAGGATAGCCGTTCATCCAAGTCTTGTTGTCGACCTCAGTGTACAAGCGTAGTGTTATGTCCACATAGCCATTATTTTTGATTTTGCAATAGAGTGAGGGGGGGAAGGGGTCATCCGGGATTGTCAGATAGGCGTTAGGAAGGGGGTCGTTACAATCTACATCAAGAGTATACTCTGGAACCTTCTCAAAACCGAATAGCAAGAAGTTATCGATATGGATGCCTTGGTTGGCGATTGAGCTGTTGGAGTCGAACTTGAACGACAATGAGTAGTCCGCGTTCGGGTGGATATCTGTCATATTCCATACCAGCTGAGTCCAGTCTCCTTGATTCTTCGAGATGTTCTGGGTCGAGTAGTCATAGTAGGCCAAAGAGCCGCCTGAGTCCGTCTCAATCCTGATTTGATCACCGGGCGCCATCTCGCCCCAAGCATGAGTCACCAAATGCATCGAGATGAAATCGAATGACCTGATTCGAATCTTACAGAAGTTATTCCCGTACATTCCAGAAACGGAAGAATCGAGTGTTCCGTACTTCAGACCGTGGCCGGGGTCTTCGCAGTTGTCGAAAGGAGTGAACCACCCCCACCATAGTCGGTCATGTCTGTTGCTAGCGTAGTCAGAACCTGGTCTAGACACTCGCCAATGGTATTCTCCCACGCTGCTTGAGTCATTTTCCATCCTCCAGTGCCCGTAATTGTCAGGGTCCGAGGACAAGGCTCCGGTAGCATCGTAGCCGGCACCGACCCAAGTAGGCTCGTTGGCACTGAGCGTGTTGGTGCAATCGATTACTTGGTCGCCATCGACATCGCCACAGAAGCCATTCTCCATCGCATCACTCCATGCAGCCACTGGGACATGTCTGTTGAGTTCGTTGTTGGCCTCGTTATCGTCCGCCAGCCCTCCATCGATGAATCCCTTCAGAATCAAGCCACCATAGAGGTAGCCATCGTCGTCGATAGCGCTGTGGGCAGAGCTAGGAGTCCAATAGAATGTCTCGACAGTAGATTGCTGACCGGACAGAGTCATGTTGACGTAGTGCTCTTCGAGAAGGAAGCCGATCGGGTGCCAAACCTGCATCCACCCCTCGGCGTAAGCCGGTTGGCTCGATGTCCCGGCCTGAGTGAATGTCATAGTCACGGGGATTGATTCACCGCGGAGCACATACTCCAATGTGGTGCTGTCGGGTTGCTCCCATGATTGGGCTTGAGACAGGCTATCGCCTACCTCTATCGAAGTCACCTCAAAGTCGATGAGAGCCTTGGGGGTAGCAGCGCGACCATTCTCACTACCTGCGACCAGAGAGTCGGTAGCTAGGGGGGCGACTATCATAGCCAGCATTAGTGAAACGAGAAGCAAGGGGGCGAGACTGCGCATACTATCCTATTCGTCCCTTGAACTGTGTATGAAGGTTCTCTAAGTGCGTTCGCCGCCCGTAGGGCGAATTCGGCGAGTCGTGCTTGGAATCCTAATCGGTCTTGTACCCTCCGAGGTCGCTGAAGGGCTTATGTCGGGAATTAGTTGCGATGGCTCGTGAAGGCGGGCGGACTGTACCAGAGAGTTGTTCTCTACACTGTAGTCGTTCTGCAGGTCACACTGGTCCCGATAGTTGGCTTCTCTCTGACTTACCTGCTCGATGTAGATCGAGAGAACTTTACCGTCGCAGTTAGAACCGAACTGGTCTACTGGATTATTGTCGCCGGCCTGATTTATGGGCTGGTTTCACTAATCCTTGCCATGTTCTTTGGTGGTTTCAGACCATTAAGAGTAGTAAACAGAGGAGGTTGGGCTCCAGTACTAGGACTGAGTCGGAGGAAAGGAGACCCAGAGCTCATCGACAGAGCGAGGATGACCCTTCAGGGCAGCCCGTATGGGAAGATGGTTGGGCTGGTGAACAGAAAGGTCAGTGTCGATGGTTTCGACCTAATCTCTGTCCACGGTGGGCTTCAGCTACTTGCCGTACCTATGCAGGTAATTCTGATTGCGACTCCTCTAATCATTATGGAGGGTATTCCAGAACATGTGGTCAAGCCAGATAGGGCGTTTGAGTTGGGGATGGCCGGATACATGATAGCACTCTGGATTGCAGTGCGTATTCAACCCACCATCTCATCGTGGCTTGTAGGATATGCGGCTATGTTCAGGAGTGTTCTTTGGAAGATTTCCCGCTTTTCATGGGTGCTCCCGATTCTGCTATTCTGGTTTATTGCCAGAACCTTCCTAGCTGCCTCTCTCAACTGGTTGGATGTCGACATAGCGCAGTGGAATGAGGTTCAGTTGGAGGCAGTAGTACTGAACGTAATTTTCCCTAACGCTGTTGTTCCGGATACCGCAGTGATTGATTTTCTTGTAGCAATCTCGGTTCTGCCAATGGCGACTTTTACCACCCTTTCCGTGTTAGGGGGATCCAATGACATGCCAATCTGGATGGAGGGTCAAGATAGTTCTTTGGAGAATCTTCAGATGGATCTCATCGAGGCGCCAGATACGGATGTGGAAACGGATGGTTCGGACGAAGATTCACCTGAGCAGGATTTGACTAGGAGTGACGAAGGCGTTGATGAATCTGAGGAAGGTAGCCGGATGATTGATTTGCCATACTTGTTCGATGACTGACTACTGCGGGAACATACGGAAAGCAAGTCGATTGAGCAGTGCCCAGCCCGAACCTATGCACAATCCGAATCCTAGTGCTGATGGGCCGTAGAGGCTGAGATAGGCAAGCGAGACTAGAAGGATTGCTCCGGGGATTGAGTCCGATTCTTTCTTTGAAAACTCGATTGAGGCCGCTAGGGATAGAATGAATACTGCTAGAGATAAGGCTGGTGACACCTGCTAATCGCCCCTCAGTTCCCGCAGGACTGCTTCAACTCTGTCCATCCCTCGGTCGATGTCCTCCCTGCCGATTGTGTAAGCGAATCGCAGATGCCCTTCTCCCATATCTCCGAAGGCTGTTCCGGGTGAACAGAGGACTCCCCCTTCAAGCAGGGCCATCGCTATCTCCTCACTGTTCATACCCGGGACCTCGACCTTGGGGAAGACATAGAATGCACCTGTAGGGACATGGCATGATACTCCAGGGATAGCATTCAGTCGATGGCAAATTAGGTCTCTTCTAGTCTTGAACTCCTCGCACATCTCCTCAGGATAGTGCGGGGCACTCTCCAAGGCCTCGAGAACGGCATGCTGCATCGCATCGTTACTACATGCAGTGACATAGTATTGCATCTTGGTCAATTGTGACATCGCCTCATCATCGGGCGAGAGGAGATAGCCAATCCTCCAACCAGTCATGGCGAATGTCTTGGAAAATGACTGGACCATGATGACCTTGTCATAGCCTGCACCTAGGAAGGAGACATGGGGGGCGTCATACACGATTCTGTCATATACCTCGTCAGTAATCAACCAAAGATCATGTCTTCTAGCGAACTCCACGAGATCATCCCTCTGTGCCTCAGTTACATTTCCTCCCGTGGGGTTGCCAGGGAAGTTGTACAATATCGCCACAGTATTGTCATCCACTCTTGATTCGAGATCCTCGATAGTAGGGACGAAGTCGTTCTCAAAGGTACAGGGGTATAGATTGGGTTCACCTCCGCAGATTACTACATCTGGAGGATAGAGAGGAAAGTACGGCTCGGGCAGCATCACATTGTCGCCTGACTGAACTAGGGCGAGGAAGATGTCCAGTAGGCCATTGGTACCACTCATTGTGATGCAGACATTGCTCTCATCCAGATTGGGGTCGAGATGGTGCCACATCTCTGCAATCTTACTCCTTAATGGAGGAAGTCCGGCTGTCGTGGTGTACTTGTTCTTGCCCTCGCTCATAGCCTTGGCAAAGGCTTTGATTGCAACTGGTGGAGGTTGGAAGTCCGGTTCCCCTAAGCCGAATTGAATGGAGTCGTCTCCGGCCATATCGAACATGCGGCGAACACCCGTAGGTTTGATGCTGTTCGCCCTGTCTGAGAACCTCACCATGACCTGCGGACGAGTCCACAAGGATTTGAACAAAACGCACTCAATCTCTTGAATTCGCTATTTCTGCTCGACTTCTTCCAGAAGTTCCGCATCTATTGCGCCGCCGGGTTTGAAATACACCGATTTACCACCTCGCAAGCGTGAGATGAAATCATCAATCTCGCCGTCTGAACGTAGACGGACGAACACTACGGATGCCACCCAAATGGCGAAAACCGAGGCTACGAGGACAATTACCAGAGGAGGGACTGAGAAATCAGAGGATGAAGCAGATGTACCTTGTACGGTGACGATGACTGGTAGGGATGTCGAATCACCCGACACTGCCCTGACCTCGATTTCATGAGATCCTTGACCGATCTTTGATGAATCTATTATGACATGCCAGGTGAATGGTGTAAGTGAGCTTATCTCTTCCAATTCAACTGAGTAGGTAGCCTCTCTCCAATCTCCTCCGTCGATTCTGAATTCAACGCGTTCGATACTGCCCATTTGGCCCCAAGAATGTCCTGTGACATTGATTATCCCGTTCAAATCAGAGAGGTTCAGAAGATGGTTCTGAATCGATGGGTCGATTAGGAACTCATTGCCCACTTCTGCTAGGTGCAT
Organism: Methanobacteriota archaeon; assembly: GCA_002698225.1. Classification (GTDB taxonomy): domain Archaea; phylum Thermoplasmatota; class Poseidoniia; order Poseidoniales; family Thalassarchaeaceae; genus Thalassarchaeum. Next base: position 1,830 of record NZWD01000035.1, on the reverse strand, counting down.
TGCAAGAGTAACAGCAGCGTAAGCATCGACCATTCCGAAGCCGAATTCACGGTTCCAGTAGGGGTCCAATTCCGGTGCACTCGGCTCACCTCTCCTCTCGGCTGTCTGCTTGAGTACTTCCTTGATTTGCAGGGGCGTGAGGTTTTCATTGGCCTCAATGACTAGAGCGACGACACCAGAAACCGCGGGGGCGGCGTAGGAGGTGCCACTACCTCTTCCTGTGTAGGTGTTGTCGGAGGCATCACCCCCAAGGAAGTTGTTGCAGCTTCCGCTAGAGACACAGCCCTCAGCCTGTACTATGTTGGTCCCCGGAGCACTGATTTCGGGGATTAACTCGTCTAGTGGATTGGAGTCGCCATTGTCACGCCTAGGCCCTCTCGAAGAATACGAGGCGATGGTGTCGTCTGACCGGTCTACAGTATTCAGATCGTCTGTGGCGGCAACGGTGATTGAAAGAGAAGAGGCGCTCATCCCAGAAAGGCCATCATTGTCTTCTCCAGAGTTCCCAGCTGCGTTTGAGACTACTATGCCTGCTTCCATCGCTTCGTCCAATATTCGGCTATGCATATCAGAGCCGTCCGAACCTCCGTCTTCGTGACTGGTTATCCCCCAAGATAGAGAAATGATATCGATGCCATGGTTTTCCTCATCGGAACCAGCCCATGCGTCGTCCTTATGGTCGATTATCCACTGAAGTCCGTTCATCGCTGATTCGTAGGCCTCCTGCTCTAGAATGTAGTTCTCAAAAGGTCCTGCACCAACATCAGTACCGATTCTGACATCGACTAGTCTGGCACCTGGTGCGGAGCCATAGAAAGCAGATTGCGTTCCGTCCGCCTCTAGGCCTGTAGCACTAGCCATTCCCATGCAAGCAGTGCCATGCTGGTTTCCGTCATCTGGGTCGAAGGAGCCATCTTCCTCACGGCCTCCGGCGAGGATGCATTGGGGGTCGCTATGCAGGTAGCAGACCGCATCATAACCAGCTACGAACTTCCCCTCTAAACCGGGGTGTTCGTTATCGACCCCAGTGTCGACCATTGCGATATTTACTCCCTTCCCGGACAGACCGTAGTTCCAAGCCCCGATGGGATATTCGGAGGAGTTGCTAGCCTTCACTGCAGGAGTCTGCACATCCCCGTAGAATACGAGTGAGCCATACCTCTCTACCATGATTACTCCGTCGAATTGTGCTATGCCGTATACCTCGCTTGCATCTATAGCGCCGATGAGGACCGCGTCGACCACAGGCAACTCGACATGAATCTCATACCCTGCAAGGGCTAGACTAGCTCTGTCTTTGTCTGTCACATCTCTGGAAAATGAAATTCCTACATTCACGGGACCCTCGGTGAATTGCAGCGAGTCGTGGATCCCGTTTCTGTCGGAATCCATGGATGTAGTCTCCCACCAAGATGCCTGTTCCAACCAAGGTACGGGAGACTGGGTAGGAACTGTTTCGGCCTGTTCAGGGCCAATTAGTTGGATTTCATCGTCGTCCATGGGGCGATAGTCCGGGACGGCTAGGCTGCCCGTGACTGATACCAGCATGAAGACGCATAGTAATGCCTTGGTCGGCCTAGGTTGCATCGACTGGCTCACACGCCCTTGGCCTTTCAACCCAACCTCATACAGCGTACGCGAGGCGTACGCAAGAGCAGATTGGTGGGGGCACTGGGATTTGAACCCAGATCAGCGGGTGTCTTCCGCTTAGCGTGCACCCGATGCGCGCACGCTCTCGGGTTGCGACAGGTCGGTGCTCCAGTTGGTCATCAAAGCCATCAGAAAAACCACTTGTCGTCATTCCCGTGCAACTGGAGCCCGCGGTACTAC
>NZWD01000034.1 GCA_002698225.1 Methanobacteriota archaeon | reverse complement strand
CCCGCAACCCTGCCCCTCCACTCATCATCAGATCTCTCTTGTAGGAATGTAGTCGAGAGTACCCAATTTAGCCCGCTTGCGGCATGGGAGAGAAACACCAGCAATAGTACGAACTTAGTCCATTCAACTGCAGATACGGCGATGTAGAAAGCACCACAGACCCCAACCGCCAGTCCTATCAGATACGGCCTGAGAGAATCATTCTCCATTAGAGGGCGCCCAGCCAAAGGTCCGAACCCGCTTCCGAATCCACGAGCCATGAATAGTACCCCAACTCCAGCAGCAACCTCTCCAAAACCAGCTTCCATACCAATCAGAATCAGAAGGAAAACCTGAGCCCCTCCTCCGGATGCCCACAACCCCTTGGCGAATACTATCCTGCGAATCGAAGGATTGGAGTGGATGTATCTCCAACCATCGACAATCTCTCTGAGCACCACCGAAGGAGATATTCTACGGTGCTCTGAACTGTCAGGTCCACCAGGTGGCAGCGTCATGACACCTAGAGCAGCGAGTGCGAAGGTCACACAGTCAATCCACAGCGCGGTCTCGATTCCGTAGACGGAGATTGTCAGACCACCGATGGCAGAACCAAGTCCCAGAGCGACCGACCAGCCTCCCGAAGCTAGGGCATTGGCGGTAAGCAACTCCTGCTCATCACAGATATTGGGCAGATAGGCGTACTCAGCTGGATCAAAGACAGCCCTAGCCGCGACCATCACCACGGCTAGCACATAGACCGAGGTCAGACTATCCAGCAGGTCCAGTGACAGGACAGTCACTAGAATGAATAGCGAAGCTAGATTCGCTCCAATCATCAGTCCTCGGCGAGAGTATCTGTCGGCCAGCATTCCCGAGAAAGGTGTCGCGGCAGCTAGGGAGAAACTCCTCGCGGCTAGTACTCCAGCAATGGCCAGAGGAGAGTTGTCAGTAGCCTCTCCTGCGAGGATGAACAAGGCGATGACGGTGAACCAGTCACCGATGAAGGAAATCTCGTTGGCTACGAACAGCCGTCTGAAGGGACGATTGCTACGCAGCAGTTGGATGTACCCAATCTTCGCCATAGGACGAAGCCGACACACGTACGCTATCATTGTCGCCCAAGGAAGGGAAGCAATAAGACCGTCCGGCCGGAGCCGACTATGTGGTCGATGAGCGATTGGTCTGGATAGATCTCGAGATGACGGGTCTAGACCCGGACGAGAACACAATCATCGAGATTGCTACAATTGTAACTGAGGGTGATCTGGAAATCGTCGCGCAGGGTCCGGCATTGGCCATCGCTCAACCAGAGTCAGAGCTGGCCAAGATGGATGACTGGAATCTTACTCACCACACCGATAATGGTCTACTTGAGAGAGTAAGGAGTGAGGGAATATCCATGGCAGAGGCCGAGCAATTGACACTTGATTTCGTCAGTATGCATTGCCAGCATGGACAACCTCCTCTGTGCGGTAACACCATCGGTCAGGACAGACGATTCCTGCGACGATATATGCCCGATTTGCACGAATTCTTCCACTATCGTAGTGTTGATGTGACCTCCATAAAGCAACTTGCAGATAGGTGGTATCCGAATCTACCGAGAGCCACCAAGCCAGCAGGCCACAGAGCGCTCGATGACATCAGAGGTAGCATAGCCGAACTCGAGTACTACCGCCAGCACATCTTCGTTCCAGAAGAGTGACTATTAGTCTCAGTTGAAGACTTCAATTCCATCCGATAGGAACTCCACTGGAATCAGTTAGAATTACATTGATCCCAAATCCTCTTCGGTGGAAAGCAATCAACTCCAGTCCGTGTATCAGATGACCTGTAACCGCTCTTCCCAGGACCGGGCGCCCCTCTTCCGCAGGTACAAGAGCACGACGTTCACCCTCAACACCATCCAGCCATGGCAAAACTCCCTCTGGAGAATATCGAACACCTAGAATCATGTCACAACCCTCGCTCCACTGAGCTGATTCGGCGTCTGCACCGCTCGGAATCGCAGGCGCGTTTGGATGGGTGTGCAACCAGAACGAGAAACGACCTCCTCGGACCCCGCGAGATTCATCGAACAGGCCATCCATCCACTCCTCAGGCACATGATGTACTGAGTAGGAGTCTCCACGGTTGACCAAATGTGGAGTACCTAGTATGAATCCCTGTCCAGAGAACAGCCCATCTTCGAAGTCAGCACCTTGTAATGCCTCCTCGACACCATCAGGATGAGGTAGAGATGTATCTGCGTCCATTCCGACCAGTATCTCGTCAGGAAGGGATTGGAATGTCCATTCCAGAATCGTCGATAGGACATTCAGCGGCATCAGAACATGTGCTGGATAGACATCCTTCGATTCGATGGATTCCGAGTTGTAAGCAGCAGCGGCCTCAGTTAACCAGTTCCCTGCCATGTGCATGGGTCGAGGCCGCTTGACTTGAGTTCGACGGCGACTATCGAACTGAGACATCCAGCACTACATGGTCCCAGTGTGGAGCATAGCTCTTCACTCGGATAGGGGAGCCGGCTTCGATACGCCGTCCAGTATCGATTGTCCCTAAGAAATCAATGACTTCCTCCGCCCATGAGAAATGGTCCTTAGATGGTGCAATGCCATGTATGTGCAGGACACCTCCATCACGAGAGAGTGATCTCATAGCGACTGCATAACTACCTTGTGAGGTTGGAAGGAGACCAAGTAACACCCTGTCAGCGACTCCTTCCAGTACAGCAGTGGTGACTAAATTGTCTCCGAAGTGGACTGTACACCGACTTGAGACTCCATTGGCCTCTAGGTTCGATTCAAGTGCCTTGATGGCGTTTGGATTCCATTCACAGCAGTGGACATGCCCGACTCGTGAGTGAACGAGGATGGGCAGGGAGTAGTACCCAATACCAGCATAGAGATCGAGCACAACCTCACCTTCAGCGACCATCTCTCCCATCCTGCGTCGCTCGTTTATGTTCCCAGCCGAGAACATGCACTTGGTGAGGTTGTAGCCGTAATCGACTCCACTCTCCCGCCTCACAACCCAGTCTTCCTCACCTAGAAGCATCTCAACAGTACTCTCTCGCATTTGTCCCTCAATCTCCCCCGCTCTGCCCAGCCGCTTTGCTCCCAGAGCGGTTGCCACCGAAGTCCACAACTCCTCATCGCAATGAGAATCCCAACCATTTCTGAATGAGGATGCTGGCAGCAGAGCTACATCCGAAAATCGCTCCCATTTCCTAGGAATACCCGAGGCCAATGCGACAACCTCCTCCTCACTCAATCCTCTAGCTCTTAGCAATCCTTTGATTTGACTGACGAGTCGGGTGTGTGGGTCGTCGTCCCGCATTCGTCTCCGGGTAGAGCAATTCGGATTCAGACTTATTGCTCAGTATGAGGCGGCTACAACATGCAGCGAGTTGCCGTGCTGCTGGTTTTACTGCTCTTCACTCCTCTCGCAGTCGCAGATCCTCCTCCCGGACAGCCCGATGTCACCAACGATATCTGCTCTACATGGAATAGTGCTGATGGCATCTGTGATGACTACGATTCGACACTCGACCAATCACCCGGTTCGGAGTGGATTGCAAGCTCAGTAGAGATAGATGTGGCCGACGCCGAGATGGTGGAGATGCGCGTTGGTCTAGCGGTGCATGAGATGTCAAGGGAGGACCTAGAACTCGGTGATCTTGACCTAGAAGGCGACAGCGCTCCATGGGACGGGATTCCAGCAGATTACATCAGGAATTACGAGTCACTGTCTAGGGGAGGGGGAAAATTGGTTTCCGACCTGATGCTTGAGCGAGTCGAGCAGATTATGGAGGAGTTCATTGACATCAACTTCCCGAATGTTAACACTACGGCCATAACCACGGTCTCGGAGGTAGATTTCAAGTCTCAGCCGGACGCTCAGTGCGTGTACGATTCCGATTACGACTCAATAGACGAGGTCAACGGATACGAGAACAATCCGTTCCATCCTCCAATCTGCTTCCAGGCCGTGCTTCAGATGCAAGTCGATACCTCTTCCTTCGGTCTCAAGCCGCAAACCTCCGATATCAATCGAATGATGCAGGGAATGCTCACGATGGGGGCCTCGCTGAACTCGCAGTTCAATGCCACGTCACCTATGGGGCACTGGCTGGAACTCTCGGTAATGCCACCCGGTTATGCGAATACGGAGAGCGTTGAGGAACCTGGATCGATTATGAGCAGAACGCTCGACGGACACCCTCAGACTTACTCGATAGTAACAGTGGACAACACGCAGGTAGTAACCGAGGCAGCTATCGAATCTGTAGAGTTGCAATCCAAACTGGCTCACAGACCTACAACAACCCCAACCTACTCTTTCGATCAGCAAGATCCTTCACTCAGAATCAACCTCGAGGTTGATGCCTCTGACCCACAGAATTCTCAGTTTGAGTTGCAGATTGCCATCCACCACCTCGACTCAGACACTCTGAGCGACTGGGATGCCAACCTGCACGACGGAACAATCGAGATTCCCTGGATATCATCCGACGGTATCAGACTGCTCAATCAAGAAGTCAATGAGGACCTTTCTGCATTACTTCAAGGAATCCCGATTGAAGACATGTCCTCAGCTTTCTCTGAGGCTCTAGGGGCCGAAATCTGGTTCGATACACCACAATTCTCAGATGCCGATGAGGAGGGAGGACTCGACTTCCAACACTCTCCCGGCGAGACCTGCGACGAATCATTCCAGGTGCGCTACTGCATAGAAGGTGAGAACGCAATGAGTGGAGATTGGCCGGTAATACTCACGACGAGTTCCCAATCCACTTCGATGAGGGTCGCATCAGTAGTAGAGCGCATCCTTGAGAACACAGGTGGCGAAATCGCTAGCATAGATCTATCGAAAGTTACTGATGAAGATTTAGCTTCACTGATGAGTGTAATTGAGGTGGAGATGCAGGCAGACACCTCGTGGCTACATGACCTTCTACCTGAGGGCATGCCGAGGACTGAGTTGACACTGACTCTGCATCTGCCTGAATGGATAGAGTCAACTCTAGGAGATTCGACAAAGGTTGAGATTACTGCATCATCTTCAGGTGGAGAGCAGGACTTCGCATTCAAGGGAACTCGATCATTCGACTGGAGGCACCCCATTTGCATAGATTCCGACCCCTGTGAAGATGACAGCCCGGACCTCATCTGTGGATCCAATCAGTTGACCTGTATCTCCTTCGACATTGTAGTAGACATAGAAAAATTTGCAATCAGGGAGACTTCATTCTCAGCCGAAGTCGAATTCTCAGCCGAAGTCGTGTTGGAAATCTACCGACTGGGTATAGAATTGGACGAGGAAGGCGTAGAATTGAGTCCAGTACCCTCTGATTTACTCAGGAGGGGGATTGTAATCGGCGACAGGATAGACGGAGGCCTACTTGCCGGCTCAGACCTTGAGGCTCCTATTGACCTCGGCGTAGGAGAACCGATTATGCTTGAGATTTCCAATCAAGGACTACAGGACATAGGAGATGAACTGACAATACGGTCAGGGGAGATTATCGAATCATTCGGAGGTATAGAGACTGTCCAAGACTTCGGCATGGGTCCCTATAGCATAGTGGCAGCCTTCGATGATACTCCGCTGATAGCCGTATTCGACACAGTCACCATGCCTACGAATTCCGAGGCTGGCGATACGGTTCCGATGCGACTCGGCTTTGAGGTCGAGAGCACCGTGGTGAGCGCCAAACTGCGTGGAGAAGAGATTTCCATAGCTGCCCAGCCAGCTTCGATAGGACTCAGCATTTCAAGACAGATGCTGGCTGCTTTTGGATATCCGGTGATGAACTCTTCAGGAGTTCATGTTGATGGGCTCGAGTTCTTCCTTGAGGTGACTCCGCTGATGGAGCACACTGTATTCGGAACCATCCGTTCTTCAGCAAGGATGGAGATTCACCTCCCCTCTTCGGTCAGGCTGCTCAGTTTTGAGAGCAGAGAAGGATTAGGGGAGCTGCTGGAGCAGGACGGTAGACAGGTTGTGGTATACAGAACCCCGGTATGCCCGGATGCCACGACTTGGACGCAGTGTAGAGAGAATTATGACATCTTATCGTATTCTTTAGAGGTGAGTTGGATATTCATTATCGGTGAGTTGGCCCCTTACATCTTCATCCTCTTATTCGGCTTAGGGCTACTGATTAGCAGAAGGAGGAGGCGGAAGAGGGAGCATGAAGAGAAGAAGCAGGAGGAGTCTTCGGCCGAAGAGCAGAAACTGACAGAGTTAGCGATGGAGTCTGAGTTCGGTAAACTCGAGGACGGAACCACCGTAGTCGATGAGTCATTCTTCGAAGACTAACCGTTCAGGTGTTGTTGGATTCGCTCAGCCATCGACTTGCCTATGCCCGGGACTTCTCGTAATTCCCTAATGCTAGCATGTTCGATTCCGCGTCTGCCTCCAAAGTGTCTCAGCAGCGCTTGGATCTTCTTCGCTCCAATCCCTTCAATCTCCTCTAGAGGATCACTCAACGCCCCCCTGCCTCTCCTATTTCGATGGAACCTGTTTACGAATCGATGAGCCTCGTCACGCGCATGAATCAGGACTCTCCCCTTCCTTTCCAAGACCAGAGGTGACTTTCCTTCGATGTGCAGAGTCTCCTCTCTCTTGGCCAGGGCGGCAACTGGGAACCGGCCCCGTAGCCCATGTGAGTCGAGCATGTTATGAATCGTAGACAGATGAGTGCTACCACCATCGAGAAGAAGCAGATCAGGCCACCCATCCTGATGCTTAAGCCAACGCTCGATCACCTCACTCATCATCCGAAGATCATCAGTAGCCTCACTCCTGATACGATAGGTCCGATACTCCTCTTTCGATGGCCTGCCGTTGCGCAGAACCACAGATGCACCCACCCTCTCGTTCCCTTGTAATTGTGCCATGTCGAAGCATACCACATGGTCCAGCGAATCGAAGCCAAGCAGCTTCGCCGCATCGTTTGCTGCGGCCTGCTCGAGGCTGCCGAAACGATTCTTGTGGTGTCTAATGACCTGTGCCTCGGCGTTCTGGTCAGCCATCCTCCGGAGGCGGGCTAACTCCCCGCGCTTCGGAATCCGCACTTCCACAGCCCCGCCTCGACGCTCAGACAGCCATGAGCGCAGCGAATCTCCAACTGGTGAAGGTACCAGTACTCTACGAGGAGGCTTTGTACTGGCATAGTGCTCTGCAAGTACGCATGAGACTGAGTCCGAGATATCTCCACGATGCAGCAGAGGATACTCCAACTGTCCCTGAACAATTCCCTCCTTGGCGTTCAGTATCACCACCACCCCAATATCTCCACTAGATGCGAAACCTACGGCATCACAGTCTTGGTAGAACCTGCTGTGCACAACCTGCTGGGAGATAGTGCTCTGAACCGAACCAATCAGATCCCTTGTTTTGGCCGCGCTCTCGTAATCGAGCCTCCTTGAAGCCTCATCCATTTCATCCTGAAGCGATTCAATCAGCCTAGTCGCATCGCCGTCTAGGACACTCATAGCGGCAGACACCTGTTTGTCATATCCTGCTGGCTCGATGCAAGGAGCGTGACATAACCCAATGTGCATGGCTAAGCACCCCTGCGGTAGCAGTTCAGGGCAATCTCTGATTCCAAAATGTCTGCGAAGAAGTTGTATCACTTTCTTTGCTGCTCTCGCATCTGAGAACGGACCCCAACTGCGAGACCCTTCAGGCGGGTGACGAGTGTATACAATCCTAGGATAATCGTGCTCGGTCAAAGCAATGAATGGATACGATTTATCGTCCTTCAACATCGAGTTGTAGCGTGGCTTATGCTCCCGGATTAACTGCCTCTCGAGAATCAGAGCATCGCTGGGACTCTTTGTCACGATGAAGTCAATGCGGTCGGAGTCTCTGACTAGCAGGGGGATCATCTCTCGGTCGGGAGTGGCGACGAAGTAGGACCTGACTCGCGACCGCAAATCCGTCGCCTTGCCCACATACATGACTCTATCATCAGATCGACGGAAAAGATAGACTCCGGGCTTACGAGGCATCTCAAGACTATCCTGTTTGAGTGCCATCTGGTTGATGCGCCGCAGGTGAACGCCCATGAACCCGTGCCTCCGCTCACACATCGTGATTCCAGAGGCCCAGCGCCGTATCCTCGCCCGACTCGCTCAGTTCGGAGATGAGATGCAAGAGGCTTGGGATGTTCCTCGCGACCTCTCTCTACCCGGTCTTGCCGAATCCCTCGGAGTGGTCAGATCAGCCCTGCATATGCCTCTGTCTGTCATGCAGGAGGAAGGGCTGATTATCACGCGCACAGCACATGTCATCGGAGGAGGATCTCGCCGCCGCACGGTGGTCCACATCACCGAGGCAGGCAGGGATGCGATATTGCAGAATGAACCAGAATCTGCGACAAGACGAGGCAGGTGTTATGGCCCTATTCCAGATAAATCAATCCTACATGGTAGGGATGATGAGTCGCAAGAACTCTCAACAATCCTGACTAATGGAACAAGCTTACTGCTCAGCGGACTTCCAGGAGTCGGCAAGTCTAGCTTGGCGAGAGAAGTAGCGGAATGTGTAATCAATAGCGGTTGGACTGTTCGCTGGGCATCTTGTTCACTCGATTCGGACTCCTCTGCAATTGGTGAGATGTGGTTGGGCGAGTCTCTTACTGATTCCTCCGCAATCGCAGCCTCTGTAGCCAGTCAGAGGACTCTGTTGGTTCTCGATGAGGCACAGGAATTGCATCCGCGCCACTCGCAAGGCGTGGGCGAATTAATTGGACAAGTTTCATCCGGCGACTCCACCATTCTAGTGGTGGTCAGATCACCCAGCCCCTTCGGAGTTCCTGAAGGGTTGTCAGAGTACAAACTGGATGGCTTAGAACCCCAGCACGCAATCTCGATTCTACCTAGTGATATGGATGAGGAGGAGGCTATCAGCGTGGCCGAGACTTTGGCAGGCCATCCTCTTGCCCTACACCTGTGGTCTCCCGGTGAGGCACTTCCTGAGAGAGTCGAGGCGGTACAGGAATTCGTGGAGTCGACTGTGATGCGCCGCCTGAGCGAGGACGGTATGTCAACCCTCGACGAACTTTGCCTATCACCCTCACCGCTGGCTATCGAAGAGCTGTTCGACGAATCGGGCACCTTGGAGCTCGATGAAGCTGCCATTTTGAGGTGGATGGACACTATAGCTGAACCTCACCACCTCATCCGCAATGTAAGGAGAGGTTCGTGGTCACAAGACGAGGCCAAGTCAATGCACTCCAAGGCTGCAGTTCTGTGGGCTGCTAGAGATGGAGCGAGAGCTCGCAGAATCCAGAGCCACCATATGATTAACGCAGGAGAGATAGATGCCGATTGGATGAATGAGAATATCGGTGAGATAGCCGATGAAGATAGTGCGGCAGCCGCTGTAGTTCTCGAGCAGGCTGTTTCGATGAGTGATTCCGAACCACTCAGGGAATCAGCAGTTGATTTAGCCCTAGATAGGGGGGAGGTTTCGATTGCTGAGAATCATATCTCCGAACTTCGTCCGGGAGCGCCCAGAAAACTACGCCTTGCTAGAGTAGCTCGGATGAGAGGAGACACAGAGTCCGCTTTGGCGTTGGAATCCAGCGCTATGTCAGAGATGACTCCTGAGCAGCGCGCGAGGATGTCAATCTCTGCCCTAGTAAGACTCCACGACGACCGACTCCCTGGTCGATTGACTGAATCTCTGGCAGGAGAACTTGTTCGCCTAGCAGACTCGATTGACTTATCTGGACTTCACGATTCGGATAAATCGGCCGGAAACCTGTCGATTGAACTCGTTAGGCACAGCATAGCTCTGGACACAGGAGACCTAGCCGAAGCCGCTAGGGCACGCACCTCGATAGAGTCCAGCATTGGTGCGGACCACCATAGCATAGCCCTCCTAGATCTGAGGTCAAGACTTGCACCGATAACCGTAGGAAGAACTCCTCCAGAAGCAATCGAGGCTGCACATCAAGCGATAAACTCGTGCGATGGGATTGACAAGATGAGACTCATCCACGCTACTCTCGAGTCTACAGACAAACATCCAGAATGGTTGGTAAAGTCACACTTATCCATCGTCGGACACCGACTTCGCGAAGACTTGCCAATGCATCGCAGACTTTGCGCGCAGAGATGGTACTGGAGAGGAGTCCTAGAGCCCAACAGCAGACTGTCACATTGGAATGAGGCTGTGAGCAGGTTCAGAATGGCTGAGTGCAGTTCGGCTGCTAATCAACTGATTTCGATAATTGCTCGTGAAATCTAAATCTCGGCCCCAATGAGGGTTCTAGTCTCAATAATCCCGGACACTTCTCTAATGCCCTTCACGATGCAGCGTGTCAACTCTGACTCATCATCGGCCTCGACCTTCACGAACAAGTCATGTGGGCCGAAGACAATCCACTGTCCCACAACCCCCTCGATTTGACTTACAGACTCCCTGACTTCGACCTCGCAACCGGTCTCGGTGGTAATCAGGACGAATCCTACAGCCATTCTCAGACCTCCACCGCAATCAGAGTCTCTGTCTTGATTATCCCGGGCAAGGATCTCATATTACCAATCAGGGTTCTTGCCATCTCATGCTCATCTTCAAAGTCGATTCTGGCTATGATATCGTACTCGCCGTATGCAACATGAGTCTCAGAGATACTATCGATGTCCAATAGTGAGAGATAGACGTCTCGCTCACACCCAGGTTCCGCTTTGATGAGTACGAATGCTGTGCTCAACTAATCCCCGGAGCGACCCGCTCGGTTGGTGTTTATGACCTCTGCTGTACGATATTCCCTAACCGCTCATCGGCCCGCAAGGGATAACAGTCAGAGAGCGAGCCCGAAGCCATGCATGGAAGGCTGGACACCCGTAGAAGGGCTACCATTGCCATAGTCGCTCTATTGCTCACTTCCTATGCTCCGCTGGCCATAGGAGCAGCGAGTACAGGCGTGCGCTCGACGACCATATGGTCGGGAACCGTGACCCTGCAGGAGGGCTACACCGTAGAGAGCGGAGAGGTCCTCATAGTCCAGTCAGGTACCACAATCCTGCTGGGTGATGACGAGACAATCCTAGTTGCGGGTAGACTTACAGTCCAAGGTACATCGTCCGACCCGGTCCTACTGGAATCCATTATCGGGAACCATGATGGCATAGTTTTCAACTCAAGCAGCAGCGGCTTAGGTTCGAAAATCGAAAACCTCACAATCACTGATGCTGAATGGGGTGTGACGATTTACGATAGCGACCCCACTCTCAACGATCTCAGAGTAGTCAATGCAGATAGGGTAGCAGTCGATCTCTTTGACGGGGCCTCGCCTAGAATCAACGACTTGGTAATCGATGGAGGCGGTCAGGATCTGCATGGAATCTCAACTTCTTGGAGATACGGCATAGGCCTCTCAGTCGGTGCCTATTCAGCCCCAATAGTCAATGGCATGATTGCTGACGGACTTATTACCAGGGCAGTGAACTATTGGGGCAACTCGGGCGGACTAGTCTCGAACCTGCAAATCTCCAATGTCTCAGGCGCGACGCTTGCCATCGCTGCAGGAATCTGGGTCGAAGACTCCATTCCTTTGATTTCAGACTCGACCGTGACTCGTTGCGACAACGGTATCTTCGTACGCCATATCACATCTGGCTGGACTACGCGACCCAACTTCGTTGACCTCACAGTCGAAGATAGCCAGTACCGCGGTGTTATGGTTGAACAGTACAATCATAGCCAGTTCTCAAATGTCCCTCACAATGCTATCTTCATTAACTTAGAATTGAGGGGGACAGGGGGCCCGGGCGCTAAGACTCCAGGGCTTGCGTACGCTGCTTTTGAAATCAACACCAGCGGAGTTAGAGTAACCGATGCGCTGATTGAGGACAACGCCGCTGTAGGATTCAAGGCATACATGATTGGCCCCTCTACCATCCTCAATGGAATTGAACTCCACCGCAACGGCAGAACAAGTCCGGCAGCTCCTATTAATGACAGAGCAGGGTTGTTCATGCGCAGTGCAAATTGGGCTCCGACGATTAACGACCTAGTGGTCAGCAATTCGACTGGCCCCGGTGTTCTATTGTGGAAGGGTGGGGCGCAGGGAGCCGACTGGGTGATTACTGACAATGGGGCAACTGGAGTCGATTTACGTGAGTTCCACCCTGATCTCTCAGGAGTACTGAGCATCGGAAATGCTGGACATGGAGTATCTGTCAGGGACTCCAGTAATGTCGACCTCTCGTATGTCTCAACCTATCAGAACGGACTCGGCTCCCCCCTGCCCGAACTCGGTGCGGGTATCTACTTCGACGAGTCCAATGATGTGATGAGCGGTGGCAAGAATGTCACCTGCTTCGAATGCACCTCGATTCAAGACCAGCATGGCATAGTGGCCCGTGACAGCATAGACCTGCAGTTACTTTCAACCGAGATTAGAGATCCGGTTAGCGGCCCTGCATTGGATATCGACAACACCGGGATGGATCACCATGGAACAGTGATCATCGATGACCTGAGGGTGGTGACCAACTCCAGCACCCATGCCATCGAACTGGATGAAGTAGACGGATTCGTCAGAGGAGTAGATCTGAGCGGCGATAATGGAGGCATGCTCTGGGATGCCGACGGACAGGTTACCTCGTATCTAGAGAACAGCTTCATTGTGGGCAACTCGGCATCATGTCTGAATCTAGTAGACCAAACCGAGTTGCTGTCATACAATATCGCTCTCGACTGCGACCCTAGTGCACCTGCCTCGATGTCGGACAGTTTCGCCAACTTCACCGACTCATGGTTCTCATTTGGCTCATCCGACACATTTGAGATGCTAGGAAATAGCCATCTCAGATGGGTCTCATCCTCCGATTTCGGGACACCGATTTTCACCGGATCCGACAATATCGTCGATGTGATGTGGATGGTCGAGGTGCATGCGGTCAACCAGCACCTTCTCCACATCCCACACGCCGAGATCAACATGACATTCGACCTGTATGAGTCAGAACATACCGCCACCCTACCTTACTCTGGAATGGCATCATACGGCTCTTTCATCGGAGAGCGTTGGACCCCGATGCAGGGTTGGTCCGAAACCAACCTCGTGTACACTGGTTGTGATTACGATGGAGTGCACAACGACACCGCTTCCGCCGAGCTCAGCTCAGACCTCACAGTCTATTGTCGTCTAGAGCTGCAGAACCAGCCCCCGTTCATCCTCTGGGACTCACCTTCCAATGAGGACACCTTCGCGAGTGGAAGCATCGTCTCCTTCGACGCCTCTCGGTCCTGGGACCTCGATATGGATGGATTGACTTACTCGTGGACCAGCAATGTGGACGGAGATCTCTTAGTCGCCTGTGGACCGCTCAGCGGAAATGGCTCAATCTTTGAAGCGAACTCTGGCCCCACGACCTGCCTATCTGATGGAGTTCATCAGATCACCCTCGAGATATGCGACACTCAGAATCACTGCGTGCAGGAGACAAGAGAGGTGGAATTGGTCAATCTCCCTCCAGTGCTTTCGGTCGGTACCACTCCGGGAATCTCCTCATGGGGCACGCTTTACTTGGGAATCACGGCCAATGTCACGATACATCTGGCCAACACCTACGACCCCGAGGGAGATGAGCTGGCTTGTTGGGTAGAGACCTCGTATGGAGGAGGCGCCGGACAGCCTCCTGCCGGCGACCCAGAGTGCCCTGATACGATAATCACCTCATTCCCCGGTGCACCCAATCAGTTCTCTGTCACCGTCTATGCCTCTGATGGCGTCAATGTACCCGTCTCATGGACTTTCAATGTCGAACTGTTCAACGAAATTCCTGAGGCTAGCATGCAGGTCATTCGGAGTGGCCAGATGTCCTCTGATATCATTCGATTGGACGGGGCTGAGACCTTCGATCCTGAGGGAGATGAGGTACGTTTCGAGTTCTGGAGTGACAGGGACGGCCTGTTGGCTTCCGGAGTGACGCCTAACTCCGAATTAATCTGGGAGGGAACTCTGTCGAAGGGCAACCACCTGATTACAATGCACGCTAGTGATGATTTGGCAAACCATGCGAATATGTGGAGCACGGTCAGTGAGGAATTGACGGTGACCAACTCGCCCCCAGTAGCAATCATCGCAAATCCTTCAGATGGGATTCTGACCGATTCCGGCGAACTGCTGATGTTCGATGCTACGGGCTCGGGTGACTGGGACACAGCCTGTGTCGATTTACCTGACAACGGCAGTGGATTAGTATGCAACCCATACACAGATCAGAGCACAGACCTAGTCAGTGTTCTGTGGGAAAGCGACAAGTTAAGCGAGCCGATGGGAAGTGGTTGGACTCTGGAGACAAGGCTGCCTGAGGGCGTCCATCGGGTAACGCTGACCGTCGAAGACGGCTCCGGTTTATCCGACATGTATGAGATAATGGTCAGAGTGGATGAAGCCGCGCCTGTCCTAATCCTCGACTCACCGATGCCGGACATCGAAGTCTACTCTAACCTCCCAGTACTGTTCGACTTCCGACGCTCGTTCGACCCGGACGGTGACAACTTCACAGTCAGCGTCTTCTCTGACATCATGTTAGAACCAATTCTTGAGGACAGAGACACCGCCTACTGGTACAATGACTATCTTCCCGCAGGCGAGCACACTCTGCGTTTCGAGCTCACCGACTCAACTGGAATGCAACGTGTCCATTCGCAGACTTTGACTGTTCTCGAGACTGGACCCGTTGCCGGCATTGCCGGACTCTCCGAGGGACAGTATGTCCCTCCTGGGGAGCCCGTAGTGCTTGACGCATCGTCTTCCTATGACTACGATGGCGACATAGTGCTTTACCAGTGGAGCCTCGGAGATGGTACCCTACTGAGCGACAAGCAAGTCTACACCGCCACATTCCCACCAGGCCCTGTCCGTGTTGACCTG
Organism: Methanobacteriota archaeon; assembly: GCA_002698225.1. Classification (GTDB taxonomy): domain Archaea; phylum Thermoplasmatota; class Poseidoniia; order Poseidoniales; family Thalassarchaeaceae; genus Thalassarchaeum. The sequence continues at coordinate 39,153 of NZWD01000034.1, read as the reverse complement.
CTAGTGAAGGACTCCAGGGGGGCGACATCCTCTGCATCGATTAATCTCACAATTGGCTCCAGCTCACCTCAGTTGTACGAGCTTGAGGTCAACCCACTGTTATTCGAGGTAGACGACCCTACGCCGGTACTGATTACCGTCAGACTTGTCGATCCAGACGGAACCACTTCATCTGTGAGCGGCGAGTTACGCTCGTCAGGTATTTCTCAGGCCCTTGAGTTCCGCGATGATGGTTCTGAGGGAGATCAGTTCGCGGGAGATGGCATCTGGACCTACCTGTCTATCTGGACACTTTCTGGCTCGAATGCTAGAGTAGAGGTCTGGGCGCTGGATGGAGATGTAGTCAGTCCTGGACTCGTTGAGATAGTTCAGGTAGAGTCGCCTGACGATACGAACATGCTGGATTGGCTACTGGGAAGCGGATTACCATTCCTCATTGTAGTACTAACTATCTTGATAATGGCTGGAATCGCATATGTCGGAACTCGCAGGAGGCAGATTACGAAAGACCTCGACATGATTGAGTCGTGGTCAGGCTTCGATCCGAGGGAGTTGGATGAGGAGTTCGACGACCAAAATCTGCCATGATGCAAGGGCGACTCAAGAACACATGTCACTTATCATCCAGATGTCGATGATAGGGGTTCCATGGACCGAAACCTGGACCTACACATCGCCGCCCTGATTTTCATGAGCGGCACGCAAGCCCTCGTCTCCGGTTTCGACGAAGGAGGAGACGTTGCAACGACGAGCGCCCTGACCCTAGAGGAGGAGGATCCAGAAGATTCGATTCCAGCCCCGAGGGTTCTCAATCGGCCCCTACCTTCACCACTGCCCATGCTCATTGAGTAGTATTGTGTCAAATCAATGAACCAACCGCTTGATATCCATCAGGCCATTCCCCATTACCATGGACGCAAGCCCCAAGGCTGCAATACTGGCACTGATGATGCTACTGACCTCAGGATGTCTGGGAGCAGTAGATGACATAGTTGACATTGACGATGAGATTGTTGACTCAGTTCTTGATTGGCTCGACAGCGAATACCCTCATCTTGATCTCCCTGACCGCGAGAGAACTTCTCCTGTACTGGAGACATATGATGAGTGTGGCATCCTGCTGGCAGATATGCAAGACTCAATCTACAACGAGATGCTAGTTTCGCTCGACCAGCAGTCGTACTGGCACTGGGCCGGACCGGTCTGGCGCGGTGGTGGTGCCTTCATTGAAGACGATGTGGCGATGATGGATGGAGCTCCGGAAGGCGCTGCAGATGAATCTGGGAGTAATACCGGTGGAACAGCCAACAGCGACTCTGGTCGTGAGGGCGAGTTCTCCGGTACTAACAACCAGGAGGAAGGCGTCGACGAGGCCGACTTCCTGAAGACAGATGGATATCACATCTACATGCTGAATGGCAACCTTCTGGTAATCATGGGAGTTCCCGAATTTGGTAATCTCACACTTGAGTCCAACATCAGCATTCAGGGGTATCCGATGCAGATGATGCTGGAGGGCGACAGGCTGGTCGTAGCATCATCTATCTACTACTGGAGCCTACCTCATGACGATCCTCTCAGGGAACTCATGTCCGAAGAGGTCACGGTCAGCTACCCTGGCGAAGATGAGTACTCCTACACCTACACCCGTGTTCAGAACTTGGTGAAGTACACCGTCGTGGACATAACTGACAGGACTGCTCCTGAGGTCGAACGCGAACTATACATCGAGGGCAACTATCACACTGCACGACTAGTCGATGGCACAATGCGCTCGGTCACCCACCTGTGGACTCACATCGATGGACTCAGGACCTGGGTCTACCTTCCAGAGACCTACTGGGAGGCAGATACAGATGAGGAGAGGATGACCATTTGGAACCAGAGCATGGAGGAAACCATCGCTGCAAACCAGGCGATTATCGACGACCTGACTCTGGACGATTTCGCACCGCACTTGTACGAAGTCGGAGAAGACGGCCTGTTCCAGCACCCTGCCACCTCCGAAGACTGCAGTGAGTTCTCTGCTAGCGCCGACAGCGCAGGGCGTGGATTCAGCACGATAATGACAATCGAGTTGCTTGGTGAGGAGTCCGAGATGCAACTCGACCACATCACTTCCTCATGGGCGCATGTGTACGCTTCACAGAATATGATGATACTTGCAGAGCCAGCCAACGACTGGTGGTGGTTCTGGAGAAACTTCGGCTGGGACGATGCAACCAACATCCATGTCTTCGACATCAGTGACCCCTCCGAGACCACCTATGTCGCATCAGGACGAGTTGAGGGGACAGTTCAGGACCAGTTTTCCATCTCAGAGTACAACGGAGTGATCCGTGTAGCCACTACTGAGGACGCCTGGGGACGCTGGTGGCTAGAAGGGACCGATGAATGGACTGGACCGACCAACAATGTGTTCACACTAGGAGTCTCGGAGAGTTGTACCTGCACTTCTTACTTTACCTATGCCGGTGAAACCATGTGCTCGGTCAGTGAATGCACTGTTGACTCATCAGAATTAATTCAGCTCGGCCATGTCGGCGACATTGCCCCTGATGAGCGCATATGGAGCGCCCGCTTCGTCGGCGACAGAGCATACCTTGTTACCTTCCAGAACATAGATCCCCTTTGGGTAATCGACCTCACAGATCCTACCGACCCAATAATCCTTGGAGAGTTGGAGGTGCCAGGCGTCTCCACTTACATTCACCCAATAGACTCTGAGACGCTACTTACTATTGGAATCGGACCCGGGCCAGATGGATTGGGTCTGGACTGGTCGGTGACTCAAGTCTCCCTTTTCGATGTGAGTGACCCGACTAACCCAACCCTAGCCGACTCATTACAATTATCTCCAGCCTACGAGGATGAGGGTTGTGACGAGTGGGGATGCGGTTGGTCTTGGTCGTACTCTGAGGCGACATACGAGCACAAGGCATTCACCTACTGGGCTCCCGAGCAACTACTGGCAATCCCACTTTCGACTTACAGATACACATACGATGAGGTTGAGATTGACGGTAGGACCTACACCTACTCCGGCTACGAGTTCGTTTCGACTCTCGAACTAATCGATGTGGATGCAGAGAACGGCACATTGTCCACTCACGGTATGGTCAACCACTCAGAATTCTACAATGAGGACGGCCTATCAGGATGGTGGAGTGGTTCGACTAGCATCCGCAGATCTATTTTCATGGGCGACTACATCTATGCCTTCTCTGCAGCGGGGGCTTCTGTTCACAAGACTGATGACCTGACTTCTATGGTCGAGTTGGAGATTCCTGGTTACGACGAGCCAGAGGTCTACTACTACGATACCGAGGGCGAAGTTGAGTCCGGCGACTCTGTTGACCCCTCGGAAGAAAAAGAGGAAGAGTCAGCAACAGTAGAGGGCTGATTAGTCGAATTCCAATACCCTGCCCGCCGACCCAGGCATTGCCACCTCGTTCCCACGCAGCGAACCGCCTTGGTCCCTAGAGTGTACCACCTGGCCATCTACTACGGTTAACATCGGCCAGCCGGTGAGCGACATCCCGTTGAAAGGAGTCCATCCTACTCTTGTCCAAGTGTCTGCATCGGTGAAAGTCCTGTGATTCTCCATGTCTACGAGCACAAGATCTCCGCCCATTCCTTCGGACAAGCTTCCCTTGCCCCTCATCCCATAGACCTTGGCCGGCCCTTCGCACATCCAGCGTACGACATCCGTGATACTGCATTTTCCATTCATCGCATGGGTTAGCATTAGAGGCAACGAAGTTTCAACCCCTGGCATTCCAGCGGGTGCTTTGGGAAATCCTACTGACTTAGCTTCCAAGGTGTGGGGCGCATGGTCGGTTACTACACAATCAATAGTACCATCCTTGAGGCGTTTCCACAGTGTTTCTTTGTCTTCTGTATAACGAATGGGCGGATTCATCAGAACTCGTTCACCTAGTTCTTCGACATCATCTTGGTCGAAAGTCAGATGCTGAGTACATACCTCAGTCGTGACGAGGTCTCCTTTGTTATTTGTCAACCAATCTGCTTCGGTCCCGCTTGTCAAATGTACAATGTGTAGCCGATGATCGTAATCCTTTGCAAGAGCCGCAGCCCGCTTTGTTGCTAGGAACGCACATTCTACATCGCGACATTCAGCATGAGAGGAGATATCAGTACGGTGTCCAAACTCTGCTATGCGTGCCTGAAGACGCTCCTCGTCCTCCGCATGAGTAGCAATTATTCCTCCAGTGTTAGCGAATATATTCTCTAGATGCTTTTGTTCATGTACAAGCAAATCTCCCGTACTGCTTCCCATGAATACCTTGATTCCACATACACCATCCATGCCCTCAACACTTTGTAGATCTCTGATGTTATCTTTAGTTGCACCAATGAAAAAACCATGATGAGTCACAGCCTTCTTCCCAGCCAGGGCAATTTTTGTTTCCAGTGTAGTACGATTAGTAGCATTGGGTATGTTGTTAGGCATGTCTAGAAATGCAGTAACTCCACCAGCAGCAGCGGCCCGACTTCCACTCTCGAGGTCTTCTTTTTCCGGCTGTCCGGGTTCTCGGAAGTGGACATGTGGGTCGATAGCACCTGGAAGCAGATGCAGACCATCGCCATCAATGACTAGCTCATCGTTGCGTGGCTCGAGACCACCTCCGGGCGCTACTGCAACTATCTTTCCTCCAGCCACTCGCAGGTCTCCCTCTACAATTCTGCCAGCGGTGACCATCGCCGAGTTACGAATCAACAGATTGCCGGCCACGCGTTCACCCAAGTGACCTACGGCACGAGAAGTCCCATGACTGTTCTTGCTTGGCATCTTGCTAGGCGTCTAAGGTTCTGTTCATATATTCCACCGTAGACGCCGACGCACAGCGGGTTGGAGTAGCCAGGTTATCTCGTCGGGCTCATAACCCGGAGACCGGTGGTTCAAATCCACCACCCGCTACCAAACTGAAAGTGAAAACCGTTGTACTGCGGGAAACATGACATCTCAAGCACTTTCAACATTCCAGTAGGGCCAATCGTTTGTTCATATACCTTCGAAGTATAGATAGGCCCAATAGGTGAATGAGATGACCGAGAAGACAGCGAGTGAGAAAATCGAAGAAGAGGAGATTGTGATTGATGTGGATGAGCCCGAGCTAACCGTAGAGGATCTACCCGGGGTAGGTCCAGCGACCGCCGAGAAACTGCGCGAAGCAGGATTCGAGGAATTGCTTGCCATAGCCGTGATGAGTCCTTCCGAGCTTGCTGAACAAGCCGAACTGGGAGAAGCAGTCTCTGCCAAGATAATCGCAGGAGCCAAGAAGATGGCAGACATCGGTGGCTTCGTAAGCGGGACAGCGCTACTGGATCGCCGCAAAACGGTGCAGAAGCTGACATCAGGATCACCCAACTTCGATGAGCTTCTCGGAGGCGGTTTTGAGACCCAAGCCATAGTAGAGGTGTTCGGCGAGTTCGGGAGCGGCAAGACGCAAATCGGACATCAGCTCGCAGTCAATTCCATCCTGCCCTTGGACAAGGGCGGCTTCGATGGCGAGGTCTTCTACATCGATACTGAGGATACATTCAGGCCGGAGAGGATAGCCCAAATGGCTGAAGCTGTAGGCATGGACCCTCAGGATGCTCTAGACAGGATTCATGTCGCGAGAGCCTACAACTCGGCCCATCAGATCCTTCTGGTTGATGAGATTAAGAGGATGTCAAAGAATCTCGATGTCAAACTCATCATCGTCGACTCCCTTACCAGTCATTTCAGAGCTGAGTACATCGGCCGTGGCATGCTTGCACCGCGCCAGCAGAAGTTGAATAAGCACATGAAGGAACTCAAGCAACTCTCGGATGTCAACAATGCATTGGTACTGGTGACGAATCAGGTCATGTCGAAGCCAGATGCGATGTGGGGAGATCCTACCAAGGCAATCGGTGGCCACATAGTGGCTCACGCCAGTACATTCCGCTTGTATCTGAGGAAGTCGAAGGGGGGCCGTCGCATAGCTCGCCTAATCGACAGCCCCAATCTGCCTGATGGCGAAGCGGTCTTTACCGTGACAACCGAGGGTCTGCGAGACTAATTCTCGTAGACTCCTCGGGTCCGAAGGTTAGGACGGTAGCTCTGCTAGGGTCGCCTCTACAGAGCCCATTAGTGAAAGGAAGTGCCCTTCGTCAAATCCTAGCTTCAGGTCTGCTGCGGAGAATAGTTCCGGCAAGGTCCGGGTGTTTCCCAACTTCATCGCGTTGGCATAATCGTCCAGGGCCTTCTGCGGATCGCTCGTCTGGGTCTTCCACAATTGCAGAGATCCCAACTGTGCGATTCCGTACTCGATGTAGTAGAATGGAACTCCGTACAAGTGCCCTTGTTGCTGCCATGACACTTCCTTGAAGTCCATGTGACCCGTCCAGTCCATTTCTGATCCGAACCTGTCTCTAATGGATAGCCAGACCTCTGCCCGCTCTTCTCTTGTGTGGTCTGGGTTGTCGTATATCCAGTGCTGGAATGAGTCTATCGTCGCTATCCATGGCAATAGGAAAACAACTCCCTCCAGATGAGTCCTCCTCGCTCTATCTGCCTCTTCTTTGTCGTAGAACTTGTTCCACCATGGTTGTGTCAGCAGCTCCATTGACATTGAAGCAACCTCTGCGAATTCGATTGGGTAATCTCTCTCATCAATCAGGTCTAGATGCCCGCAATACAGGGAGTGGAATGCGTGCCCAGCTTCATGAATCATTGTCTCGAGATCTCCCTGAAGTCCTGCAGCATTCATGAAGATGAAAGGGACCCTACTCTTCTCAAGATAGTACTGGTAGCCACCCGGTGCCTTACCCTTCCTAGTGTCTAGGTCGAGAGTATCCATTTCCACTAGTTTGTCGAATTTCCCTCCTAGGTCATCCGAAATCTCGTGAAACATCTCTGAGAGCTTCTCCACCATTTCCTCTACCGTTTCGAATGGCTTCAGTGGTTCTCTTCCATGAATGTCGGGGCCTGCCCCGGTCTTTTCGTTAACATCCCAAGGGCTCAAATCTCCCAATCCTAATGTCTCGCCTCTCTCCTTGTTAATCTCCTTTAGGATAGGCATACAGACCGATTCTACAGAGTTGTGAAACTCTAGGCAGTCATCGATTGAGTAGTCAAAGCGATGCATAGCCTTGAACATGTAATGGGTGTAACTGTCGAATCCAGCGTTAAGTGCAATCTGATGCCTCAATGTTACCAATTCGTCGAATATCTCTGACATCCTCTCGTGGTCCTGCATCCTCCTTTCGGACATCGCAGACCATGCCGCCTGACGCTTCGACCTGTTGTTCGATTCCAAGTAACTGCTCATCTGAGGAAAGGTCCTCTCCTCACCGTCGAATTCCACTGTCATTCCACCAGTAATTCCCTGGGCCTCCGTGACAAGTTCTGTCTGCCTGACCCCCAAGGGAATGTTCTCCTTCCGAAAGATCTCGATATCTGTTCTCATTCCTCTCAGCATCAGATTGTATCTTTCTGAAAGATCATCCACTGCAGAATGCTCCACAATCCTCCTATTGAGTGCGTCTGAGAACTCAGAGAGTTTCGGCCTTACACTGCTCGCGAAGTCTAGGAATAAACCACGCTTATCTTCGCTCTCAGTGTCGCATGTCATGCTGATGTACAACAGCGCACCGGCCTCAGAGACATGCTCTGCTAGCTCAGATGCATCTGCAATTAATCCCTCAAGACATCCGGAACAAGTCAATTCCCGATTCAAAAGATCCATTGTGTATGGCTCGATTTTCTCCCATTGAGTGGCATCGAAATCACCACGGATGAAGGAACCCAATCTATGACCTCTGACGGGAAGACTTCGGTCCGTTAGGCAGAGGCCCCTCTTCACGAGTCCACTTAGCGCACTTCCATTCCTCTGCGGCCTCAGTCACCTTTCGTCTAGTTTCATCTAGTTCTGGATGTTCTGGGTTGTTATTCTCAATCCAACAAGCCGTGCAGTATCTCTTTCTCTCAAAGTCCACGAAGTTGCCAGGAGTACAACTCACGTTACAGGTGACACAGTGCCTGAAGCCGTGAAACTTCGCCATAATCCTCGGTACCCGCTCGAGCAACCCGCCTATGAGGTTGACTCCCTCATACTCACATGTCGACGAGTGCGGTGTGTGTCAGGAAAGCATCCTCTCTAAACGAGTCGTCGATACTCTCCTTGGGTTTCAAGGCCCCTAGTCTGATTAGCCCCTCATTCGAAGGAATGGGACGCTTAGCAAGCAGAATGACTCCAAGATGCTCAATCAGCCTTGTCGCCAATAGGTCGTTATCAGAATAGGCAGATCTTTGAATCTCTGTTTCGCCAAAATTCTCTCCGAGATCGTAGTCCGGGAGGTGAACTATCCACGCCTTTTTGTCACCCTTACTCACACCTGCTCGTTCGAATGCGGTGCTTAGTTGCCTTGTTCCCGATATGAGCCGTAGGAACTCGGCATCAGGAGTCCTTGCAATCATTCTGTCCGCCACCTCCCTTCTCCTCAGAGCGGCCCATGCGGTCCAGAGTCGAATCTCACTGCAGGCTGCATGATAAGAAAGAAGCAACCATCTATCATTTGGCCTCCATTTATTGAACACTGAAACGATTAATCCCGTATCCTCTATGGGCTCTGAAAAATTGATTCCCCATGCGGGGAACCATGGCATCGAACCTGACTCGTCCACGGATGCCGATGGCCCCGACTAGAAGAATTGTATCTATCGCGAATGTCGCTTTACAGCATGAGATGCCGTGTTCATGATTCCCTCTACCAAGCGCGGACTCCATCCACGCAAGTCAGACAGCCTTTGCATGTCCCGCTCCGTCAACTCAGCTATGTCAGCTGCGTTCGACACCCCGAGAAGGTCAACCATCTGCCTAGCCCTAGTCCTACCGACTCCTCTCAGAGCCACTAGGCCAAGCAAATCCGTCTTGCATCCATATCTCACCCTCCGATGTATCTCATCCACGGCCTCGACAAGAGTCCGATGTGAGGCTCTGTCCATAGTTGTCAGATCCTCGTCCTCAGCGAGGATTCTCCTAGTTGCGTATAGCAGCCACTCTGCTATTTCCACTCTCCCTCTGAGGTCTCCTGGTTGCACCCCCCATTCCTCCTCAATTTGATCTATCCTATACTCCTCGGACCACGACTGCAGTACCAATACTCCCTTCATTCTCCTCTCCTCATCGAGGTCAACAGCGCGTGTCAGAAACTCTCTCTCGTGACCGTGAATTGCTGCTTGAATAGCGTCATAATCTCCCTTCCTTGGCCACAGAGGTAGGAAATCAGGTGTGCATGAAACTAGATGCAGCAGACTGAGAGGAGAGACCTGACGGTACTGATCTTCTCCAGTCAGAGTTGCCATTGCATGTCCTAGACCATCTCTTAGCATACGCCCCGTTATTGGATTCAGATACAGTTGTGAAACCCTCTCACCCAATGGTGTAGCGCTATAGGTCATAGATGCCGATTCGGGAGGGTCCTGCTCATACGAATCATGTATGCTGGCTTTGCGAAACCCGAAGATTGGGGGACCACGTCTTGGCTTTTCGTGTACCCCTTCTGTATCCCCGCGCATGTTTATTCCTAATACATCGGATGCAGAGTCCACCCACGACGGCATTTCATCCTCCCACTCCTCGGCCTGCTCGACTGGAATCTCCTCAAGCATCCTTTGCCTGACTTCCTCAGATTCTCCGGTTCGGTCAATCATCCCATTAGCCGCTAGCCAACTGATTACATCGTCGAGACGAGCCGCAAGATCTTCAGGGTCTAGTTGAGTTGCTAGAAATGTCTTGGAGAAGAATCGGCCCAGTGCATCCCTGTCGGATATTCCTCCCGTAGCCAGCATAGATAGCACATGAGTAAGTAGAGCCGGATCCTCTTCGGCCCTCATTGCATTCGGATTGGCTAGTTTTGAAGTGACTTCCTCGGGTTCACCATGAAGGTAGAGCGAGGTCAACCTGTCTTCCTCTTCCCTTCCTTTCGCCAGTAGCCAGGACTCACCCACATCATCGTACTTCGGCCTCCCTGCTCTACCCATCATCTGCATCACTTCCATCACAGGGAGGGGCATTGACATTCCAGCCGCCGCACTCCATCTCCTGTAGTCTCTGACGACTACCGTTCTCGCTGGAAGATTGACACCCTGAGCTAGCGTCGGTGTCGCAACTATGCAAGCTAGGTCACCAGCCCTGAAAGCATCCTCGACGATTCCCCGCTGCCTCCCTGTCAGCCCGGCGTGATGGAAGGCGACACCACCCCGTAGAGATTCTGACAGAGTATTTCCTAGGTTCGAACCCTCGGCTCGAGAGATGCTGTCAGCAATACCCTCCCATTCTTCAGCGGTTTCAGGGCCTATGCTTTCGATACCGTCAACAAGTAGCCCTCTGCAGTGCTTGGATAACTCTCTCGCCTCCTTCTGCGCTGATGAGCGTGAAGAGACAAAGACTAGCAATTGTCCACCTCTGACTATTGTATCAGATAGAATGGCCTGCAGCTGGCGCGTGGATTTGCCTTCGAGATGGCGTATCTCGGGAATCAGATCATCAGATGAACCTTCGACTCGGTGTATCTTACCCTCCAAACCATTGAATGTGCCGTATCGTAGAGTCACAGGGCGCCAATCTGACACCACTAGTTCCGCTTCCAACCACCTTGCCATCTCAGGAGCATTGCCGACGGTTGCCGATAGTGCAATTATCTGAGCATCGGGCCTTGCATGCCTAATCCGAGATAACAATACCTCTAGAGTCGGCCCACGACCGACATCGTGCAACAGGTGGAATTCGTCGCTGACTACGATTCCGACCCCCTCCATCAATTCAGAGCGTGTACGAAGGAGGGAGTCCAACTTCTCGCTGGTACACACCAGAATGTCAGAATCCTCCACCGACCCGGTCTCACCATCTCTGTCCCCAATTGCCATGCCTACTTTGAGTCCGACTTTGGAGGCCAATTCCCGGAGTTCACCAGTCTTCTCGCTAGCAAGAGCCTTGAGAGGAACCACATAGATTCCGCGACCTCCTTCTAAATCGGTTTTCAGTCTATGGACTAGAGCCAGATACGCCACTAGAGACTTACCACTCGCAGTAGGGATTGTTAGCATCAGATTACGGCCAGAAAGAGCATGAGGAAGAGCCTCTGCCTGTGGAGGAAATAAATGCTCTACACCCCATTCATCACGCAGCATGGAAACTATGTCTGCATCAAGTCCAAGATCATCGAGTTCGTGCGAATCACGGCCCCCGGTCTGAGTCACGCTAACCCTTCACCTCGGCCGTTCTAAAGCATGCCGCGAAAACAGTCCTAATTCCACCGGTGGAAAGCCGGATGCCCTTCCTTTACTGCAACGAACAACCCTTCTCCTGTTGCACAAACATCTCCTCCAGCACTGAGAGTCATTCTGACTTTGGCACGATCTTCTCCAATCTCTTCTATCTCGGATGTGACTTGAAGAGCGACCCCATGAGGAGTGGGCCTTCTCAGTTTGATCGAATAGGACGCAGTTACTGTGCACGGAGGCTCATTCAACTCCTCTTGATCCATCAGAGCAATAGCCGCAGTCCAGTTCCCATGACAGTCCAGCAGAGTACCAATTATGCCGCCATTAATCATCCCGGGGAATGCCTGATGCTCATCGCCGGGCATGAATTCCATCTCCAATCCGCCTTCCGAACGGAAAGACCTGATTTGGAGCCCACTATCGTTCGCGGGGCCGCAACCGAAGCAGATGCTGCTAGGTGCATGCTCCTCCTGAACTGATGGCCCCCTGCCTCGCATGGGTGCCGTGAGGAATCACTAGGAATTGAAAATTGCTAGGCGCACTAGACGCATGCGCTTTATCGGTGGACCCTTTCGGCCCCAAGGTGCCCAGTGCCTCTTCTAGTTCGGACGATGACGAGGACTCAGGTAAATCCAGAGGTCCAGTCACCCGCCCACGCCGCAGGCGTTCAAAGCCGCTAAAGGTATCAAATCAAATTCCTGCAAGCCGTAGAGAGGAGATTGAGAAAGCCCTTGAGGGCAATCATGGAACTCCCTCCAGGTGGTCACGCAAGGACGGCCCAAAGTTCCACAGATTTCTGAGAAAGAGAATCAGCCCAGGGACGATAAGGCAACTAGAGTTTGACTTAATTGATGTAGAGATAGGTGAATCTTGGCCCGTCCCAATAACCGTAATTCATGGAGCTAGGCCAGGCCCGGTAGTCACACTCCTCGGCGCCCTACATGGAAACGAGTTGGTCGGGCCACTTGCACTAACCTACCTCAGTGGACCCAACTTCATCGGCGAGGACAAGGCAATTGACCCATCAGCAATGGCTGGAACCATTCGCATCATACCTGTAGTCAATCTGCCTGGATATCGCCGACAGAGCAGGTACCTGCCCGACGGGAGGGACTTGAATCGAGGGTTCCCTGGAAAGCCTGACAGCAACACGACATCTAGAGTCGCTCATAGATTGTGGAATGAGATAATATCCAGTAGTGACCATGTCATTGATCTGCATACTGCAGCAGTAGGCAGGACGAACATGCCTCAGATTCGAGCTAACTTAGCACATCCATCGAGCAATCGAATAGCCCGAGCATTCGGAATTGAGACGATTCTCGACAACGAGGGCCCTAAGGGATCAATGAGAAGAGTAGCAAATGATTCTGGTGTCGCCGCAATCACCTACGAAGGAGGGGGCTCTAACGAGGCAGACCCAGAATCTGTTCAAGTCGCCATCTATGGGATTCTGAATGTACTGCGCAGTCTGAGAGTGATTCCGGGATACCCAAGCCGTCCACGATTCCGAATCCTAGCCTCTGGTTCTATTTGGGTCAGGTCTGATCAAGGCGGTCTTCTGGATGTCTTGACACCTGCTGGAAGTTTCGTTCAGGAAGGGGAGACCGTAGCTACGGTCACTGACCCTGAGCGCCCAGGGGAGAATTTCGATATCCTCTCTCCTGCAAGAGGTCTGTTGATTTCTACCGCCACTCACCCATTCGTGACCGCAGGGACTCCAATTGGTCACCTGCTTCCGGTCACCGGCGGGACAAAGACACTCAAGACAAGACTCGATGAAGAGGGTTGCCTGATTACCAGCGGATCGGACGGAGAACCTTCTTGGAGAGAAGATGACGATATTGAGGACATTCCTGTTGAAGGTGTGTGGTCAGGAGGGTCGCCTGACGCGGAATGGAGTCACGGAGAGGAAAACTCGACAGAAGAAGAGGCCGATGAGGCTGACCCGCAATGGCTCTAATCGAGATCTGGAGCCTCAGGGATGGCCTCACTATCGACAGGACTAGCCGGAATCGAAGGTAGTTGCACTGGGGCTGCCTGCTGTCCCACCATAGAACTGAGATCTGGTGCCGAAGGCAACTCATAGTCCTGGAATTCTGGCGACATGGAAAACTCGCCGGACTTGATGTCGTACGCCTTGTATGCGTCCTCTAGCCTCCGATTGTGCGAGACTCTGCGAATGGAAAGCACAACCAAGCCGAGGAGAGACACGACTACTAGCAGAGTAGCTGCTAGGCCGGTTGGAGAGAAGATGATGTCGAGCAATCTCTCGGATAAACTGGGCGGAGGTATCCATACCTCCATATCGATATCCCATACAATCTGTGTTGTCTCGCTGGATTCTGAGATGGTGAGGGATGCTTGTTGCGGGCTATCGCCTTGGCCGCAGAGATAAACCTCCAGAGAGGTATCGCCAGATTCGCAGTCTATCGGGAGTATTACAACGCTCTTACCGTCTTCGCTTACATTCGCTGTGAGCGTGTAGTCGCCAAAGTTCCAACTCAAGGTGGCACCTACGGAGTCTGGAATATTGGCAATGTTCAGAATCAGTGATTCATTGACAGCATCCCAATCCTGAACCTCACGGAAGTCAGGAGTGGTGGAGACTAGATTCTTGCGAGACAGCCCCTCGTCGACCTGTTCATTGCAGTCGTCATCCCTACCGTTCCAAGCCTCGGTTCCGTCTGGATTGATTGTCGCTACAGAATCATCGCAGTCCTCGAAGTCGTAGAATCCGTCCTCATCACTATCGAAGTTGAATGCCTTAGGATCTGATCCAGTTACTGTGACCTCCTCTCCATCAGACATCCCATCGCTATCAGAATCTGCTAGTTCTGGGTTTGTAGTGTGGTTGTGGTACTCGTCGAAATCAGTCAAACCGTCCCCGTCGCTATCTAGCGAGAAGAAGTCCTCGTCAATCACATCGTCACAGTCATTGTCCTTACCATCCAATGTCTCGGGCTTGAACGGAGCCCGATCGAAGTCCTCATCATCACAATCCTGGAACCAGTACCATCCATCGCTATCCGAGTCTTCATCATGCACTAATGGGTCGGCCCCCAGGGCAGCATATTCGTTGTACTCGAGACCATCGGGGAGTCCATCGTCGTCAGTATCGCCATCTAAGTGATCAGTGGTGATGTTGTGAAACTCATCGTAGTCTGTGAGCCCATCATTGTCCGAATCCAAATCCCAATAGTCCTCATCCACAAGGAAGTCGCAGTCATTATCGAAATCGTCCAACAACTCGATATGGCCCGGTGAGCGATCTGGGTCATCATCATCACAGTCCTCAAACCAGTACCAAGTGTCTGTGTCACTATCCGGGTCGAAGACCAGTGGATTCGAACCCATAGCCGAGTAGATGTTGACTTCCTCTCCGTCATCTAATCCATCATCATCGGTGTCTGAGTCCATATGATCTGTTCCGTGAATGTGATACTCGCTCCAGTCCTTGAGGCCGTCATTGTCTCTATCTGTGAAGTTGTACCCTTCGTCAACGAAATCGTCACAGTTATCATCAATCCCATTCAGTAGTTCGGGCCGTCCTGGATTGACCAGCGGATCGTTATCATTGCAGTCGTTGAAGTGATAGAACAGGTCTGAATCGTTATCCGGGTCGTACACTAACGGGTCACTAGACCAGTAATTGATCTCCGCCCCATCGGTGAGCCCGTCGTCGTCGGTATCCGAGTCCAACGGATCGGTTCCAGTAGTAGTCACCTCAGCGGAGTCACTCAGACCATCTAAATCTGAGTCGATTAGTAGTGGGTCCGTGCCGTAGACCATGACTTCGTCATAGTCGCTCAAACCATCATCGTCGGTATCCGAGTCATACGGGTCCGTGCCGTAGACTAGAGTCTCGTTTTCATCACTCAGCCCATCATCATCGTGATCGTAGTCGATATCGACCCCATGCAGTATCAGCTCCCATGAGTTCAGAGTTCCAGTGTTTCCTACTTCGGTGTCTCTGACCTTCAGGGTCCATGTGCCCAGAGATGACTCATCCCAGTGCCGCACAGTATTGAACATCCAGTTGGAGTAGTCATTTCCATTGTCGTTGCGAGTATCAGCTAGCCAAGACTCAGTTCCTGAGGGCGATACTAGAACAATATCCAAGTCTCCTCTCGCATCATGGCTGATATCTACGACGACATCAACACTCTCCAACAAGAACTCATCAGTTACCATAGTGGTGAACTCTGTCCACTCCGGAGAGTCATCTTCTATGGTGGTGGCTGGCGAGTACGGGCCGTATGTCGCATTCAACTCCTCTCCTACATTGAACCAGTTCTCTGCTACCGTGACAGCGGCACCGGCATCAACGACACCGAATCCATACTTGTGGGATATATCGTGGCCGCCCCCGTTGACCGTCCACGATGTGTCGTTGGGATCGTTCATCCGAGCGCTATTCACTAAGACATGTTGAACATCTCTCCAAGTCAGATTCTCATTGGCTTCGAGCATCAGAGCGATTACTCCTGCGGCCAGTGGGGTCGCACTCGAAGTTCCTCCAAAGGAGTGAGTGACATTGCCGCTGTTGTATCCACCAGAGCCTGTAATATCGGTGGTGGTAATGCCCTCACCATCACCATTTGAGTGCGCTGCGACGAGTATGTTGGCCCCAGGTTCGGCATAGTATGACTGCTCACCATTGTGACTGATTGCGGTCACAGCTATGGTGAAGCGGCTATTTGCATAGCCGTCATAGTTTGAGTTGTCGTCTGAGCCTAACCCATTCCCAGCAGCCCATGTAATCAGGTTTCCTAGGCCATCACGGCCGCTGTAGGCATCATTCTCGAATGCAGCCAGAGTAAGTGGACCGGGAGCCTCTAGGGTCTGACCATCGTCAGCTGGGCCCCATGAGTTGGTGTAGATATCTATGTCGTCACTCTCGTAGCTGAGCGCATCGGCCTCGGTCGCATCCCCGGCCCAGCAGGCGATTAGGGTAGATCCTGCTATCGTTGCATCGAACGCGACCCCTGTAACATCCAGCGAGTTATCCCCGACTGCCGCAGCCACACCTGCAACAGCAGTTCCATGACCATTCCAACTGGAGGGCGAAGGATCGTTGTCATCATCACACCAATCGTAGGAGTAGACTGGAGAATAGTGCGGGCTGATGTCGCTGTGGTTGTGATCTAGACCATCATCAATGACACTGATGATGACCCCGGATCCAGTGTATGTATCCCAAGCCGTAGTAACATTAGCATCCTCACCCGCAACTCCTCCACTGGTCTGGCCAGTGTTACTCAGATGCCATTGTGAACTGAAGTCCGTATCGTTAGGAGTCAGTCTAGGCTGCTGCTGCTTCTCGACCATCGGAGAGAATGATTCTATCTCGCCCGCTTTAAGGGAGCTTTCGAGTCTTTTTACTGCCTCTGATGAATCTTCAAATGTCCATATGTAAGCGCCCGAGAGAATCGGTGCAGCCTCACTAGAAGAAGGTCTTGCTTTAGTCAGCATGTGCATGTCAATCGAGACTCTAGTCACAATCAACCAATCATCAGTCTGTGCAAGCACCTCATCTGAATAGGAATCTAGGTCAGACACCCGATTGAAGGCCAATTGTACAGCTCTGGAGTAGCTAGGCATTATCTCTTCGCCATCGATTCGCAATTCCTCTGGCGGCTCTGAGGAACCTGAAACCACCCCTCCGAAAGGAGACAAAACAAGCATGACTAGTGCGATGACGACGCTTCTCATGACCGAAGTCGAAAGCACAGAGCATTTAGCCGTTCGTCTAAGTCGTTAGACTCATGACTCATGATTTCTCGAACTTGGAGATGGTTGCATGTACCTCTTCATCACTCATCATTCGACGTTGAGACTTGGCTACCTCGAACATATGAGAAACCAACTCATCCGAAGCATCGTAGCCGTTGTTCTGCAGCCACCAGATGATGTTTGATCTACCACTCATGTGCCCAATCCGAATGACTTGCTCAAGTCCGTAATCAGCCGCAGGGACACCTGAGTAAACCCGGTCAGCGAGCCAATGGTCGCCTTTCTTCATCGCCTTGATGACTGCACTGGCATGAACACCAGTTCCGGTCTCGAAAGCATCCTCTCCGAAGACCGGATAGTTCCTCGGTAACGCGACTTCGACATATTCGTGCGCCTTCTTCGTGTACTGATTCAACAGGGTCAGGTCGTTGCTAATGACTCCCATCAGGCTCAAATTGACCAAAGTCTGGTCCAGAGGGGCGTTGCCGGCGCGCTCACCCACTCCTAGAGCCGTGCCATGAATCACATCTGCACCAGCCTCGTAGGCTGCTAGGTTATTGGCCACGCCGAGACCACGGTCTTGGTGTCCGTGCCAGTTGACCTCGATATCCCTACGCTTGAATCCGGAGTCCACAATAACCTCGTCTTGGATGAACGAGAGCAACTTGCGGACCCCGTTGGGAGTCACATGACCGCAGGTATCACAGACACAAATTCGATCCGCACCCAACTCCATCGCGCGTGTGTATACTGCCTTAATCTCATCCGGCTTGCTTCGTGTGGTATCCTCTGTCACGAACATCACAGGAATGTCGTTATCGACAGCGAAAGTGACTGCCTTCTCAGCTGTTGACAGGATTTTCTCCATCGTCCAACCTTCAGCGTACTGCCGAATCGGACTAGTCCCGAGAAAGGCGCTGGCCTGAATCTGCCTCTCGTGTTTGGCCTGCAAGTCGACCAGCGGCTCAATGTCGCTGACTACTGTCCGAACAGCGCAACCCGGTCGTAATTCGTAATTATTCTCTCCCATGTGGGATAGCATAGCATCGATGTGTCCGATATGAAATGGTCCCGCTCCAGGTAGACCGAGATCCACCTTCTGTATTCCCAGTGCTTCCATGTAGTCGATAAGCTCCAACTTCTGCTCAATCTTAGGGTTCCGTGCGCTGGGACTTTGCAGGCCGTCACGCAGGGTCTCGTCATCGAACCATAACTCATGAGGGTGGCTCTGAGAGTCACGTACAATCTCGTAGTCGACTGCGTTCCAGTCGTATATCAGCCCCTGCTCGTCCATTACCGCACCCCGATTAACCGCCCCGCCATGGTGCGGTAGGTGTTTGAAACCATCGGGATGCTAGACTACCGCCGGGTTTCACTGCGAACTACCGCGAACAGGCTTATGCATGCCCCGAAAACAGAACCAGTAGTGCCAAAGCTGGCTGTGACCAGTACCACGAACATGAGGGCCAAGTAAAGCATGGAGATGAAGAACGAGCGAGCAGCGGTTGGCATCCTGCCCGTTTCGTCGCATTCCTCTCCTAGGTCAATTCTCCATACCGAGCTAGCGTACCAAATACTGAGTCCGACCACATTACATCCTAGAATGTAGTAGAGAGTATCATTTTCTTCCAGCCCACCGTAACTCGATGGAATCACCAGTGACATCAGTATGAGGATGACTGCGTACACCTTCATCTCAATTAGAGTCCTTTCCGGTCCCTTCACGTTTGGCATCATTGGGACCCCTACTCGGCCGTATTCCTCGGACCGATACAGTGCGAGGGCCCAGAAGTGCGGGGGAGTCCATAGGAAGATTAGCAGGAACATCAGCCAGGGTAGGGGGCTGCCGATGTCCACCAGAGAATCCAACATCAGATTAGCAGATTTAGTCGACACAGCCAGACCATCCTCGGCAGCCGACCAAGCGATAACTGGAGGTGTCGACCCGGCTATTCCGCCGATGACTATATTCTGAGGAGTCGAACGCTTGAGCCAGATACTGTAGATAAAAACATAGAACAAGATGCTGAAGGCTGACCAGAACGCAGCAATCTCATTTGACAGTATCCAGAACCACGATACTCCAGATATCGAGAGCAGCACGCCTAGGGCGAGAGCCGACTCCGAAGACACCTCGCCCGAGGGGATTGGTCTGCCCTCTGTGCGAGTCATCATCGGGTCTATGTCTCTGTCGTACCACATGTTGATCGCATTAGCTCCACCCGCACTCAGATAGCCACCAACGAAGACGATGAGCATTGTATACGCGGTATCCATACCGACCTGCCCCTCCATTCTGTCATGAACTAATACTGCACACAGCGCAGTAATTTGGAGGAGGACGACCACTCTTGGCTTAGTCAAAGACAGATAGCTTCGCCAACTCAAACTAACTCCTCCCTACCAGTTATCGAGCCGACATATGCTGTTGAGAGGATCAAGAATGACATAGATGCAAGGAGTAGATGGACTAGTGAGAGCCACTCCTCAAATCCATCACTCATATCCCACGAAAGAATGTACATGGCACCTATCAGTATGTTCACTCCATACACGGCTGCAGAGGCATGGATCCACCGACACAAGGTACTGCTCGAACCTAATTCCTTCCATGCTGCCCAAGATGCGACTAGCAGAGTTACTTCGACTGCACCGACTAAGAATCTGTGAATCACCTGAGACTGCAGGGTCCAATCATCAATTCCAACAATTATCTCGCCTTGGCATAATGGCCAAGAGTCGTAAAGCCCGTTAACTCCACAACCTGTATTCGCTCCACCGGTGGTGGATACGAAGGCCCCCGAGAAAAGACTGATCAGAGCGAAGACTGACAGCCACAGCAACCTAACTCCCCACACCGGAGAAGTGTCAGATTCGAAGTCAACCCATTCTGGCAGAGAATCGATGTCCTTTGACTGTGCCATCCAGAGCCAAATCAGACTGAGCATGAACGCTAGTGCTGAGCCCAGATGTAGTGCAACACTCCAGTGCTCATTGTCCATTCTTACTGTCAACCATCCCACTGCACCCTGCCAGACAATCAGAGCAGCAGATATCGACGAAGCGAGCCTGACCTCCGAACCAAACGCTTCTTCACGCCTAACTAGCAGCCAACCGATGAGCACCAACGGCCCAAGTACTACACCCGCGAGTGCCCGATGTCCCCACTCGGTGAAGATCTGAAAAGTCGTGTATCGGTGCCCAGCCCCACGCGAGTCAATCTCATCGGGATTGGCTTCGTACCAAGCCTCTTGTTCTGCCTCGGATACATCGAATCCTAGAGTGCCGAAGCAAGTCGGCCAATCAGGGCAAGACTCGCCGGCGTCATAGATTCTGATGACCCCTCCCAGTGCTATCACCACGAATGTGATGACCATCAGGCCGGCCGTCAGCCGCCTACAGTCAATTGCAGACAAACCACTCATCTCGAATTACCCTCCGGGTCGAGACAAATAGACTTGACCAGTCTAGGCCATCACTCGTCGTGAGGGTCCACATCGATGGGTATACGATGCTGCTCGTACTCAAGCATCGCTATCTTATTGGGGTCCAGAACAACTCTCCACTGGGCCTCCTCAACACCGTAGAGTTGAATCAGTTCGTCGCTGAAGTGATCGCGCAGTTCGTCCTCCGAGACGAAGAGCGGCGCCCCCATGCTGATTTGAAGTGCCCTAGCACCGATTATCCGAGCCTTCTCGAAGCGGGTATGGGGTCTTGCGGGCTTTACCATGGGCCCGGCGACCGGAGACCCCCAAATAAGCCCTATGACCGTTATTCAATCTAAATCAGGGCCGCTGACTACTCCCTATCGACCATCATTGCGACAGCATTGCCCCCACCGAGGCATATGGTTACGATACCGCATTTGCCGCCAGTGCGTCCTAGTGCATTGACTAGTGTCATCAAGCAACGCGTCCCAGTTGCACCGAGCGGATGGCCTACTGCTACTGCGCCACCGTGAGGGTTGAAACGGTCCTCAGAGACTCCCAATGAGGTCTGAATTGCGCAAGAGGCAGCTGCGAAGGCCTCATTGTGCTCTAGAATGTCGACATCATCCATTGTCCTACCAGTCTTCTCCAGAAGCTTACGAACCGTGGGAATAGGAGCGGACATGACTCGGTGCGACTCCACACCAGAGGTAGCATAGCCTACGATTCTTGCCAGCACAGGTAATCCGAGCTCGGTTGCGGCCTCCTCGGATGCGATTAGGACGGCCGAACCTCCGTCTGATACCTGACTGGAGTTTCCTGCAGTAACCTGCCCCTCATCCTTGAACACAGACCTGAGTGAACCCAAGGTCTCCATGTCCGAGCCTGGGCGTATTCCCTCATCGCGACTGAACTCTCCGACAGGAAACACCTCATCGTCTAGCCAACCTTCCTCCCAGGCCTTGTTGGAAAGAGCGTGTGAGCGAATGGCAAATGCATCCGACTGCTCGCGACTAATTCCGTACTCACTCGCAACCGTCTCACCAGTATTGCCCATCGATTCCCCTGTGAAGGCGTCCTGCAAGCCGTCGTGAATCAACACCGACTCGAGAGAGGAGTAGGGCACATCTTCTCCCTTCTTTACACTCCTAGCAAGGCGCGGAGCATTACTCATCGATTCCATCCCTCCAGCGATAACAACTCTAGATACTCCAGCCTTGATTTCAGTTGCAGCAATCATGGCTGCTTTCAGACTGGATCCGCAGACCTTGTTGATGGTAGTACAAGCCGTGCTGACTGGCATTCCAACACTCATAGCGACCTGCCTAGCCGGTGCTTGGCCGGCTCCGGCTTGCAGAACTTGACCCATGTATACTTGGTCCACTATTCCGCTGGCGGGATCTATACCAGATCTTTTGAGGAGCTCCTTAACAGCCATCGCACCGAGTTCTGTGGCGCTGTATCTAGACAGCGAGCCTCTGTACTTCCCGATAGGAGTACGAGCGTATGCGCAAATCACCGGCTCTGGCACGCACCCACGAAAGGCCAACAAGCCTTCAATGGTCCTATCCGCACAGCAGGACCAGCCTCAGGAATTGGAGGAATAGCCGTAGAACTCCGCGTTCTGTAGCGAAGGTCTCCGCTGCGGTTTGACCAGCACCGTTCTGATTCCCCAAAGGTCCTTGAAAATCCGGTATTGAGAGGTTGAATCTAGATAATCCACGCCGCTGGAACCCCCGGTACCGATTCTCCTGCCCATGATTCTCTCCACCATGCGGGCATGGGCATGCCTCCACTTCACCATCGACTCCTCGAGTTCCACTAATGCATCTATCAATTTGCGAGGCCAAGTCAGCAACGGCAACTCGCGATATGACTCTATGAACAGCAGACCAGCACGAGCCCTGTCAACTGTCCCCTCGGGCATCAGAAATGAGACGGCACCTTCATGCGAGGCCATCATTCTCTCTGCAGCCTTGTTGGAATCCCCAGCGCCCCATCCAGAAGACCTCTCAGCGGCTTCTTCACACAGTTTCCTATGAGCAGCAAGGTGGTCAGATACATACTGATTCACAATTCCAACATCATCCTCGCCACCATAGGTTGAGCCCATTATCGGGGTCCGCTCAATCCAACTCATCACAGAGTCGTACAATGAGGGCATGCCAGCAACCATCTCCAAACGCTCCAGAATCGCATTGTTGATTTCGTTGTCCGATATCCTTCGGAAACTGTCTAGCGGATCTACGCCGCCAATACGATCTTCATTCTCAAGGCCAAGCAAGAATTCGAACTCGCGCATCTGGAATGACTCGAAGCCCGATGCTGACCCAAGACCGTCTCTGAATGCTAGGAATCCCTGTGGAGTCAGAGTCTCCAGCACTGTCCATTGGTTGGCCATTAGTCTGAATATCTCTGTAGTTCTGCCTAAGTGATCAACGGCTCTGGGAATCTGGTCTTCAGGAACTGGGACCTGCGAGAGAATATCCCGAACCTCTGAGAGCTCACGAATCACCTGCTTGAACCACAGCTCGAAGGTCTGGTGAACTATGATGAAGTGCATCTCGTCAGAGTTGATTTTCCTCTCTTCTCCTTGTAGGTCCAACAACCGGTGCAGGTTTAGGTAGTCTGCGTAGGTCCAGTTGCCTTCCCCCGACTCCGCCATGACTCATC
Organism: Methanobacteriota archaeon; assembly: GCA_002698225.1. Taxonomy (GTDB): domain Archaea; phylum Thermoplasmatota; class Poseidoniia; order Poseidoniales; family Thalassarchaeaceae; genus Thalassarchaeum. The sequence goes on along the minus strand of NZWD01000034.1, from coordinate 16,038 downwards.
CTAGTGGCCCTCATTTGAAGCATTGTCGCAGAGCCCGAATCCTCTATACGCCCGAAACAAGGAGAAAATCCTGTGTCTGGTAGATGCGGTGGACCGGTACCTTTCGAAAATTCGCACTTCCCAAGCCCCGCGCTACTTGTGGAGGAAGGATTGGAATTACGGCAAATAGGGTTGGATGATGCAGAGGAGCTGTTCGCTGCAGTCGATGCCAACAGAGGGTATCTCAGGGAGTGGTTACCTTGGTTGGACGGCACAAATAGCGTTGAGGACGAAGTCTCCTTCATCACGACTACTTTGGAGGAGTACGGAAGGGGAGACGGAGTCCTCTATGCAATCAGGCTGGAGGGCAATCTGGTTGGGACAATCAGCCTGAACTGGATAGATTGGGCAAACAAGGGCTGTGGAATCGGATATTGGGTATCGGATGAGCATGCGGGCCAAGGAATCGCCACTCGTTGCTGCATTCGTCTGATGGAGCACTGCTTCGATGACCTTGGAATACACCGATTAGTGCTCGAGGCGGCTACCGAGAACTTCCCTAGCCGTGCTATCGCCGAGAGGCTGGGTATGCGTTTGGAAGGTATCACGAAGGACAGAGAGTGGCTGTATGACCACTATGTGGACGCAGCGCTCTACGCAATCACCGCTCCCGAGTGGCGTGCTCACAATCAAGGCTGAATCAGACCGTGATCCTCGATTGAGCAGTTTCCGGGCGGCAAGCATGAGAGCAGATCGTCCTGTGCTAGACCTGTAGCCTTGGCGATTCGGTTGGCGGCGTTCTCCTTCTTCTCACTACCAGGGGTGATTCTGGCCCATCTCTGACAGTACTCCGAGATTGTGGACGGTGTGCCCGAGACCGGCATGGGAATGCCATTGACCACAGCCATTCCGACAGCCAGTTCGAGTGACAGGTCGCGGTGCCAGTTGCGCTGCCCCCTGACCACGAAGGAGCCACGGGCAAGTGATTCGCCGGACTCGGCGGTCTTCGAGACTTGACTTGGTCTGGCGTGGAAGGCAATTGCTGCTGCCCCTCCACTACCCCAGGCTCTAGACCAGCAGACTGCGACTTGGGCAGCCTCGGAGTGCAGTGATTCAGGCAGTTGACGAGCGTCCTCCAAGCCATCAGCAAGATTCTGAACAATTTGGAGCGAGGCCACACCCTCTGGGATGGCCTCGGATGGATTCTGATTAGGAGCAAGCCCGTCTTTGAGCTTGAGGGAGCATGATGGTGCTCCATGCAGGTCGGCGTGAAAGTAGAGGTCGTTAGCAGTGAGGTGCTTGCGTACGACCGTGTCGTTGCCCTTAGCATCCTTGCCGCCAATCAGCAGATGACCACCCGATAGCAGAGCCCAGCGATGTCTCTCAAACCAGAATCTCTTGCTTCGATTCTTTGCTCTGAGTCTACCTGCAGCAGCATCCTTGGCTGCTCGCTTCTCGGCCCGCTGCTGATCTTTCTCGGTACTCGAAAGTGCTGCCTGAGCCCCCTTGGCCTTGTTCTTCTGCGAGCGAGCCTCCTCGAAGTAGCGCTGGGCATTCTGGTGTACTGTACTGGACACCTCTAGAGTAATGCTCGCCCCCGGCTCACCATCCTCATCGGGTAGGTAAGCTACGATTGTCTGCTTTGCAGGATCGGCACTGTCTATCCAGAGCACATCGTAGATCTTGTCCGCCACTCCTTCCCAACCATCCGAGACGATTGCTTCATTGAACTGAGAGAGCAGCGAGTCTACATGCTCCCAGTTTTCCTGAATCTCCTTGCCCAACTCCTGAGTTATCGCTGCACGCTCGTGAAACCTCTCAATTGCAGCCCTCTGCTGCGCCGCTCTCCGCCCCAATTTGGCTTGGATTACCCCCTCGTCCTCGCCCGAATCGATTAGCAGCTCTTCCTCTCGGCGGATGAACGCGGCAGCATCGTGCGAGCCGAAAACAGCATCGTACGCCAGAGACAGCGATTCGACCTCGACCATATTGCTGGAGTCGGTGTAAACGAGGTCGATAGGAGCAATCTCCGTGATTCCCGATGAGGCCGCATCCCGTGTAGCCTCGTTATCGGCGGCCTTCCAAGCATCCATCTCCTCTGAGCCTACCATCCACATCTTTGCATCGGTTCCTTCGGACAACTGCTCCAGCATCGAGCTGATTGCCGACTCAAGTGAGTCGCGCTGAGCAGAGTCCAGCGAGTTGGCAGCCACATCCTCCTCGATCCCAGCGATCGAGCACGCCGTGCTGCCGTAGATTCTGCCGAGGTTGGCCCTAGCTGCCAGGGTGCGAATTAGGTCATGCTCGCTACCGTCAAGCAGACTATCGAGAGCTTCTCGGCCCATCTCACGTGGGTCGAGGGTCTCAGGAGGTGGCGAGTAAGCCACACCTTTGCGGAGAGAGCGACTTGCATACTTGGCATGAGTCAGAGGCTGGATAATGACGCCCTTATCATCGAGTAGCAGGATATTGCCATCGCGAAAAAGCTCGATTACCAGAGCCAGACGCCCCCTTCCGTGCTCGAAACTGAGTCGAATGACACGGTCGAAGCCCAGTTGCTCGACACCGATCAGTCGTGAGTTGTTGAGGTGCTTGCGCAGGACCATGGCGAACTGGGACGGCTTCGAGGGCATGGGCCGATCGCGCTGCGAGGTGTAGATACGCCGTCCCCTGACAATCACCAAGTCCGTAGAAGGAACGCCCTTCCTGTTCAGTCGCAATACCACCTGCTCATAGTGCGGCTGGTACGCCTTGCGTGCGCGTGCGCCGACCATTTCAGAAAGCTCACGCACGATACGGGCGACATCGAACGATGAGGTCTGCTCGCGCATGCTGCTCAATCCGCCCGGCTCAACTGCCCTTCATCAGGCAATCGCTTGGTCAAATCGGCCTAATTCCCAATAGAAGACTGGAATTCCTCTATCTCCACTAGGACATCAGCCTCGTGCGCATACTGGTTGCTCGGAACCTCAATCAGAACGGCATTAGGCAACCTATCTACGATGCCTAGGACCTTATCCATGCCATGCAGGGTGTCGGATGAGGCAGTCATCACTGCGCAGGGAACTGAGACACTGGAAAGGTCCTGCGGCAACCTGTAGCGAATGTTCGCCCTTGAACTCAGTAGCAGTCTCTCGAGGTCTTGAGACAACAGGGACCTCCGATAGCGTATCCGCTGCCCTTCCTCCTTGGTTCTCCGTTCAACAATCCAAACCGCAAACCGCAAAAGCGCTGGGTGAATGAACTTCGGCAAGGGCATATTGAGCAGTATCTTAGCCCACAGGGGGAACTCAAAGTCAGGGTTCGGCGCGAGAAGGATTGAGGAACGCCCCGTTAGGACACCGTTCTGGTATGAATCTATGAGTAGAGTAGCGCCCAAAGATGACGAGAACCAGTCAATCCCCGCTGAATCAATACCAAGTTTGTCTAGAACAGCAGCGATATCGCGACCATGGTGACTCATCTCAAAATCTCCCCTCCTCACCTTTCTTGTGATTCGAGCACTCTTCTTCTCACGCGTTTCAATGTATATTATCGGACGGCGAGAAACCCATTCAGCCAGAAGCGGACGCCAACCCTCGAAGACAGAACCCCAGCCAGGAACAACCACAACAGAACCCAATGAGGCTGCAGATGAATCGGTAGGAACCCACCGCAGAACCCTTACTGAAATATTCGGTGCGACTTCAACAAAAAGCTCCTCAGCATTGGCCCCATCGAGTTCGGGAGCACCGCTCCACATTTCTTCCATCAAATTAGCCTAGAGGGATGGATGGATTTCATCCTTGGGTCAGCAATCATCTTCCACGACCGCCGCCACCGGACCTGCCACCGCCACCGGACCTGCCACCGCCCCTGCGTCCTCCCGAGCTCCTAGTGACTCTACTACTTCTGTGGCGATGGCCACTGCTTCTATGACGGTAGTAACGGCGTCTGCGGTGGAACCATGGTCTCCTATGCCAAGGCCGATCGTAGTAACCTGGGTCGTCGTAGTATCTACCACCTCCCGACGAGAAACTCACGCTATTACCTCCTACATCGAGATAGGCCATTACAAGGACCACAATCAAGAGGATTAGCTGTATAATTCCACATAAAAAGAGGCCGAAAATCTCATCCCACGGTGGATCAACTCGGACTTCGCTAGGATCCTCAGTATTGTAGTACAGTGTAACGAAACTTCCTATTGGCATAGTGCCATTCTCTGCGTAATTCAAGCAGTCGTCTTCCGCACCTTCGTAGTCTTGGTAACTTGTAATTGGGAAATGATCAACCTCGGAGGAGTAGGTAGTATTGTCAACGGAGTATGAGACGTCTAAGTCGGCCCAGCAATCTAACTCGTACCAGTAGTCACAGTATTCATCCCCCCAGTCATCCGTATAGCAGTCTTGATGCTCCACCCAGTCGTATCCTGGATATTTTTCAAGGACTTCAGCTTCGATTTCCACCCATTGATCCTTCGTTCCCCCAGCAGCCACTGCCATGAATGCGGTTGCAATGAGGGTGAGAGCGAGCACAATTGCTGCTACAGCATAACCAGGGTCCTCCAGAAGCCAGTGATCGGAACCCCCGCCGTATACCTTGGTTCCATCTGACTCCCCATCCGGGTTCAGAATTAACATTCCATTCTGATGTCTCCAGTCAATGTGCTCGAGAAAACTCATACCGAGAATACAGTATTCAGAATCCCCNGTCCTTAGGGGGTTGATTAGCGCGTCAACTTTTCTTATATTCATCTGCCCAATTTCTATGTTNGGCAAAGTAGTCCTGTACCCCATCCCTGGGCCAGCTGCTGTCGTGGTCTCGATTGTTTCTCCTCNNTNCAGGTTNANTGTCNNCACCATATCGATGNCACCAAGCTTTTCCGGGACCGAGCAGTAACTCGCTCCGGTGTCCACNAGGAAATCTATGTTCTNNATATNTCCAATNCCCCCCTTGACGTAGAAGCACCCATTGGCATCGGGCTTCAGTACGATTCTCTGTCCGATGAATTCCACCGGGGAACCATCACCGGATTCTGACTCTTTCATAGTGCTGGGCGCGGGATCCGTAAATTCCGCCATCTTTTCTCGGTGTTCGGCCTCTGCCAACTCCTCCTCGCGTTGGAGGCGCTTGACCTCAGCCTCATTCAGCAAATCCTCGACGTCTTCCTTGGAGGTGTCGGAATCCTTGTCCCTTTTCCACCACCGTTTGTCTTCAGCCATCGCAAGACCTCCGTTTCGTTATATGCTGCCACTGGGGATGTTTCAACCTTGACCCGGATTAGGCCGCAGTGTAGCCACTGCCATCGTTTTCGACATCACCGGTCCTCTGCAGCTCCTTCAGATGGGACAGTGCTTGGTCCTGCGCCAGCAGGGGATGCGCTCCCGGGCTGTCAGAGTATGCCGCGCTGGCGATGCTGGGGATGTCCGAGTTGCCTGTGCGCACTGCCTCGAGGACCTTCTGGTGTCTCGCCTTGCGGTGCTCAATGTATTCGGTCAGCACTCTCTTCGGGTTGGCCACCAGAGGGCCATGGCCTGGGAAGAGTACCTTCGGCCTCAGATCGCGTATTCTCTCAAGGCCGGAGATGTATGCCCCCATGTCGCCTTCGCCTGAGGGGACAAGGATGGTGCCCACCAAGGTGCAGTTGTCTCCTGAAACCACTCCGGCCTCCCCGACTAGGCAGATTTGGCCGGGGCAGTGACCAGGGCTCTCTATGACATCCCAGAGGATTCCACCACTAGGCCCATCCAGCACGAAAGAGTCACCCTCTCTAAGGACTTGATCTGAGTCACAAGGAGGGATTGCCGCTAGAGTTTCGGAACTCGCCCAGATCGGGGCTTGGTAAATCTCTGAGATTTGCTGTAAGTCGCCGATATGGTCTGGATGTCTGTGAGTGAAGATAGTGGCAGTAATCGAACTACCATCATCGTAAATCTCCTGGACTTTCAGCGAAAGTTCCTCGAGACCCTCCTCGTCCTTAGCCGCCGGGTCGACGATGACGCGCTCTCCACCCCGCTCCCCGAGGATGAAGCAGTTGGTGTGCGTGGCAGGAGGGAGCGTGTCTGTGGGGATTAGTACACACTCTACTCCTGGCCCATACTCGAAGCGATGAGGGCCTGAGGGAGGGTTGGCTGCGAGAGCATCACAAGCTGACTGCAAGTCACCTTCGCGTTCGATGGCTTCCACGAGGTCGCGTGCCAGTGTGACGAGAGGTGGAGGCAGCCTGATTTCGTTGGCTTCCCAAGAATCAATCAGGTCAGCAGGCCTCCACCAGCGGAACTCGTCGAATTCCGAGCGACCAGGGGGAAATGTTGGGGTGACACCGGGGTCGCCAGTCGGCACATGGAAGAACAGATTGTGGAATCTCGCTGGCGCTTGGGGAGGAGTAATTCTCTCAGTAATCATCTCACAGTGGAATCCTTCACAGGTCAGGTTTCTAGATTCCATGAGCCTCAACCAATTCGTCTTGTCTGCACAGACTTCAGCCCGAATATCCTCCACCACCTCGGTTAGACCACCCAGTCCATCGGGAGCCACTCCGAGCTCCTCAACCATCTCCCTCAGTAGAGCGAATACCGAGACTCTGTCGTCTCTTTCTCGCAGCCATTCGGGATGTGATTCGGCTGCACCCCTGTCGACTCTGCTAATCGCCCCACCGGGGAATGACCAAACATCTGGGAAGGCGGGGAGCTCAGAAACGCGATGTCCTAGGAGAATCTCGTGACCACCATCGCGCTCCCTACTCAGAATAACCGAGGCCGAGGAACGAGGAGTGGTAATCTCCGATTTCGGCATCTCCATCCCCTCCGGCAACTCTCCCATGTACTCTCGACAAGGTACGACGCTTCAACCTCGCTACAATAACCATTGAATACATAATCTAACCTTCACCGAACATGAACTCAGTTACAATCTCGAACACCAGCACAAGCACAGGCGAGAGACTGCATCAAGTCGAGATGCCGACCTTTGGTCTGGGAGTTTACCTCATGGGTGAGCCGGGCGAGTGCAAGAACTCCGTACTGTATGCCCTAGAGCAGGGGTACAGGATGATCGATACAGCCATGGCCTATGGAAATGAGGATGAAGTTGGTCAGGCCATCAGTGAGTCTGGAATCCCTCGAGAGGAGATATTCGTTGTTACCAAACTACGACGCCCACACGCCAACAGTTGCGAGGAGACCATAGAGCGTTGTCAGCAGAGCCTCGAGAACCTCGGTCTCGATTACATGGATCTGTATCTGGTGCACGCTCCTCCCGAAGACCCTGACGCCAGAGCTCCGGTTTGGCAGGGCATGGAAGAGTGCCTAGCCAACGGCTGGACTCGCTCGATTGGAGTCAGCAACTACGGAGCCCACCATCTAGATGCAATGAGGTCGTATGCTAGCCTGATGCCATCGGTCAATCAGATCGAGATTAGCCCCTGGTTACAGAGAAACGCTCTACGTGCAGCAATCGAAGAAGTAGGTGCTATTCCGATGGCATATTCGCCTCTGGCAAGAGGTCACAAAGTTGCAGACCCAGGAATCAGCGAAATTGCAGCATCGGTTGGCTGCACCCCTGCTCAAGCGGCCATCAAGTGGTGCCTAGACATAGGGGCCATCACCATACCAAAGTCGAGCAATCCGTCTAGAATTTCTGAGAATCTAGGCTCCCTCGGCGTGGACTTGAGTGGTAAGGAGTCCGAACTCGCAGCCCTAGAGGAGTCGTATGTCTCAGGTTGGGATCCGACTTCGGAGCCGTGAGGCTGATGAAGCAACCCGAGACAATCGAGGAAGAGCTAGCCATCATCGCCGAGGCCATTGAAGCCGGAATCGACCCGTTCCCACCGAAGAAGGAACCAAGCAGATGGGCCAGAACCGCCCTCGGCTGGTTCATGGTCATCATTATGGTTAGTTGGGTCTCACAGTTACTGTATCGCTCCCTGTGATTCCCAGCATCATAAGGTTACCACGAAAGTCGAAATGAGACGCGGGTTGGTAGTCCCTCCCGGATTCGAACCAGGGTCACGAGATCCAGAGTCTCGTATGATGGACCACTACACTAAGGGACTAGCGAGCGACGGAGTCGGATTCGCTATTTCAACGAATCCGAGCCGATAAATCAAGCTCAGTTCCCTCTAAATCTTGAGTTGATATCGTCCAGCGCGTCTGCGCTAGGACGCAATTCGTGTTCACTGAGTGCAGATAGAGGAGTCTCAGTCAGCCCGAGCGCCTCTTCAGCTGTCTGCATGCTATTGTCGTAATACAGTAGACCCGTAACATGCTTGTTGTCCATTTCGGCTCGATGGATGGCTGATAGAGCAGACATTGGGTCAGACGGATCGTGTTCGTCACCGACTGTCTCAAGGCGCAGAGTGGAACCATCAAACATCTGGATGTCATCGAACTCCCCCTCAGGAATGTCCACTTCTTCGATGGGTGTGAAGTGAGGGATGTAGTCGAGCAAATGCAGGACCTCGTCATTCTCCTTGACATAGTTGTACGACTTGTATGACTCATCATTATTGGAAAATGTCACGCAAGGTGAGATGACATCGATTACTGCCATTCCACGGTGTCCCATTGCTGCTCGAATTATTGAAGTAAGTTGCTTTTTACTGCCCGAGAAAGAGCGAGCAACGAAACTGCATCCGAGATTTATTGCCATAGCACACAAATCGATAGGAGGCTGCTCGTTCATTGCGCCCTTCTTCTTCTTAGAACCCCTCTCAACAGTAGCGCTGTACTGTCCCTTGGTCAGGCCATAGACTCCGTTGTTCTCGATGATGTAGACCATGTCGAGATTGCGTCTTATTGCGTGGATGAATTGGCCAATGCCAATACTGGCTGTGTCTCCATCACCCGAGACGGCGAGGAAGGAAAGACTCCTGTTGACCATGCTCGCGCCAGTAGTTACCGAAGGCATTCTTCCGTGGACGGTGTTGAATCCGTGACTCTTGCCAAGGAAATAAGCAGGAGTCTTGGACGAGCAGCCTATTCCACTCATCTTGGCGATTCCTTCGGGCGGGATTCCATTCTCCCAAGCGGCCTGAATTATGACATTGGAAATCTGATCATGTCCGCACCCCGGACACAGAGATGACTTTCCTCCTGTGTATTCGGACTTCTCAAGGTCGATTACATTGAGTTTCATGACAGTCAAGCAGTCACCTCCAATGTGTCGAGAATCATATCTGCGTAAACGCGCGCACGCGGAGGTAACCCATCGGTATAGGCGACGCTGTGCAGCCTAGGAATGAGGTGTGCTGGGAGCTCCTTGCGCAGAATCCCGTACATCTGCCCGTCCCTGTTTATCTCAAGCACGATTACTTTCTCATGCCTCTCGATGAATGACTCGACCTCGGAGTGATATGGAAGGGCCCTCACTCTGCAGGTACTGACAGACAGTCCTGTGGACTCAAGCATGTCATCAATCTCGGTAATCGAGTTCTCCATGGAACCATAGTAGATGACACCGATTTGCTGCTCCTCCTCCTCTCTGATGATGGGTGCTGGGAGCAAGTCCCTCGCGCCCTCGATCTTTTTCTTAAGTCGGGAGATTGTAGCATAGTAGACATCAGGATCCTCTGAGTATATTCCATCCTCGTCATGACCAGTCCCTCTGTACAGGATGGGGTCAAGGCCGCTTCCGGGAAGAGTCCTGTACGGAATCCCATCGCCATCTACATCTCGGTATCTTCCGTAGTTCTCCACCGCATCCATCTCCTCCTGAGATCGCAGCACCTTGCCCCTGTCCATTGGAGAATCAGGGTACTCGAATCCTGAAGTAGACCAGCGATTCATACCTAAGTCGAGGTCGCTGAATCCGAATACAATGGTCTGGAATCTTTCAGCGTAGTCGAAAGTTCTCCAACCATACTCGAAGCACTCGTCGACCGTGCCTGGAATCAGCACAATGTGCTGAGTATCGCCATGACTGGCCTCGTAGAGCATTGAGAGATCGCCCTGCTGAGTCCTCGTAGGCAAACCCGTCGACGGACCCACTCTGTTTACATCCCAGATTACACCTGGAACCTCGGCGAAGTAAGCTAGACCGATGAATTCAGACATCAGTGAAATTCCGGGCCCACTGGTACAAGTCATACCACGCCCACCGGCCCATCCTGCTCCTATTACCATCCCAGCAGCCGCGAGCTCGTCCTCGGCCTGGATGACCGCGCAAGTTGATCCACCGTCGTCAGCATCTCTGAGTTCAGGTAACCACTGTATTATCCCCTCTGCAAGGGATGATGATGGCGTAATAGGGTACCATGAAAGCATGTTGATTCCTCCAAAAATCGAACCCAGAGCAATCGCCTCATTGCCTTCGATTAAGAAACTGTCAGGATCCTTTTCCCTGCTCTCGACACGATAGGGAATCTCATCCTCCCAATTCTCGGTTGCATAATCGAGACCCTCTGAGATTGCTCGCAGATTCAACTCGATGGCCTTCTCCTTGCCCTTGAACTGATTCCTCACGGCCATTTCTAGGGCATTCTGTTCGATTCCTAACAAATGAGCCAGCGCACCCACATAGTACATGTTGCACATCAAACGGGCTAGCTTGGGATTGATTCCTCTGGCCATCTTGGTCATCGGCATGCCGAAGGATGGGCAATCATCCCTGTCTACTGGGAGCTTAGCATCCTCGTTGTAGATTACGATAGTTCCTGGCTCTAGGCTCTCCAAATCCTTGAACCATGTGTCCTTGTTCATCAGAACCTGAATGTGCGCCTTGTCTCCGGGCGACTGGTAGCCGTTGTCGCTAGCCCGGATGATGAACCATGTAGGTAGACCGGAGATATTACTTGGGAAGAGATTCTTCCCGCTAACAGGAACTCCCATCTGAAACATTGAGTTGAGGATGATGAGGTTCGATGACTGCGAGCCAGTGCCGTTTGCGGTAGCGATATTAATAGTGAAATCGTTGCAGATGCGCTCCATCTTCACATGCATCTCCATAGTCAGACTCGACACAATCCCGTGCTCGGCAGCATGTCCCGGTGTTATTCCGGTCTTAGCCGTTCCCGTATAAACTCCAGCAATTCATGAAGAGAATCCAATCGCTGCCATTTTCAATGGATGCTGTTTCCGCCGCGTTATGCCCATCCCTGAAGTCCTGCAGAAAGCTTGGGACGCTGCTAACCAATCACTCGAGTCCGAGACGCCAGAGAATGCTTTGGAAATACTCCGTTCCGAGGCGTGGGATGCATGTGAGAACAATGCGCAGAAAGCCCGTACACTGAGATATGCAGGAGATGCTGGGACAATGCTCGGAGAAATGGATACTGCACGCCAGAAGCGTCACTGGCAGAGGGCACACAAGAGTTACCGAAACGCCCTAAACTTCGATCCCAAGGACAAGGCGACTCGCCGCAGTATGAACAAACTGGCCTCAATGATGGATGAGCAGGCAATCTCCCTGGGAGGAGGCCTCCAGATGTTCGATGAGGGCAACCCTACTCCTCTGGGTCTCGTTGCTATGCTGGTAGCAGCAATGCTACTTCTTGTCTCTTTCAAGGTCATTTCTGACTGGTTTGATGAATCTGAGAACCCTGTAGTCACACTGGAGATCTCTTACATGCCTACAGGATCGACTGAGAGAACTACGGTTTTCATCGAGATTGAGCTCTATGAGGATGAAGCCCCGCTTCATGTTGAGAACTTCATATTACTAGCCGAGGAATCGAGGTATGACTTCACTACATTCCATCGTATCATTGATGGCTTCATGATACAAGGAGGCGATTTTGTGAATCGGGATGGATCTGGGGGTTACACCGGAAAGTGGTACGGTTACTGCGACGGCAAGCAGTTCGACAGTTCCAACAACAGATATTCCCCAGAATCATGCGACCAATCTAGGTGGACTCTGCCAGATGAAGCCGACAATGGCCTTCTACACATTCCCGGTGTCTTAGCTATGGCCAAGACCTCTTCGCCCAACACTGGAAGTAGCCAATTCTACATCGTCCCTGAAGATAGCACCCCCAACCACTTGGACGGAGTTCACACAGTTTTCGGCATGGTAGTTAGTGGCCTTGATCATGTGACGGCAATCAGCGAGGTAGCCACTGATAGCAGTGATCGCCCACAGGACGAGGTCCGCTTGATGCATGTCACCGTGAATGACTAGATGAACACGAGCAGTCTTCATTGGGTCAACTTCATGGATAGAGCCAATGCCGCATCACCATAGGTGATGACTTGAGCGAGCCACTGCCATTCGATGCCCTTTCCCAGTTCGACACCGCGAACGGCTCGAAATCCAGTTTCGCAGATATAGGCGCACTGGAGAGGGCGGGAATCTGCGAACTCGCAGATTTGCCGGTCTCGATTCGCATCCTGCTCGAATCCGCACTGCGCAAGTGTGACGGCTTTCTAGTGACCGAGGCGGATGTCGTCCGCATCGCCTCGTGGAGTCCCGAGATGACTCCCTCTGAAATCCCCTTCAGTCCCAGTAGAGTGATTCTACAGGATTTCACTGGAGTCCCGGCAGTGGTCGATATAGCCGCTCTCAGGGACGCAATGGTAGAGATGGGAGGAGATGCAGAGAAGGTAAATCCCCAAGTCCCGGTCGACCTAGTGGTGGATCATTCCGTACAAGTCGATGTCTCCGGCCGTTTCCCAGACGCCAGAGAGAAGAACCTAGAGATGGAGTATCAGCGAAACCTAGAGCGCTATGAGTTTCTCAAGTGGGGCCAGCACAGTCTGGACAATTTCCGTGCAGTACCTCCTGGAAGAGGAATTGTGCACCAAGTCAACCTCGAATGGATTGCCACGGTTGCGCGTGAGGAAGACGGCGTCTGGATGCCTGACACACTAGTCGGCACTGACTCTCATACGACGATGATCAATGGATTGGGAGTCCTCGGATGGGGAGTAGGAGGGATAGAGGCCGAAGCGGTGATGCTCGGCCAACCAATTTACATGCTGCTTCCCGAGGTTGTCGGCTTCGAACTCAGCGGTTCATTGAATCCTGGAGTCACAGCTACTGACATGACCCTGCGAGTAGTCCAGATGCTGCGAGAACACGGCTGTGTGAGCAAGTTCGTCGAGTTCCATGGCTCAGGTCTGGCCAACCTCAGCCTTCCAGACAGGGCTACTATAGCCAATATGGCGCCCGAATACGGGGCCACTTGCGGCTTCTTCCCGGTCGATCAAACCACTCTAGACTACATGATTCTCTCAGGGCGTGACCCTGAACATGTGGAGAATGTCCGAAGATATCTGGATGCGCAAGGTATGTTCCACACAGAGTTCACTCCCTCTCCTAGATTCACCTCATCACTCTCTCTGGATCTATCTACCGTTGAGCCATCCTTAGCGGGCCCCAAGAGGCCTCAGGATCGAGTCGATCTATCAGCGATGAAGTCCCACTGGCAAACTAGTCTCAACGCCCCCGTGGGGCATCAGGGGCATGGAGTAGACGCATCCCGAAACGGAGCCAGCGCAATTATCGAGGGGCGTGACTGCGAACTGAAGCATGGTGACATCGTGATTGCTGCGATTACCAGTTGCACCAATACCAGTAACCCAAGTGTCATGGTCGCGGCAGGCTTACTGGCACGCAAGGCAAGAAAACATGGGCTTACAATCAAGCCGTGGGTAAAGCCAAGCTTAGCCCCTGGAAGCCGAGTGGTTACTGAGTACTTTGATGCCGCAGGTTTGACCGAGGACCTAGATGCTCTCGGTTTCAGTGTTGTCGGATACGGATGCACCACTTGCATAGGCAACTCCGGGCCTCTAGACTCTGAAATCGAATCGGCGATAGAGAAGGCTGACCTTGTGGTCGGCAGCGTACTTTCTGGGAACCGAAACTTCGAAGGTAGAATACACCAGAAAATCAAGGCAAACTATCTGGCAAGCCCTCCGCTCGTAGTCGCCTATGCTTTAGCCGGAAACCTCGATATTGATTTCTCTTCTGAACCGCTAGGGCATTCTCCCAATGGTGACTCAGTTATGCTGGCTGACATCTGGCCTAGTGATGACGAAATCCGCTCCACAGTTGAGAGTGTCATTGGGCCAGAGATGTTCACTGAGCGTTACTCCGATGTGCTAAGCGAACCCCGTTGGGATGCGATTCCAAGCAAGACAGGCTCACTATTCGAGTGGGATGAGGACTCCACCTATGTCCGACTACCATCCTTCCTAGAGGGCATAGAGCATGCACCCGCGCCGATAGAGCCAATTCAAGGAGCCAGAGTTCTGGTCAAAGTTGGAGACTCGGTGACTACCGATCACATCAGCCCAGCCGGTGCCTTCCCGCATCACGGTCCAGCCGGGCAGTATCTCATCTCAAAGGAAGTCGAGCCCAGGGACTTCAACTCGTTCGGAAGCCGCAGAGGCAATCATGAGGTGATGGTTAGAGGTACTTTCGCCAACATCCGCATGCGAAACCAAATCGCTCCGGGCACAGAGGGGGGCTTCACCACTCACTTCCCAACCGACGAAGTCACTTCGATTTACGAGGCCAGCACTAGATACCAAGAAAATCAGACCCCGTTAATTGTACTCGCTGGCTCCCAGTACGGTACAGGAAGCAGTAGGGACTGGGCAGCAAAGGGGACTCTCCTCCTTGGCGTCAGAGCCGTAATCGCTACTTCCTTTGAGAGAATCCACAGGTCGAATCTAGTCGGGATGGGAGTTCTACCTCTGACATTCGTCGAGGGAGAGAGCGCAGATACCATCGGTTTAGATGGCACCGAGTCCTTCGACATCCCTGCCAGTGCTGATCTTGAGCCGATGTCTTCCATCAGGATTACGGCGATTAGAACAGACGGCAGCGAAGTCCAGTTCGATGCAGTGGTCAGGCTGGATACGCCAGTCGAGGTCGAGTACTACAGGAACGGTGGGATTCTGCCGGCAGTACTCAGGAATCTGGCCGAAGCATGAAAGCCGTCAATCTTGCGCAAGAGACATAGGGTGCTAAGATGGAGATGCGTGGGACTGTCAGATTCAGATTCCGCTCAACCGAATATGATGTTGATGTTCTGCTTGAGGGAGAGGCCATGTGGGTCGAGAAATTGAGACAAGAAATAGAGCTCTCCGGAGATGTCGGGGTACTCCAACCTCTGGCAGCCAGATTCGCCGATCCCGATGAACCCGAATTCCAATCCGCTGTAGGTGATATTGAGTCTGAGAATCTGCCTGAGGAAGAGGATGAGGCAGTTCTGCCAGGGCCTCCTCCCGATCCATCTAGGATACCCTCTGTAATCAGAAAGATTGGCGAGTTCGATTTCGACTCAAGTATGGCCGAGTTAGGTGGAAGAAAGCGGAGCGAGCCGAACATGTCAGCAATCTGCGAGATACTCGACGAGTTGGAGGAGGAGGTCGAACCACTCACAGACACAATGTCGGGCGATCCACTCGCAGAGGCTTGGATTCAGTTACTGCTCACCCTAGTAGTCAGAGAGCACGGCCACACATCTCTTCCCCTAAGCTCAATCGAGATGGCACTGGGAACTCGAGTGAACCGCGAGGGGGTCGATCTGGAAATCTTCCTTGACAGACTATGGATGATGGGCAGACTAGAGAGAATTCATGGAGGAGCGGAGACAGAATACTCCCCGAATCCCAGTTGGATGCAGTCCACTTGAAGCAATCTAAATCGCTAATTGTCTACTCAACCCCAAAGGGGTTGCTAAACTCATCGGGGGCGAAGGCATAAGAGATGGCTGAAACTCCGGGGGAACATGTTGCATACGTCTGAGTCTGCCCGAAACCGAAACAAAGAGGCTCGCAGAGCCTTGATGCTGGTCATGCTAATGCTGACCTCTCTGATGGTATCACTAGTGCCAGCAGTGAGTGCCTCGCATATCACCCAGTACGCTGTACAGAGAGATCCATCGCACCTATCTGTTGGCGATCTGAACTGCGATGATCACAATGACATTGTCGCGGTCAGCGAGATGGGTCACTTCATCACTGTTCTATACAACGATGGCTCAGGCAACTTCGCAGATAGACAGGATGTATTCATCTCGAATAATGCCTCTCAGCGCGCTGGCTTCGTCGATACTGCAAACTCGGTCGATGTCGAAGTTGCTGACATTGATGGAGACGGTGCAAACGATCTAGTGTACTATCAGGAGAA
>NZWD01000033.1 GCA_002698225.1 Methanobacteriota archaeon | reverse complement strand
CCCTGTAGAGATGAAGTAGAACTTGAAGCGCCTCTCTTTCTACCTGAAATGCCTGAAGGAGTATCCTGGAATGGCAGCATCGCCTTTCTCGATCGTGACGGAGTAATCAATGTCGGTTCGGAGAACTACATCAACAGTCCCGACCAAGTTGTACTTTTACCAGAATCTGCCAAATCGATTGGAACAATCCGCAGAATGGGCTACCGGGTTTGCGTAGTAACAAATCAATCACCTATTGGAAGAGGGCTCTGGACTAGTCAGAATTTAGCAGAAATCCACAAGCGGCTACAGGAGATGGTTTTGGATGATGACTCTGATGCCCACTTTGACCTCATATTGCACAGCCCTTACGCCCCTTGGGAAGGAGCGTGGGCCCGCAAACCATTCCCTGGTATGCTAGAAGCCGGGAGGCAATTGATTGACAGAGCATCAGAGGGCACGACTCTAGAGGGGCAGACAATGCTCTTCGGTGACGACTGGATGGACAGGCCAGATGACTCATCATCGTTCATGGTCGGCGATAGGGAAGTGGATATGATTGCAGCTTCGAGATACGGTATCAAGGGTTATCTTTGCAATCCGAACGATGGTCTGAGCGGAGTGATTAAGGAGATAATCTGATGATTAGAGACTCAGTAGTCATCGGCCTCGACGACACAGACAATCCTTCTGCCGGCTGTACTACAGATTGTTTCGACGAATTGCTGGAGCACTTGTCGCAAAGCAGCCATGGATTCGAGGTAATCAGTAGGAGGTTGGTACGGCTCTGGCCATTCGCCCCTCGTAGAACTCGAGGGAACGGAGCCCTTTCTGCCGTCATCGAACTGGACTCAGACACCCATGACATACTGCGCCAAGAATGCGAAAGATGGTTCGAAGGATTACTCAATCACTCATCATTAGATTCCAGTGAAGATGAATCCCCTTCCCCCGTGCTTCTAATCTGCAATTCAGACGCCCCCCTACACTGGTATCGAGATACAGTAAGGGGATTCATCGAACTCGAAGATCGCCTCACCGAGATTGATGAAATGGGCTTGTTCATGCTCTCAGGGGAGAGGAAGTGGGGGGCTATCGGCGCGAGTGCCGCTGTGGCTTGGACTCCCGACGATGAATCGACTTGGGAGTTGGTAGCATGGAGACACTCTGAGAATATTGGTACTAATCGAAGTATCACCTCACAAGCGGTCCTAGAGATGGAGAACCATCATCCACGAACCTTCGTTAACAGAGATCCAACAAAAGGTAAGGGACTCATTGCTCCGAGGACTCCATGTCCAGTGCTCTACGGGATTCGTGGTGACTCTCCGAATTCAGTACAGAAGGCCCATGCGTGGTTGCAGTCCAGAAACGATGTCGAAAAATCTCCTAGACACGCCACTCATGTAACTAACCAATTATCAGATGACCATGTAATAGGATCCTGCACTGGAACTGTGAGCTCATCACCTCAGCACACCAAGGGTGCACATTCCAATGTTAATGTCGTCATCAGAGGTCATGCGACCAAGTTGGTCGCATTCAACGAGGGGGGCCCTGTCAATAGACTCCTGAGGACCTTGAAACCCGGTGATATGATTTCATGGGTCGGCCTGACCGCACCAGATGGATCAGTACACTTGGAGAGATTATCTCTCTTAGATGCAGTTCCGAGGATTTCTTCACGACCAGTCTGTTGTGGCAAAACGATGCGTAGTATAGGCTCAGGCATGCCCTTAAGGTGCCTTAGTTGCGGACACACTTCTCAGAGATTCTGGCTGTGTAAAATGCATGACGCAGATTCGTTTGATTGCATCGATGATTGGGTCGAACCCACACCATCAAACAGAAGACATCTTGCTCGCCCATTAGAGATGGGTATTCCTGGGAGATGATTCGATGGAATATTCTGAACTAATAACAATAATTCTGACTATCACCGCCTTACTGTTATTCCGTCAACTGATTATCGCCTCTAGGAAGAATGCCCCCGGAACTGTAGAGAATCATTACAGCGGCACGGCGTTGGCGCCCGAAGCACTAACGCGAGTTGATGAGGATTCGATGCGTGAGTTCGACAAGCTCCTAGGTAGAAGATTCTCCGAAGAACAATAATTTTCCATAGCAGTGATGGAGAATGCTATACAATGAACCAACCTCGCAGTAATGTGGCCACAGCGGAGAGAATCCCTCGAAGACAAGCCCCAGACTTCGAGGAGTCGGATGCAGGAATGCTCGCATCGATATCTGAAGACGGGTTCCTCAATGTCGCTTTGAACGACTCAAATCAATACGGCCCCCATGCGATGATTATGCTTCTAGGTATATTCGCGTCGATAACAGGAGTAGTCCTACTGCTCCTAATGGCGATAACCTAGCCGATTACGGCCCGAGCTCGTACTACGGCTTCATCGACAATCCTACCACTGTGACCAATGTGCCCTTCTGGAACGAATAGGTCAGCCAACTCTAATTCATCAAACAGAGAACTTACCACCCCGTCTTCAGAGCATGCTGCATGCAACCCCTTCCCGTCAGATATCGCTTGCATTGAGGCGGAACGGAGTATCTCATGGGCATCCTCTCTAGTGACTCCACGCTCAACCAGGGCGAGCATCACCTTCTCTGCCATCACCATACCATTTTGNGATTCGATATTTTTNCTCATGCGAACAGCATCGATCGTTAGATTNCGCATGACTCGATCGGTCTTCATCATGATATCATCAAGTAGGACCATAGAGTGAGATAGNGTAAACCTCTCTGCAGAAGAGTTTGCCAAGTCACGCTCATGCCACAGAAGGGCATTCTCGTACGATGGCACAATCATCGAGCGGACGATTCTAGCTAAGCCACAGGCATTCTCTGCAGTGATAGGATTCCTCTTGTGAGCCATTGTCGAAGAGCCTACCTGTTTCTTGGTGTCGAAGGCTTCTGCTACCTCCGCAATCTCACTTCTCTGTAGGTTACGAATCTCTTGCAAAACCTTCTCTACTGTAGTTGCCACATTGGCCATCCATCCGACCCATTCGATATATCGGTCGCGTCCGACCACCTGAGTAGTTGCAATTGGCACCCCTAGCCCCAACTCCTGCATGATTAGTCTCTGCAACTCAAATGCGTTTTCTCCCTGCGCCGCGCCAGTCCCCACTGCTCCCATGAACTTACCAGTAGTTGCACGTGTTTCGAGCTCTGAGAGCCTTTCATAATGACGAACAAACTCGTCCACCCATACTGCGACCTTTAATCCGAATGTGATTGGAACAGCAGCCTGCCCATGAGTGCGCCCAATCATCACGGTGTCGCGTTCTCGTTGTGCGATGTCGCATAGCGTGGAGATTACTTGGGAAAGGACATCCCTCTGCAGTCTGATACTATCCTTGATTTGTATCGCGACAGCCGAATCCACGATGTCATTGCTGGTAGCACCGAGATGAATACACCATCCTGCTTCACCAGCAGCCTCTGCCATGGCCTTAGTCAAGGCCATGATATCATGTTTGGTCTCTTCCTCTATCTCGTCGACTCTGTCTGCGGTGACTATTCCAGGATCAGCGATGTCAGCTATGATGTCGTAGTCCTCTGCACTGACTTTGCCTAGTTGGCAATGGGCCCAGACCAAGGCCCTTTCTACCTCCAATTGACGACTATGTCGGCCCTCTCTGGACCATATATGCTTAGCCTCGTCACGCCCGTATCTGTAATCCAGAGGCGATATCGTCACGGCCTTCCCCGTGGTTTGCGGACCTAGACCCCTGTTTGAGCCTAGCGCATCCCCGCTAGTCGCGCTTCAAGTATGGTTAACATACCCCTATTTCCTTCCCACAGGCTTTCAGTACTACATTCTATATGTCCATTCATGCACGGAGAAGATAGTACAACAGTCTCAAACTCCCCTCCTTCCCCATCGATGTTGAACCTGTACTCACTGGCCAATAATTCGAGACGGCTAAGAGACTCCTCGTCCAGATGCCTACCTAACCACTCTTCTCCAAGGCCATCTGCGGAGACGGATACGAACATTACATCGAAGTCGTGCTCAACAAGAGACTGCATATGTGATATTGAGTCATGGTGCCATAGTGGGCTGAATGATATGATACCAAGTCTCTCGCACATCATGTCGATTCTAGTTCTTTGATAGTCCGATCGTAATGCCCCTACTACCAAAGCATCGACATTCACTGGCCCATCATGCAGTAAGAGATTCTTTGGATACTCCCATCCTTCTGGCCACATACGGTCAAAGCAAGATATCGAGTCATTACTTCCTGAGAGAGCAACTTCCAAATCCCGAACTTCAAACTCCTCTTCACCTTGACTAACTACAGGAAGCCACGGGACTCCCATAGCAGCGCTCTGTAATGCTGCTATGGCAACCCCATTTGTCTGAAACATCATTGAGTCATTTGAGTCGATGCCTACTGATACGATACAATCGACATCCCAGCCACGCATCTTAGCCCACCAAGCGCAGTAGGAAGAGTCTTTGCCCGATGATGCCAACACGGCGACTTTCATGCCCGCCCGAGTAGGGACACATCAATGAATGACGCGATTCACAAGACTAGTTACGACCAAGATTGATAAGAGTCCGTATAGGCAACGGCCTGATAGCATGCAGCCAAGCGGACGAGGATATGACCACGGAGTTTCAACCTTCTCACCTGATGGCAGACTGTATCAGGTGGAGTATGCCAGGGAATCGGTCAAGCGAGGGACAACTACTGTTGGCCTGAAGTACAAGGATGGAGTCATTCTAATTGTTGACAAAAGAATCTCTAGCAAGCTAGTCATCGCAGACTCTATCGAGAAGATGTACCAAATAGACGACCACATCGGAATCACCACCTCTGGACTGGTAGCTGACGCAAGGCAATTGGTCGATCGAGCCAGAGTTCAGTGTCAAATTAACAAGATGACCTATGGCGATCCAATCGGAGTAACTTCGCTCGTCAAGAAGATGTGTGACCACTTACAGTCCTTCACTCAATATGGTGGGGCTAGGCCATTCGGAACCGCTCTGCTGATTGCAGGATTGGACAACGAAGGTATTCATCTCTTCGAGACTGATCCATCGGGTGCCTACCAATCATATCAGGCCGGAGCAATCGGCCGAGGTAAATCTACAGTAATGGATCACTTTGAGGCTAAGTGGAAGGCGAATATCACTCAGAATGCAGCCATCAAACTCGGCCTCGAAGCTCTTAGAGAGTCCTTGGATGATGATTTGAATTCAGACACAGTTGAGATTGCCATCGTCGATTCGAATGGATATCATAAGATGACTCATGAAGATGCTCTAAAGCATCTCGAGAAGATATCCTGATCCATCCATGCCTCTAAGTCGGACCTTCATGCTGACACCATCATGGTGAGTCTGGACGATGCAGTTACAGCCCGCCTCGAGAGGGGCGGTTCGAGATATGAGATCCTCGTCGATCCTAATCTCGTTCAGGCTTGGAAAGATGACCCAGAATCTGTGCTTTTGAGCGATCTTTTAGCAACAGAGGAGATTTGGTCTGATGCAAAGGCCGGTGACAGGCCAACCTCCGAGGCTCTTGAGGGTGCTTTCGGAAGCACCGATTTAATTATCTGCGTCGAGCGAATACTGAGTCAAGGCTCAATTCAATTGACAACGGCCCAGAGGAAGCAAATGGTTGTGGAGAAGATGAAGCAAATTGTTACTGAGATATCACTTACCGCCACGGATCCGAAGACACGCCTACCACACCCCCAGACTAGAATAGAAAACGCCCTGTCTGAAGTTAGATTCAGAGCAGATCCGTTTCTATCTGTTGAACGTCAAGTTCAGGACGCTATAGACTTGCTGAAGCCAGTAATTCCTCTCCAGTTCATCAGCGTCAAGCTCGCTTTCAAGATTCCCGGCAAGGACTACGGGGGAGTTCAACAATTACTGAGGGACTCATTACAGAGAGAACAATGGCTTGATGACGGCTCATGGGCGTGCGTAGTCGAAGTACCGGGAGGGATGAGGAATGAGATAATTAGTAGGGTTGCTAACCGTTCCTCGGGCCTTGAGGTAAAGGAACTCGACTGAAATGCACCGTAGGTGCCTACATCAATGGTTATGAAGGGTGGGCGGGTCGCGCGGCCCGATAACATGAGTGTTAGCGATGAAGCGGACGGACCGCGTAAAGGTGGACGAGCACCCTCTCTCGTCACCCCCGGGGAGGATCTCGGGAAATCTGAGGGAAGAGAAGCCGGCCATGGCGTCTTAGTGATGGATGGCCGAATAAGAGCGACCAAGCACGGTAAAATGAATGTGAAAGGTAACGAGGTTTCGGTACAGCCTTTGAGGACAGGATATATCCCTAGGCCGGGAGATCTTGTGATAGGCTATGTCGAAGGATGCACAAACAACATCTGGTTCATCGACATTGGGGCCCCCTTCAACGCCATACTACCGATGAGCCTTGGTCCAGGAAACGCCTCTTTCGGCGGTACCAGACAAGTCATGGATATCGGAGAGGCTGTACTTTGTAGAGTTCAAGAGGTTGAAGAGACCCATTCAAGCGTAGTCACGATGAAGGGACTTGGTCTGAGAAAGATTAGATCAGGTACCATCGAGGATGTAGAGCCCCATCTGTTGGGCCAACTAATCGGCAAGAAGGGAAATTCACTGAGAAACCTGAAGGATGAGTCCGACTGTAGGATAATTGTCTGCGACAATGGTCGTATTTGGGTCGATGGAGAATTTGACGGAGTAGTCTCCGTGCGTAATAGACTCAGAGAGATGACTACCGAATCCAAAGCGATTGGAGGTGTTGCCTGATGGGAGGATACGGCGATATTCAGATGATTGACGAGAACGGAATCAGGATGGACGGCCGTAAGGCCGGCGATCTCAGACCCATTGAGATCGAGACAGGAGTTATTCCAGTAGCAGATGGCTCAGCTAGAGTCATCTGGGGAAATAATCACGCAGTTGCAGCAATTTACGGCCCAATGGAGGCCCATCCACGAAAGATTCAGCGCCAAGATCGAGCTGTTTTGGATGTACGTTACAACATGGCACCATTTTCAACCACTGACAGGATTCGTCCCGGATTTAACCGACGCAGCCGAGAGATTAGCAAAGTTACTGCTGAGGCACTAGAGAGTGTAGTACTTGTCGAGATGTATCCTCGCTCGAAGATTCGCGTTGAAATTGAAATCTTGGCAGCCGAGGCCGGAACTCGATGCGTCGGTATCACAGCAGCATCTGTTGCTCTGGCGCACGCTGGTATTCCAATGACCGACATGGTTGTCTCTGTGGCATCTGGTAAGATCAATGACATAGTTGTCTGCGACCTCAACAAAGAGGAGGATAACTATGGAGAAGCGGACTTACCGATGGGAATACTCCCCAATTCAGGAGAATTGGTTTTCTTGCAGATGGATGGGGACTTGTCTCAAGATGAGTTCCAGAAGGCTTGGAACTACAACATGGAGGCTGCTCAGGGCATTCACAAGATAATGGTCGACGCCCTCAAGGGAGGTGAGGCCTAATGGCAATTCCATTGGTACCACAACTGCTTCGTAATCATCTAGCAGAACTGGCTCAGCAAAACCAGAGGATAGATAGTCGAGGCCAGTGGGAATCTCGTGACCTTAATCTACAGACAAATGTCTTGCCCAATGCAGAAGGTTCAGCAATAGTCACAATGGGGAATACCATCGTATACGCAGGTGTCAAGTTCCAGATTATGACTCCATACCCCGATCGACCTAACCAAGGCGGTTTGATGTGCAGCGCCGAAGTCAGACCAGTCGCAGGGCGAAATTGGGAGGCAGGACCACCAAGTCCCGAATCAATTGAACTCAGCAGAGTAGTAGACAGAGGAATCAGAGAATCTGGATGCATTGATGTGGATGATCTTTGTATCATCCCAGGTGAGAAGGCATGGCAGGTCATTCTCGATTTGTTTGCCCTTTCTGATGATGGTAATTTGTTCGATGCATTCGCTCTGGCAGGCATTGCAGCACTGAGGACCGCAGTAATTCCTGAAGCCAAGTTCGAAGTCAGCGACAAAGATCGACCTCTGCCTATATCGAAAACCCCTATCATGTGCTCCTATCACAAGGTCGGAGGCAGGTTTGTCTACGATGCTGAAGGGAAGGAGGAACTCGGAGGTGATGAGAGAATTCACATCACCTTGGGTGATGATGACAATGTCCATTCCCTTCAGAAGGGTCTAAAGGGAATCTTTACGGAGAGCGAATTCGCTGAAATCATGGAGCATGCTAAGTCAAGGTGCAGTGAACTCAGAGATATGGTGCATGGAGGCGAGTAGATGGCAAAGAGAACCCAGAAGTCCGGCGCCACTGCTCGTTTCGGCTCGCGCTACGGTGTGAGTGTAAGGCGCAGGGCTGGCGCAGCACTGAAGAAGAAGTCCCGACATTACACATGCCCATCGTGTAATTATCAAAAGGTCCGAAGGAAGGCCGCGGGAATCTGGGAGTGCCGTAAGTGTGATCACACATTCACAGGAGGAGTCTGGGAACCATTCACAAGAGCTACTGATTCCAATAACAGGATAATTCGTAGATCTATGGAAGGTGCAACGGCCACCGATATGGCCGTAATTGCTCAGCAGGCTGCCTTAGATTTCGAGAGGAATCTGTCCGAGGGTGAGGCCGGTGACTCAGAGGAAGAGTAAGTCTTCACGACTCATTTTACGCTTGACTCATGGTGAAGCGCCAGCTCTAGCTGCTTCTTTGACTACCGAAGCGTCGTTTCGTCTAGCTGACAACACTACTTTACAGGTAGATGAGGCAGCTGAATCAATAGTCGACCTCAGGGCACGTTGGAACACGCTGATGCGTGGTTTAATTGCCTCCGAGCGTGTCCTAGACCTAGGGGAGGAGATTCGATGAGTGATCCTGAGGCAACTGCTCAAGAGTTACAGGCACTAGCACAGGAACTTCAGATGGTCCGTTCACAGGTGCAGGCCATTTCGTCACAAATATCCGAGATTTCAATGACATTGGAATCTCTAGATTCACAAAATCCAAGCAGACCGGTATACAGAGCAGTAGGTAACCTCTTGCTAGAGGTAGATGACAGGGATGCTCTAAGGGCCGAGTTGGAGGATTCAAGAACTGCCTTCGTTGAACACTCTTCAATATTGGAGGAACGAGAGTCCAATCTCGTTTCTCAATATGAGGAACTGGTGAAGTCGTTCGAGAGCCGGTGAGAAGATGGAAAATTCAGACTTCTCGCCACTGATGTCAGAGTTGCGGACTCTGATGGAGCAAGTCCGGCAGGGAAAATCTGAGGATTTTCTCTTGAAGTCAAATGATATACTCCTCCGTTCAAGGTCTAGTAAAGAGAAGGACCCCGAGGTCGAAGCTCTGACTAGGATGCAGAGGGCACTTTTCGGAATAGGTGACGATGAGAGTACAGGGTCCGAACTGAAGTGGTGCATGGAACGCTTGAACGCTATTTCTGCGGGATCCATCAACCATGGTGTTTCGATACTCAACTTGGCCGCATGGCATCGCAATAAAGGAGAAACGATGATGGCGCTAGCAATGCACTCCAGTATCTCACCCTCTACCGGACACCCCATTCAGATCCTAGGCTTATCCCGACTAGAAGTAGGGAGGATGCTAGCATCATTAGATGACTTGTCAACAGCAATGAGGCACCTTTGGGCTGCAAGAGGCTATCTCAATGATTCAGGAATGGCCCCGGAATCACTCACTGCCTCTCTTGAGTGGCTAGATATAGCTCTTGAAGAAGTTAGTGATATCGCTCCCCGAATGCAACATAGGGTCGAGAATGCCAAGCCTAGAAGCGAGCCGGGCACGACATGGATTCCTGCCAACCCCAAAGATGTCAGAGAGGTCGTGGAGATGCTGCTACCTGTGCTTCTAGAAGATGCCAGCGGCATGGATAGGGCCGATTTAGGACTACTAATTGATGCAGCTGAAATGCTCGAAGAGGATGGTTGGATTACTAGTATAGAGGACAAGGTTGGAGAAATTCAAGATCCTAGACTCCTAGATTTGCTCCAATCATGAGAAATGATGGACTCAATCTCTTCTACTCCCCATCCTAGATTCTCAGGTAAATCAACACACCAACCGACTTCCTCGATGCTAGAATCAATCGAACCCCAAGGAAGAGGTTCTGGGTCCTCGTCTACTTGGATCCATACTACATGCCCACCTTCCAACAATTCCGAGTCCACCGCAACCGCGGTGCCGAGCAAACCAGTCTCTTCGAACAATTCTCTCAATGCTGCTTGTTCAATCTCCTCATCCTCGCCTACCATTCCACCAGGCAATTCCCATCCTCTCTCATTATGCAGTACCATGACCCAGCACTTTTCTGTCGAAGACTTGGAAGTGGTCCACGCCAATGCGAATTCTCCTGTCATAGCATACCTCTAATTTGCTCTACCTTACTGGGGGCTCCATCTACTCCCTCGGCAGCCATTCTCCTAGCTAGGAAGAACGCCTCTGTAAGCCTGTTTGCTTCCAATAAAGCATCCACTTCATTCAATGGTAGTTCCTCCACTTCGTCTTGCATCATAGATTCACTCGAAGTTGAGGATTGGCCGGCCAGATCCTGCATTCGCTGGAGAAACTCGACTCTGGAATCTATACCAGGAGTATTCCATGATTCGGGAACTCCCTCATCCATCTTGGATTCCATACGCTCAATGAAACGATCTCTTGCAGGAATTTCTGGGAAATGGATTTGGGCTTGGTCATAACACATCCAAGCATTGTCAAATTCTTTTCTCCTCTCATGCATCCGGCCCAGTTCTGACCAGGTTTCATGATTGTTCGGTCTATGCGCTAGGATTAACTTAGACAACTCAAGAAACTCATCCTCATGACCTGTGTCCCTCAAACGCTCAAGCCTTCTTGAGAAGAGAACATTAGCACGGATGTCGCGTAAGTCTAGGCTCCTAACTCTCTCGCAGAATGAGTAGACACCACCCTCGGAACTCCTAGTCATCTCCCACCATGTGTCTGAATCCAAAGGATCCGCATCGAGACTAGCCTCTAGAATCTGAGAACCCATATGAATCATGTCAACTCCGTCCAATTGCTTCAGATATACAGAATCCCTTCCAAGTACGGAGAACAGCTCGACAAGAACCGCCCTGATTCCAGGCTCGTCACTTGCTTTCAGCTTCACTTCCACGAGAATTCTCCAATTATCTGGGTGGGTGAAATCATGGAGAACAGCTTGCCGGGCACTTTGTTCAGCCCATCCGATATAATCTGAATCATTCTCAGACATATTGAGGAATTTTTTAGCTTGGCTGCGATGTCGGTTACCAAGGCTTCGCCTAGGATGTTGCAAACTTGCCCCGATGTCGGTTGCCATCTAAAACCTCACAGGACACTCTCATAGGGCGAGCGGTCAATTCCCGGGGGCAAGGTTGCATCTATGCCGATTTTACTGGTCAGACCGTCTTCTCCTCTAGATGGATCTAGGCTGGATCCTTTCTGTTCTGAGAGAATGACTGTGTCCTTATCGGGCTGCCAACGAGTCATTAACGCCCATTCTACGCGAACGGGATTGGAGCAGTCTATGTCAGTATCTACTATCGTAACCTGCTTCATTGATCTATGTCCATTCAAAGCTGCATGAATGGCTTTTATTCCATCTCCCTTACTCTGAGGCTGTATAGAAACCACTGCTGACAACCACCCACTTCCCCCATCGGTCATGTAGACATCAGTACACGGGACAACCTCGTTCACTGCAGCTTTAATTGTGGGTGCTCTGGGCAATCCCATCAGAGTTCTATGTTCGACTTCAGCTGGAATCAATGCATGAAATACCGCTGAATTTCTATGATGAATTGCATCGTACTCAATTACTGGCTCCTGTCTCACATCATCTACTGTGCCAGTAATGTCGACATACGGCCCCTCATCATCATCTTCCAGTGTGATTCTAGCTTCCATCGCATATTCAGAGTCTGCAGGGACTTGAATCCCGTTAGGGAGAGTAACTAGTTCGAGAGGCTTACCATGTAATCTCTGGTGGAGGGCTGCGGCGACAGTTAACTCGTCTAGGTCGTGTGTGAAGGACATAGCCGCTGCGAGTAGAACAGCAGCATCAGGTCCATTTACTACAGCAATGTCAATTTCATCGCCATTTTCACGAGCCTTGTCAGTCATAGTCCGCAGATGACGAGGTACGAATCGAGAAACACAGTGATTCTCATCTCGAAGGAATTGTCTATGGAACGACATGTTCCTAACTCCCTCGTATTCTGCAATGATGACAGATGCAGATTGGTATCGACCCCTATCTTCAGGATAATGCCACGGTATTGGTAGCACTGACAGATTAACCGAATCTTGAGTATTCTCCAAGACTGGAGCATCTCCACAATCTACTATTACGGGCTGGATAGGGTTTGCCATCGCCCAAGCGAGAATGTCGATAAGTTCCCCAGGTGTGATATCGAATATTGAGCAGAGTCGGTCTCTGGCGAGAACATTAAGCGCAGATCGCAGACCGTCAGTGCCCTTAATTCGATTAAACATCACGGCTTTATGTCCGGTGGATGCTGAGTGCTCAAACATGTCATGCTCCACACCAATTTCTTCGTTGACCTCTTCAACGCCGACTAATAGGTCCCTGAAGGACATAATTAGTGGCCGGCGCGTCTTCTGCTTGAATGTTGGCGAGGTTGGAGCACTGAACACCTCACCTACGGTGAGTCCGTCACGCTCTTATACGGGAGGTAGGTCGGCGGGGCGTCATTCTGAGGTGTATACTTGGGTCGTGGATTATTCTCCGGATCGAAGATGAAGAATGATCGTAAGAAGTATCGCTGGAAGGAGCGTAAGTTCAGAGATCGTGAGATTAAGCGCCGCCAGGGGGGAATTCTCAAGCACGACCCACTCAAGGGCAGCACTCAAGCCAAGGGGATTGTAATTGAGAAGGTCGGTTTCGAGGCTAAGCAACCAAACTCCGGGATTAGAAAGGCAGTCAAGATTAGTCTAATTAGAACCGGAAATAAACTCACTGCATTCGCTCCGGGCGACGGTGCTATCTCATTCATAGATGAGCACGACGAAGTTCTAGTCGAGGGAATCGGCGGTAGAATGGGCAGGTCGTATGGTGACCTCCCAGGAGTAAGATACAAGGTAATCAAGGTCAATGGAGTTTCTCTAGATGAGATGGTCCGTGGCCGTAAGGAGAAGCCAATCAGGTGATTCTATGTCCGAGGAAGCAACTGTGGAGCCAGAGAAGCCCATTGCGGGCATTGGTACAATGGTATTCGGAAAGTGGGATGCATCTGAGGTAACCTGTGCAGACCCCGGTCTTTCCCCATACATCAATCTCACAACAATCGGAACCCCTCACTCAGGAGGAAGGCATGCCAACGCATGGTTCGGAAAGTCCAAACTCTCTGTTGTCGAGCGTTTCATCAATAATCTGATGCGCACAGGTAAGTTTTCTGGCAAGAAGCAGCATTGTGCCAGAGCGTTCGAGAACGCCCTCGATAACATAGCCTCTAAGACTGGTGAGAATCCTCTACAGAAATTCATCGATGCGATTATTGAAGCTGCACCCTGTGAAGAAACGACCAGAATCAAGGTTGGAGCAGTAAGTCAACCAAAGGCAGTCGACTCGTCTCCCAACCGCAGGCTCGATATCGCTCTTAGAAACATTGCACTCGGCTCTACATCAGCCACCGCCAAGAGCCGTAGGACACTCACAGAAGGTATCGTAACAGAGATATCTAAGGCTGCACAAGGCGATATCACTTCCTTCTCAGTCGGCAAGAGAGAGGAGATTGAGCGTATCGCTGCCTCTGCGAGGTGATGGCAACACCTTGCAACAAGACTACTGAGAGTCTGTTCAGTAGTCTCACAATCGGATTTATGAACCATAGTCAGGTCGCCGCGTCAACAGGTGTTAGGAATGGGTAGGAAGGAAGACAACATCAAGCGTGCTACTGAGGTCATGCATCAAAGGGATAGGATTCGTAACCTGGCTATCGCAGCACACATTGACCATGGCAAAACTACCCTGTCTGACAATCTGATTGCTGGTGCAGGGATGATGTCTGAAGAACTAGCTGGAAAATCAAGAGTCCTAGATTTCGATGATCAGGAAAGCGCCCGTGGCATCACTATCAATGCAGCCAGTGCCTCTATGGTGCACGGTGTCGGAGAAGATGACTATCTCATCAATCTCATTGATACGCCCGGACACGTGGACTTCGGCGGAGATGTCACAAGAGCCATGCGTGCTGTAGATGGATGCATCATTCTGACCTGCGCTGTCGAAGGTGCAATGCCTCAGACTGAAACAGTGGTAAGGCAGGCGCTCAAAGAGAAGGTGAAGCCTGTACTATTCATCAACAAGGTTGACCGACTAATCAACGAGTTGCAAGTTACTCCCGAAGACATGATGGGTAGATTTGAGGAGCAGATAACCAGAGTCAACACTCTGATTCGTCAATTCGCTCCAGAAGAGCACCGCAAGGACTGGCAAGTCAGTGTCAAGGACGGAACCGTCGCATTCGGATCTGCGTACCATAATTGGGGCATAACCGTACCATACATGCAGAAGTCAGGAGTCAATTTCACTCAAATCTTCGAGCATTGTCACAACGAAGAGCAGAAGGAACTAGCACAGAAGGCCCCTGTTCATGAGGTTCTACTGGATATGGCAGTAGAGGAACTTCCTTCACCTTTAATCGCTCAGAAATATAGGATACCCAACATCTGGCAGGGTGACCTTGAATCAGAAACAGGAACTGCCATGATGAGTTGCGATGCATCCGGCCCCCTTTCGTTGATGATCACCAAGATTTGGATGGATCCACATGCTGGAGAGGTAGCCGTGGGAAGAGTCTACTCAGGAACTATCTCACACGGGGAGACCGTATGGGCCCTCGGCGGTGCCAAGGCTGAACGTGTCCAGCAAGTTAGTATGATGGTTGGAGGAGACAGGATACAAGTTCCCGAGGTCTCATCTGGAAACATCGTAGCACTCACCGGCGTTCGCAGCGCAGCGGCCGGTGTTACAATCACAAGAGAGGAGGACGCCACCCCATTCGAAGCGATTCGCCACTATTCTGAGCCTGTTGTTACAGTGGCAGTCGAGCCCAAGTCGATGAAGGATCTACCAAAATTTATTGATGCCCTTAGAAGACTAGGCAAGGCCGATGCTTCTTTACAGGTTTCAACTGATCAGGAGACTGGTGAGGCACTATTAGCTGGAATGGGAGAATTGCATCTTGAAATTACAGTCTATCGATTGGAAGAGGAGGAAGGCATCAAAGTGACTGTTAGCGAGCCTATCGTGGTCTACCGGGAGTCAATTTCAGCGGACAACAAAGGACGATCCTTCGAAGGTAAATCTCCTAATCGTCACAATCGTTTCTACATTGAGACTGAGCCCCTCCCTGATGATGTAATCAATGCTCTACGAGAGGGTGCTTTCGGCGAAGGTGCTGTTCGCGCAAAGGATGCCAAAGGAGTCGGCGATAGGTTTGCTGAGTTTGGTTTGGACAAGGATTTGATGAGGAAAATATACGCAATTCACGGTACCAATCTATTGGTTAATGACACAAAAGGAATCCAGAACCTGCACGAAACTAGGGAACTCATAATCGAAGGCTTCAACGATGTTTGCAAGAAGGGCCCCGTTGCAGATGAGCCACTGATGGGAGTACTTGTCAGACTGGTTGATGCTAAACTCCACGAGGATGCAATCCACCGTGGTCCTGCGCAGACTATCCCAGCAGTCAGAAACGCAATCAAGGGTGCTTTACTAAGGTCCAAATCAGTAATCTTTGAGCCAATCCAGAAGATTCGAATTGATGCACCAAATGATGTCATTGGTGGTGTTACTAGAGAAGTTACCACTCGCCGAGGGGTCATCGAGGACATGCCTGTAGATGGCAGTACAGCCAGTATCATCGGATCTATGCCTGTAGCCGAGACATTTGGTTTCTCAAATGATATCAGGGCTGCTAGCCAAGGTAGGGCAATCTGGAATACTGAGAATGCTGGTTATGTTCATCTTCCCCCAAACCTGTTTGGAACTGTAACGGGAGAAATCAGAGAGAGGAAGGGACTCAAAGAAGAGATTCCCGGTGAAGCCCATTACATGGATTGAACTAGTTGATTCGTATCAATTGGAAGTCAGTTAACTCCCTAAGTACGGAAACCGCTGGACTGTCGGGCAACTTGTCTAGGCACTGGTGAGCTAACGAGTGATGATGCATGGCCCTATCTTTGGCGTATCGTATTGAACCGCTTTCGTGAAGTTCTTGGACAGCATTCAACAATTCTTCGTCTGAGCATTCACCAGAACCGTAAGCCCTGTGAAAGTAAGGCATATCATCCCCACATTGCAAGGCATGTATAGCAATCAGCGTTTTTTTGCCTTGAACTATGTCTGAACCTGCAGGTTTTCCAAGAGTCTTCGTATCTCCAGTGATGTCTATCAGGTCGTCCATTAACTGGAAGCAGAGACCTAGATTGAGCCCCCAACTCTCCATATTTCTCACGACATCTTCAGATGCTCCTGCGAGCATTGCTCCAGTACCTGCGCATGTTTCAAACATCACACTAGTCTTTCCAGTAATCATAGCGATGTATTCTTCCTCACTCACTTTGTCTCTGGATTCGAATGAGATATCCTCCTGTTGTCCGTCTGCTACATTCCTGACCATTTCACCTATCGATCTGACTAAAAATGCCAGTTTGTCTGAGTCAATATTTGTAGATTCTGCGAGAATCTCAAATGCGACTGCTAACATCGCATCGCCAGCATTAATCGCTGTAGAATCATCATATGCCACATGTACAGCATCCAATCCTCTTCTGATTGGGTCTTGATCCATCAAATCATCATGAACTAAAGTGAAGTTGTGAATTATTTCTATCGAAGCACCTAGTGTGTAATGTCCCGCATGGGCTTCACCAACAGCCTCGCCTACCAACCTAGGAAGGGTAGCTCTCAACCTCTTTCCTCCGCCCGAGAATAAATGCGTCATTGCTCCATGTAGCCTCTCTTGTTTCATCTTGTCAAGACTGCTCATAATGACTTCTTCGACATGCTCTCGGTGGAGTGCTATGGTGTCCATCAGATTCTGTCCAGGGACTACTGAATTACCATCCATATCTACTTCTCCGAAATGCACCACATCATCCCTAGGAAGCGGGAGTTCCGGGAGAAACTCAACTAAGAACTCATTGTATAGCAACTTGAACCAAGGGGCTACGAGCTCATCTTTCCAAATGCCTTTGCCACTTATCATATCCCATACTTCACCGACATTCAACCACCTAGCCTCAGAAATTTCATTAGGGTTAGGGTCAATCTGAATCTCTTCCTTATTCACATAGGCCACTATTACATGGTCAACTTCATTCTCAACCCAAATACTATCCCACCTGCATTCATACTGGAATCTACCTATGTGCTGAAAATCAATTTGTTCTAATTGCTGCAGTGGTATCCCCAATTCTTGGTGCAGTTTCCTCTTAGCAGCGTTAATCACACCACTTACGGCATCCTCATTCTCCCCAGGAATATCGAGAGGGTGGCTACAGCAGGTATTAGCCCAGACAGAAGGGAAGGTGATCTTGTCATCAGAACGCTTCTGTACCAACAGTTCGTAACCACCATGAAACAATAATACACTGAAAGCGCGATGAAGAATACCATCACCCTGATGGCAATTAAGCTTGGTTTCTGAACCGATTCTATTGTCCGACGAATCCACAAGGATGCATTGCTCTTGCATCATATCTGCTTGTGAGTCATCATGACCCTGCAAAGCATTGGGGTCTGAACCCGCTGCCATGATGGTGCGACAATACGGTTGCATATAACCCAATACGGGATTTTGAGAGCAATTATCCCGGAACTATTCTGGTACCAATGACGCTATCACCAGATATTATGTCAAGTAATCTTGAAGGCTCCCTACCATCAATAAACCATACCTGCTTTGCTGAGCGTGAGATTAATGATGCACATCGGGCCTTCAGATGAATTCCACCCGTTACATCTATTCGATTGTCTTGCTCGCCGATGAAACCCTGAGATTCGGACCATTCTTCGATTAATTTAGATTCATCAATTCCAGGAGGGCCACTCATCAACCCTGCAGTGTCTCCAAGTAGGAAGGCACACAAAAGAACATCAGGCAATTCTGTTGCGATTCTAACCATCAAATGATCTCCCGATAGTATTCCGAAGCGACTTTCATCATTGATTTTCACAACATCACCGAAACTCACTGGAACAGCCAAATCAGGGCTGCGCTCGAAGGCAAAAACATCGCCTGAGAAACTCGTCCCTACTCCATTCACCCAATCTCTAGGCGGCAATGAATCGCAACTCACGCCAGCACGGACTAGTGAATCTAGTACTATAGAATTCAATTCATCCATATCTGTCCGTATCGTTTCTATTGCTGAGTACTGGTCTTCCGAGATTGCGGGGTTATACCCTCCACTAATGTCCCATTTCTTAGCCTCTAAATGCCCGAAAGAGCCCGCGCCATGGATTACAATTACCGAGTACCCCAAATCGACGATTTTTGAAATGACGACAGATACTGCATCTATTCGTTCTCTAAATACTTCCTTGTAGCGGGTCTTGTCGGTAATCAGTCCTCCCCCTAACTTGATGATTCCCCGAGCCATGAATTGGCCACGGGTTATACGACTTAGCATATACCGTAGATTCATGACTGATGGATGCGTGAGATGGGTATGAGCGGGACATCTGAAATTGAACAGTTCCAAAGGTGGCTGCAAGCCCGCCTAGCAATGTCGGAGAATATCGAAGATCCTTCTGAGAAGGATAGAATCAACATTCAAATTGAATCTGCCATCCAACTAGCAATTCAATATCGGGAGATTTTATCCGAGCAATCCGAAACGGTACCCTCTCCATTCACTGAAATGACTTCTCCCGTGCGCGTCGTGGAGAATACTGACCTAGAGAGGGCCGAGTCACCAGAGGCATCAATATGTCCGGGATGTCAGGAGACTATTAGTGGGGACCTAGACTTCTGTCCCGCCTGTGGTAAGTACCGTTGACTATTCCTCTTCTTCCCAGTGAACTCTTGCTAATTCATACTCTGGGTGGTCGTTAGGAATAATCGTGAGGTATTCGGCAGACACATTGTCTGCTAAGTAAACAGTAATCCCAGCGTGCCAAATGGTATCTCCAGAAGCGACCATTCGAGCAGTGTCAACCTCGAGTATTGAAGGTAGGCTGTGATGGACATGGCCCGCCTCTGCTGCAGATCTTATGGTGGCAGATAGATGCACATGAGACCTACCACTTGGACTCAGCCCTAGTTCCAACAAGTTCTCTGCCTCATTAGGATCACAGGGGAAGAATAGGGATTCTGGGATGTTATCCGTAGGCAGGTCAAGCTCGATTTCGACTGTGTGGGCGTATGTAGCCCTCATCATGTTGCCACGAACTTCATATCTTCCTTTTGGGTCAGTTTCAGAGATAGCTCTGAAGTGATGAGGGCGTAACCAATGGTATCTCCTTTTGTTAGAACCTTTGAACTGCTTGATCATGTCCTTTAGGTCAATCCAGCCATTAATATCCATCTCTAATTCAAACTTCTCGGGAGCGTGCCTAAGCACCAGTGCTAATCGGCGTGCTAATCCATCTCTCTCACCGGTTCGCATGATGAAACGACCCTCTGAATTGCATGCTGGGCAGAGTTCATCATCAGCGTAGTATCCATGGTTAGTACATTCTCTAATCATCCTATCAATCCGTCCAGTAGCAAGCCTTTCAAGAACCCCTCGGTCAGGTATGCTGGGGACACTTCCCAATAGTCAATGGTTATGTGAGGCGTCTTGCTGGTGTGGGCGTGACCGCGGTAATCGTAGATTGGGCCAGAACTCCCTTTCATCGAGCCCATAAAGGCGATTTACGCACTGTTAGACCCGATGACTTAGCCAAGCAGGTGATTACGGGCCTAATGGATAGGAATGAAATCGACCCTGTTGATTTTGACGATCTGATTCTTGGCTGTGCGTACCCTGAGGCAGAACAGGGTTACAACCTAGGTCGTTTAGTTGCATCACTATCTGGATTTCCCAAATCCGTCGCTGGTATGACTATCAATCGTCTGTGCGGCTCATCAATGCAT
The DNA here is from genome assembly GCA_002698225.1 of Methanobacteriota archaeon. Taxonomy (GTDB): domain Archaea; phylum Thermoplasmatota; class Poseidoniia; order Poseidoniales; family Thalassarchaeaceae; genus Thalassarchaeum. The sequence goes on along the minus strand of NZWD01000033.1, from coordinate 35,927 downwards.
GCTATCCTATACGCGGCATCAAGCATCGAATCTGGCTGGGGTGATTGCTTCATGTGTGCAGGAGTGGAGTCAATGTCTCGAGTTAAGCGAAGAGGATACAATTGGAGTCCAAACCCATCGTTGAAGATTGATTGGCCTCAGGCCTATGTCGATATGGGAGTTACTGCTGAAAATGTGGCAGAAAAGTGGTCAATTGGTAGATCCGAGCAAGAGGAGTTCGCCCTTCAGTCACACATCAAATCGTCGCAGGCAGTAGAAAATGGAAATTTTGATGAAGAGATTATTGAGATTGAAACAGACTCAGGTGTGTGTTCAATCGATGGATGCATCCGTCCTGAAACAACATTGGAAGCAATGTCGGGCCTATCACCCGTATTCTCGGAAAATGGAACTGTTACTGCAGCCACCTCATCTCCTCTGACTGATGGCGCATCAGCGTTGATAGTCTGCAGTGAGGAGTATGCTAATTCTAACGCTCTGAAACCACTTGCTCGGATTATATCAGGATCCGTGACCGGATGCAAGCCTGAACTAATGGGCATAGGCCCGGTATCTGCGACAAGAAAACTACTGAATAATACCGGGTGGGAGTTGGATTCCGTAGATGTAATCGAACTCAATGAGGCCTTCTCTTCACAGAGTCTAGCTGTTATATCTGAATTAGGAATTGATTCCAATCGAATCAATATCGATGGAGGAGCAATATCAATCGGCCACCCCTTGGGGGCATCCGGCGCGCGTATTGCCGGCAAAGCTGCATCTATTCTCAACAGGACAGGCTCATCCAGAGCAATAGCCACCATGTGCATAGGTGGTGGCATGGGTATGGCCTTGGCTCTTGAGAAACCCTAGTCACTTTCTTCTATAGAGACAAGTTTACAATCGCAATTTGGACACAGATCTTCTGGGGACAACTTGGACGGAATTACAGCTAGAATGCTACTACACCCCGGACAGAGGGTCATAACTTCATTATCCCCTGTAACAATAGTTGATGAATTAGAGTAGGATTGGTACCAAGTAGAGTAGGCGGGATTTCTCATCGTCGAAACTCTCCTTAGAGTTGAGATCCCCAATAGAGACAAGGCGATAGGAAGCAGAATATTTCCCTCAGATCCATTAGCATAGAAATACAATCCTAGCACACCAATCAGCAAGAAATAGGAACCAGTAAGTGAGAGGTTTGCTATTCCGACATTCAACCCACCCGTGGATTTTCTGTATAGCATAACGATTGATACTATACTCAAGGGAATGATTACAAGAGCAGCTAGTAGCATGAATAGAGACAAAGTGCTTAGTGAACCACCGAAACCAGTCAATAATAACATAAGTAGCAGAATACAATCGATGACACAGAATCTGACAATATGCCCATGTACCCTACTCATTGGGTCCGCATCCATGCACTGCGATTGGGCACCAGCAGAAGAATATTCATCTTGCGACGGACTCTTGAATGCGGCACTAGTCGCATTGTCATGTCATCCGACCTAGACATTGAGCCAATTGGCGATTCTTTGTCGGGTAAACATGTTCTCCTAATTGTCTCTGGCGGGATAGCAGCAGTTGAATCTGTCAAATTATCGAGAGAGATAAGACGTCACGGGGCTGAACTCAGCATCATCATGACCAAAGATGCTCACAAGGTCATTACTCCATTGGCATTATCCTGGTCATCAGCATCTCCAATAATTACCGATTGGGATTCTAAAATGACGCAATTATCTACATTTGATGCTTTACTAATCGCCCCCGCCACTAGAAACACCATTTCTAAGCACATCCATGGTGTCATGGACTCTCCTGCTATGATGGCTTTATCAGCAGCAAGGGGTAATGGGACACCCATGCTTTTTGTCCCCTCTATGCATTCTGACTTATTTGATGACCCTGTAACAACCGAACTACTCGATGCACTAAGGGACGAAGGTTCTGATATCGTATTGGATGAACTATCAGAGGGTCGGATGAAGCAGCCTAACCACATCCAGATTGTTGCTCATCTAGGTCGTTGTATCAACAAGCATCTACCTAACAGGAAGAAAGTAGCAATCACTCTAGGTGCAAACCGTGCCCCTATTGACTCGGTTAGAGCCATCCAGAATGCATCATCTGGGACAACCGGATGGAGAATAGCCGAGCACCTGTATAGAATGGGTCATGATGTGCTGTGCATAGCTGGAGTCACCTCTTCGTCCCCTCACTTCGTTTTACCTTCTGTAATTCGAGCAGGTACTCCTTCGGCCATGCTTACTGCTTGTTTGGACGTTGCATCAGGCGGGAATTTTTGGAGAGATGATATCTCTGAAAGCAAACCGGATGCTTGGATTCATGCTGCTGCGGTACTAGATTACTACGCCGAAGCCATTTCAGGAAAGAAGCCGAGCGGCGAGTCCGATTGGAATCTTGAACTGACACCCGGCCCCAAGCACATCGAAGAGATCGCTCATCTGACGGAGGATAGCATCAGAATTGGCTTCAAACTTGAGGTAGATGTCTCTGTGGAAGAACTTCTGAGCAGATCGGCAGCCCAGATTGAAAGGCTAGGCACAGACGCTGTTGTTGCAAATCTGAAAGATGAAGTTCACGACCCGAATACTCCCCGAGGTAGAATTGTTCTACCCGATGGCAATGTGATGGAGATGAGAGATGATTCAGAACTGTGTCGCACTATCGAGTCCCTATTGCACATTCATGACTAGACTTCGGCATTACATTGAAGCACACCTCACCTTCGGTATCAGTTGTGAGTAGTCCGAAGAAGGCCAAGCGGGGAATCCCCAGTAAGTCGGAATTCAATGCATGGTATCCAGCAATAGTTGAGATTGCAGATCTCGTTGACAAGAGATACCCGATTAAGGGCATGGATGTATGGAAGCCCTATGGCTTGAAGTCGATGAACCTGATTGATGGAATTGCAAGAAGGGAGATGGCTCGTACAGGACATCATGAGCATCGCTTCCCCCTATTGGTCCCAGAGGATTTGTTGGAGAAGGAGAACCGACTCGTTTCTAGATTGAAGGCCGCTAGAGCTGCAGGGGTCGATCCTTCCGAACTTCGTATAGAAGATGAAGAATCGGGCTTCAAGAAGGAAGTTTATTGGGTAACTAAAGGCGGTGAGAACGAACTAGAAATCCCAATGTTCCTCAGGCCAACATCAGAGACCCCCATGTACACTATGTTCGCGCTATGGATCAGAAGTCATGCTGATTTACCCTTGAAGACATTTCAGATAGTTAACACCTTCAGATACGAGACCAAGCAGACACGTTCTTTCATTCGGGTTCGAGAAATACACTTCTTTGAGGCGCACACAGTTCATGCCGACAAGGAGGGTGCCGATGCCCAGATTGAGGAGGATGCCCAGATGGTGCAATCAATACTCCATGACCTGTGCCTACCGAGTCTGGTTTCTAAGAGGCCCGTGTGGGATACATTTCCAGGTGCTTGGTTCACAAAGGCCGCTGATGTAATCATGCCTAATGGGCGAACTTTGCAGGTTGCGACTTACCATCACTACAAAGATCAGTGGGCTGAGGCCTTTGACTTGACCTTTGAGGATCCTGATGGCAATACTAAGCCATGTCACCAAACTACATTTGGAATGTCTGAGAGATTATTGGGCGCCGTAGTTGGTATGCACGGTGATGACTACGGGTTAGTAATGCCACCATCAATTGCACCAATCCAGATTGTGATTATGCCTATCGCCCAACATGTGAATCCAAATGTTCTGACATCAGTCTATGAATTAGACGAACAATTACGCTCCGCGGGATTCCGAGTTCATGTTGATGATCGTGATTTAAGGCCAGGCGCCAAGCATTTCGATTGGGAAATCAAGGGCGTTCCACTAAGAGTTGAGATAGGCCCTAGAGACTTGGAATCCAAATCTAGTCTTGTATCTGCCAGGACCGGAGGAAAACAACAGATTGCACTGGATGGATTTGTTGATTCAGCACAACAACTTCTCGAGACAATTTCTTCTGAATTACGCTCAAGAGCCAAGAAAGTTGCAGACGGATTGGTATGTGCGTTCCCTGGATTCATCAAGGATGAAAATGGGAATTCGGTATTGAAAGAACCGATTCAGGACGGACTGATTTACGAGTTGGCCTTTGATGGCTCTGACTCTGATGCTGAGGCTCTTGAGAAGTCCACCGGCCTGACCTTGCTAGGCGATGCCGATATGCCGTTCCCCGACCCTGTACCTTGCGCAATTACAGGTAATCCCACCACCCGTAGGCAACATATCGCCAGAATGTATTGAGCTGATTTCACGCCTTGCGCCTCAGTCCAGAGAATGCAATCATTGCGAACAGCATTAGGAGTGCTCCGTCAAGCAATTCTCCTGTTCCTGCTGGAGCCCAAGATTCAATATTCTCATATTCACTCATTTCACTCCATAATAACCTAGTATTGTCTTCGCAATAGACATCTTCAGAGTCAGACTGAGCCATTGCCTTCATGACTTCTTGAGCCTCACAGTCGTTAGATACTGCAATATCAGTGCCGTTCTCGTACAATGTGGAGATATAACACCAAGGTGATTGTTCAATCATTGCGTTCTCAGAGTGGATGTAGGTATCCTGAGAAGCCCAGACGAAACTACCGGAATCGACTACTAGTTGTGAACCCTCCTCAGAAATTGTCCACTCCACAGAATAGTTGTGAGCGGGATCCATATTCGTAATTGTCCATGTCACATGTAGTACTCCTTCTTGCAAGCTCGCCATTGTATTGAATTCGATAGGTATCTCTTCGGGAGGATTTTCACATAACTCCACAACTGCTCCGATGCCTACTACGACATTTAGCCCCACTATCATCAGTCCAAGTAGACCAGCCAGTAATGGAATCTTAGAGCCGTTTGATATTGTACCGGAATCAGGATTTACATCTAATTCAGGTTCGTCAGGTAGCTCCACTTCGAGATTGTTACCATTCGAGGATTCCGGGTCATCGAAATTATTTGTTGGTACAACTGGAGCTGAGATCCCCATCTCATCCAGAGCCTCTCTACCATATATTCTCTCAGCTAGTGAATAAAGCTCAGGATCATCTTCTAATTCGGACGGATCAACTGTTCCGTCAAGCAAGCCCTTGACTCTCTCGGCGTCACTCACAACAGTCTGCCATTGGCAATCATTCATGAATCAAACGCTACCAATACGACAGTAACGCTATTTCCGAGAGATTGACCTATGTGCGGCCGCAACGATATCATTAGCCGTCAGGCCCATGATATTCATCAATTCGGAAGAACCACCACTTTGCCCAAATTTATCTGCTACACCTACCATCTCCAATGGTGCTGATCTGGTAGTAGCAATGTACTCCGCTACAGCCCCTCCTAGGCCACCGATTACAGAATGATCTTCAGCAGTCACCAGACACCCGCATCTAGTGATACAATCGTCAATTAGAGTAGTATCCAATGGTTTCAGAGTATGCATATCTACCACTGAAGCACTAACGCCTTCTTCGGATAGTAATCCTGCGGCGACTAATGACTCGTTCACCATTACGCCACATGCGAGAATGCATACATCATTTCCTTCCTTAATTAAGGCCCCTTTGCCTATCCTCAATTCGGTCACTGAACTCTCATTATAGATTCTCGGGGTTTTATTTCTCGCTGTTCTCATGTATGACGGGGCTTTGTGATCTAGTAACTGCACAGTCAACTCTTCTGCAGACAAATCGTCTGATGGATGAATTACGGTCATACCGGGAATTGTCCTGTATATTGCTAAATCCTCAATGGACTGAGCGCTACTACCGTCAGTCCCAGTGTGGATTCCTCCATGACTGCCACAGATATGGACTGTCAATTCAGGCCTAGCAACTCCATTTCTTACTTGTTCAAAGGCCCGCTCGGTGAAAATTGCGAATGTACTGGCAAATGGGATTTTACCAGACGCTGCCATGCCGGCTGCGACCAGCATCATGTTCTGTTCAGCAATCCCCATAGAGAATGATCTAGAAGGGTACTCTGCTCTGAAGTGACAGGATTTGGTTGACTTACCCAGATCCGCTTCAAGCACTACTACTCGGGGATCCGAGGCGAGTCTTAGGAGGCCCTTCCCATATCCATCTCGAGAAGCACCGCCTGAGGAAGGAGCACTCATTTCAACTCCTCCAGAGCCTGACGGAGCTCCTCATCATCTGGAGCTTTGCCATGGAATGCAGGATTATCCTCCATGAAAGATACCCCTTTGCCTTTGACAGTGTTAGCAACAATCGCGACTGGACCACTATCATGGGAATTAGCCCAGTCTAAGGCCCTGACTACATCCACCATTGAATGACCGTCGATTTCAATTACATCCCAGCCGAACGATTCGAGCTTTGATACGACATCTCCAACTTCCATCTGTAGATGAACGAAATCATCGTTTTGTATTCGATTCCTATCAATAATGACCTTGAGATTACCAATCGAGTGGAAGTCTGCAGCCATGAAGGCCTCCCACACCTCGCCTTCCTGTATCTCTCCATCACCTAACATAACCCAAACATTTCTATCGCTATTGTCCATTCTAGCTGCTAAAGCACATCCAATCCCAAATGATAGACCCATTCCCAAACTCCCGGCTGAGAAATCAACACCATCAGTCCACTTCATGTCAACATGACCTTGGCATACAGAACCAAGTTCTCTGAAGGACATCATGTCTTCTAGGCTGATATATCCGACCTCGTGTAGTATGGAATAGACTGCAGGGCTAGCGTGCCCCTTACTCATGATGAATCGGTCCCTATCGGACCAATCCGAATCATCTGAATCAATTCTCATCTGTGTCCCATACAAACCCGATAACAGGTCTATGGAAGACAGAGAGCCTCCAGGGTGGCCTGATTTAGCAGCATGAGTCATCTTCACTATACTGACTCTGCATCTACGAGCCATGTCTTGGAGTGCTTCGACATCAAGCCCCATACCTCGAGTGCGCATGCCCATGTGTGCAAACACGGAGTTTGGCTATTGATGGTTTCCAGCGGGCACACTCAAGGAAGGGGTGCGATAGTCGGGTTCAAATCGCATGGCTCCTAGCATATATTCAGAGGTGTGTCAATGAGTGAGAACGCTGATTGGCGCGAGCGACTATCATCTATTGAAGTCCCTATATCAGTATCTAGTAACACTCTACTCACTACTTGTTTGGACAGATTAATCTACACGGGAAGGTTATCTGCTGAGGACGGAATTAATCTCATGAACGAACCTTCTCTATTGGGGATCAGTTCTCTAGCAAATATGGTCAAATATGCACGATTTGGTGACAATGTGTTCTACAATCGAAATTTGCATGTTAATACTACCAACATCTGTGTTCTTGCTTGTAGGTTCTGTGCATTTCGTAAAGGCTCCAAACATTCTGATGCATACGAAGTTTCTACTGAAGAGTTTATTCAGAGGATTGCTCCAATGGCAACACATATCGATGAGGTTCATTCTGTTGGAGGTCTTCATCCTGATTGGAAAGTTGATCACTATGCAGAGATATACTCAGCCATCAAGGGTGAGTTCCCATGGATTCACATTAAGTCACTAACCGCAATAGAAATCATACACATTTCGAAAAGGTCCGGCATCTCCATCGAACAAACACTCCGTACATTGCGTGATGCTGGACTAGACTCGATACCAGGTGGAGGTGCCGAGATTCTAGTCGACTCAGTCAGAGATAGAATCTGCCGTGGTAAAGAGTCATCCGATGAGTATTTGCAGGTTCACGCCACAGCTCACGAAATCGGAATTCGTTCAAATTGTACAATGTTATTCGGTACAGTTGAATCCATATCCGATAGAATCCATCATTTGATTAGAATTCGTGAACAACAAGACTCTTCAGGTGGTTTCCAGTGCTTCGTCCCATACCCATTCCTCCCTGATCATTCCCGATTACCTGAAGCACAATTAGCTACTTCAAGTGAGGTCGTCAGGATGATTGCTGTATCTCGATTGATGCTCGATAACATCCCTCACATCAAGGCTTACAGAATGAATCTCGGCGATCATCTATCTTCCATATGTCTCAACGCGGGTGCTGATGACATAGACGGCACTGTTGGCCACGAGGAGATAATGCACGATGCTGGCAGTACAACAAGGCTAGATACGCCTGAGAGGGGTTTGTTAAGGCTGATTGAGTCAACAAACTCAACTCCCGTTCGACGTAACTCAACATACGACGAATTCATTGAAGTTGAATTTGATGACTCCAGCATTTCTCTACCAATTTCTAGTGGGTGATATCTTGAGTTGGACGGATGTTTTGGGGCGTGTTTCTTTCTGTAATTGCGATCCCGTCTTCAACGGGATTTCTGACAGGTGGAAGGTATTCTCAGCACCTCCATCGTGGCTTTGTGGACATGTAATCAGACGTGATTGCGTCACAGCTCCCATTCCGACTGCGGACTATGCCAAACACACAGACGAACTGCTACTCCTACCGGATCTAGCAATCGTAGGCAGAGGTAGTACTGGTTCTGTACTGATATTTGGTAACAGGACATTGGATTCCATGCGCGATATTGCAGTACCTACTGACTCATCATCTTCTAGACAGTTACTAGATTGGATTCTGGATGAGAAAGGGCTAGATCCTCGACGTGTTGAGATGGCACCAGATCTCGGTGAGATGATGGCCGAGTGCGATGGGGCACTCATCATCGGAGATAGAGCACTTCTGGAGTCGAAAACAAATCCCGAGCTTGTTGTTATGGATCTAGCCGCCGAATGGACCAAGATGACAGGCCTTCCGATGGTATTCGGGGTCTTCGCTGCTAGGAAGGATACTGACCCTAGATTTTTGATTAGAGCTCACTCAGACATGACTAATCAATTGGATAAATTCGAACAGGACATCACTTGGAGGAGTCGTGTTATTGATGATGCATCATCCACTGTTGGACTGTCTACTACAAGACTGGATAACTACTATTCTACAGAGGTCTGTAACCGATTAGATACTGATGCTGAACGTGGATTGGAACTCTACCTCGACTTGGTATGTGGCGTCAGAGGGGGCGTTGAATGGGCAAAACTAGACTAATCCTCATAGTTCAATCTCTTGCTATCTACCCATTCTAGTAAATCAATGGCGACTTCGCAAGACTCTGAGATTACAGGCTCAGGATCGTCTCTAAATGCAAAAAGTGTGTCTAGGGCAGTCCTATCCCCAATGGCTCCCAAAGCTTCTGCAGCTTCGTGCCTAACCATTAGATCCTCATTATGATCATTTAGTCGTTCGATTAGATAAGGCACTGCATACGAATCCTGCATCTGGCCCATAACATATGCAATTTCATGCTTGAGAAGTGCAGACTTGGAAGAGAATGCTGCTGCCAGTGCATCGAGAGCATCGGGGCCACCAGAATTTCTCAATGCGAATAATGCTCTCATTCGTAAGAACATGCGCGCATTTTCGTCGCAAATAACTGCTCTAAATTCAGAAATCTTACCACTGTCCGAAGGCGGTGCTGGATCGACAGAACCAAACTCACTGACTTCGGGCTTCTCTGTCATGATTCGCTCCCGACGAAGACTATCGAACTAACATCGAATGTTTCCTCAACTAATCCAATTTCCTGCCCCTCTCTAAGGAATCTTCGTACAGCCTCCCTACCATCAGGACCATAGTCAATTGTTCTAGAATTGACATACATTCCTACGAATTTCCTATTGGTATCGTCATCGATTCCACGGCCCCATTGTTTTGCGAACTCAAGTGCTGAATCCGGGTTTTCCAGTGCATATAGGATGCTATGTTTGATGTCATCCGCTATATTGGAACACAGATCCTCTCCAAGATCCTTGCGCACAATATTACCCCCCAATGGTAATGGAAGACCGCCTGTACGATCTCTCCACCATTCTCCTAAGTCCAGAATATTGTGCATGCCGTATTCTGACCATGTTAGTTGACCTTCGTGAATAATTACGCCAAAATCATACTCTCCACTTTGTAGTGATGGTATGATTTCATCGAATGGGACTATGGCAGTTTTCACATCTCCTAGTGCAAGACGTAGACCTAGGTATGCACTAGTCCCTAAACCCGGAATGGCGATAACTGAGTTAGTAGCTTCTTCAATAGTAGATGATTTGTTAGAAATCAGTATCGGCCCGTAACCTTCTCCCATTGAAGCTCCACAGTTTGTTAGTGCATAATGATGTGAAATCTTGGGGTATGAATGTATACTGACCGCAGAAACTTCGAACTCCCCTTCCATGGACTTCTGATTGAGAGTTTCTATATCTAACAAGCAATGTTCATACCTCCTATCGTCAGTATCAATGAGTCCAGTTGTCATTGCATGGAACATGAATGCATCATCCGGATCGGGGGAATGGCCAATACGTATCAACATATGATAATCGGGTCGCGTAATTGCTACTACTAAACGCCTACTGGAGCGGTACTTCACATAAGTAAGAGTCAATAGCCACGGCATTGTGGACATGTCATGCCAGATGCATCGAAACTCTCTACGGCAACCGGACAACTGGGGCCCGTATGTTCTCATACTGGTAAGGCAATGACATTCGCCGAAGCTCTCGTCTTAGATGACAAGTATGTTTGCTGGGAGGCCTATATCGAGTTAACCGGAGCAGAGCCTTCTACCGATGGACGAGAGATTGTAAATCTTGATTTAGATTAGCCAAGTTCATTTGCCTCAACCCCCCAATCACTACATGGCAGAGGGCTGGAGCCGTTTCGCAGTCAGGTTTTCTGAGTACTATAACTCACTCTCTACTGACTCACTTTGGACACCTCCTAGATTCAGATCAAGGGAATGGATGTTCATTCCCTGGGGTGATAAACCGCCAGATAGGCACAGGGGATTTTCAGACAAATCTTCCCTACACAATTACCTTCAGACTAAATCTCCACATTCATGTTTTCACAGTACTGCATATTATGCAGACCCTTCACAGAGAAAGATGTTGGATAAGGACTGGAAAGGTGCCGACTTAATTTTCGACCTTGATGGAGACCATCTCCCTGGAGTTTCTGATCGAGACTTCCCCAGCATGCTTGAACTAATCCAAGAACAGGCATGGAGCCTCTGGTCGGATTACCTTTCGCCGGAGTTTGGATTCGATGAAAAATACCTACAGGTTGCATTCTCTGGGCATCGTGGATTCCATTTACACCTGAGAGATCCATCCTATCTACACTTAGACTCAAATGCTCGTAGGCAATTAGTGAATTATATCCGCGGAGAGGGAATAAATGTGAATGCAGTAATTGGAAATGGTTCCGGAGGATGGAGGGATAGAGTGTTGAATGGAACCGACACAATAATCCATAAATTGCAAAATATCGCACTAAAGAAAGACATTGGAAACCGAATACTTGGGGAGCTTGATGCGGTCATGAAACAGAGAATCCGTAGCCCCGATTCTACAGTCAAATCATTTACCAAAAAGAAAATTGTCAGCCTTGCCGATCAATGTCTAAATGATACCAAGATTGACAGGTTAAAATCCGATACATCACTAACGGTATTCGGAGAACAACAAACTGCAGCATTTTGGGAACTTGTGAAGGGCGATTCAGCAGTGGTGCTGGGTGGTGCTGGTGAAACTGATGAAAATGTCACAGTAGATGTAAAACGAGTCATTAGGTGGATTGGTAGTTTACATGGCAAGTGTGGTCTCCGAGTGACTGAGTTCCCATTAGAAAGACTAAATCCTGATGGTTCAGACCCATTTGATGCCTTGTCTGAATGTGTGGCACTAGGTTCAACGCGTTCCTTTGATGTAGAATTGAAACAGGATGATGTTCGTGCAAGGGTATTAGACTGCGAGATTGAAGGTTCTATTGGTGATGTGTTTACCGTTCCTGAGAGCTTGGCAACATTCCTAACTCTGAAGGGCTGGGCCAGACTATTGCCTGCTTAACTGCTATTTACTCGACTCTGTTTCAGAGAACTTTGAATAATGTCGACTTACTAACGCACTCGTTCGCCTATGAGTGATGCTGATGAATTAGACGATTTGCCACTACCTCCACTGCCTCCTGGCATTTCACTTCCACCTCCCCCCCCGCCTCCTCCGATGGATATCTCTGCCGAGGTTGAAGAAGAGATTGAAGAAAATTCAGATTTACAGGATAACACACCCGTTGATACACAATCTAGAGACTTTCAATCCCAATGGGAGAGTCGAAAAGCCAACGACCCTACTCTTTCGTCAGACTCAAAGGACAGTATGTATGGGCATATCGATAGGATTGCTACTGGAGAGGTCGGTACTCTCTTGGACCGGTTTTCTGATAGATTCGGATCCGAACTTGATCGCGAGATTATCGTGCTCAGAAAGAAGCAGCAGCAAGAAATAAGAGCAGTCAAACCAACTGTTGAGTTGATTAGCGCTCCCGAAATTACTGAAGATGAAGCGTTCGAAGTAGAGGAAGATAGTCCCACAGATGAGTTCGCAGAGTTCTTTGGGGTCGTCAATAGTCTTCTAGGTGATATGCCCGATGATTTTATCCAGCGCTTCCTTGCTTCTGACTCGTTCAAACTCTTTGAGAGTGTAGGTGCCGATCCGAATGCTGCTGATGAGGACACTCGTGCCCAATTCTTCTCTATGATAAACGCTGAATTGGGTGAGTTGCCTGAGGATAAGATAAACGAGTTCGTCGAGTCGCCGGGGTTTGAATTATTTACTAAAATGGGAGATTTGTACGGAGGTTAAGATATGGGATTGTTAGAGAAAGCTGGGAAGATTCAGACCGATACGCCCGATAGTGTACCTGCAAAGGTAACTCCTTTGCCCGAACCTGAGCCTGTAGCTCAGCCCGAGCCTACCGCACCCGAACCAAAGAAAGCAAAAAAATCTCGTAGACGAAATAAGAAGAAGAAGGTAAAGAAGGAAAGAGTGCCAAAAGTACTACCTGACGGATTCGAGAATGCAGGAAGAGCTAGATCCGCTGCTAGGTATCTATTCGACTTCATTGTCAACTTTGGACTCATGGCCTTCTTGATTGGATTATTCATTATGTTCTACACGGACATCACATACCCCCTCATAGCTTCGATAATTCTAGCTCTGGGCAATGTATTCTATCTGCCCTCGAAATTTTCCAGATCAGCAGGAAACATTGTCTCTGGTACCAAATTCGTCAACACTAGGGGGGATGCACCATCTTTTTTGTATCACATAGGTAAGAGTATCAATGTACCACTACTTTTCTTAGGGATGGTGGCAATGATGTACGCTATATCCTCTGGTACTGACTGGACACCGGGTATGAAGGCCTTTGTAGTGATTGCAATCACCTTGATGCTAATACCTCTAGTTGACAGGATAATGTACAGAATGAGGAGCGATGACCTCGGTTTCTGGGACACCTTATTTGGAGGTGTTTGGCTAGTTACTGCTTCTAAGGAATCTAGTGATTCAGGAATAATTCAGAGATTGCAGTCTATCGGAGACTATGCAGAACAACGCGGAATGTTAGCAGAGGATGACGGCAATACAGAGTGATTCTAGGAATCGGAATCCTCGTATCTTTGTTTTGCGAGTTGACGCATATCTTCGTGATGTACACCATCGTCAATACCTTCTTGGTCAGATTCATCTACAATTTCCACACCTAGCAGAGTCTCAATCACATCTTCCATGGTGATTAGCCCGACGGTACCTCCGAAATCGTCCTTAACCATCAGCATCTGGATTTTGTTTTCTAGTAGCACATCAAGTGCTTTGTCAACGGAATCATCCTGTTTACATGAGAAAATATCTCTTGAAATCTCACTCATTTTACTACTATAGTCATCAACGGCTGCATGACGCAGAATTTCGCTACGCAACACCATGCCCTTGATGTCGTCTATACTCTCCCCTGTTACTGGTAACCTGCCATATATCATGATGGGCATACGCTCAAGCACATCGTTTACACTTTCACTCTCTTGTACTGCTGTAATTACTACTCTGGGGGTCATGACATCATTTACTGTGATCTCCTTGAGTCGTAGAACATTCTGGATGACAGTTTCTTCATCCTCTTCAATCTGGTCAGATTCTTCTGCAATGTCTGCTAGTACTGACAATTCAGTTCTAGTCACAGTCTCTGTTTCCACAGCTGGAAGTAGAGATCTAGTAACTTCAATTGGTTTGACAATAACCCAAAGTAAAATCATCATGTAATTTAGAACATAGTAGGTTGGCACCGTTAGACGCCGCCAATATAGAGCACCGATGGTCTTTGGTAAAATCTCACTCAGTAGTAGGATGGCGATAGTAAGTATGGCTGCAGATGCTGCGACTACATATTCGCCCTCAAATGCTTTCTCGACTTCGGAACCAACTCCGAGGGCACCTACAGTGTGCGCAATTGTGTTGAGAGTTAGGATTGCAGTAAGTGGGCGTTCAGGGTCATCCTTCCAATTTGACCAGACTTCACTAACTTTCTCGTGTGTGTCTGAGAGTAATTTGATGTGCCCATGTGATGTGGAAAGTAGCACTGCTTCTAGAATACTGCAAAGGAACGAGGCTCCTAGAGCAATCAAGGCATATGTAACGATTAATGTATAGTCGCTCAAATTCGTTGCCTCTTAGGTTTCCCAGATGTGGAACAATGTGATTAGTACATCCCCTAACCCTGCGGCGGGCGATTATGACATAAACATGTGGCTCCCCCAAACCGCCAAATGGAAGCCGATTCTGAGCGCGTTGCCATATTCATGGCATGGCCATATGCAAATGGCCCCCTACATCTCGGGCATGTAGCTGGCAATTGCCTCCCGGCAGATATTCAGTACAAGTACGAGAGGGCTAGGGGACGTAGCGTTTTGATGTGTAGTGGTTCAGATGAGCATGGCACCCCTATAACTCTCACAGCCGAACAGAATGGCATATCTCCGCAAGAAGTAGTAGACAAATACCATGGAATAAACAGCAAGTCACTAGCAGATCTTGGTTGTTCCTGGGTGGACAATGTAGATCCGCGAGGAGTGGATTTCGGTGGAACTCTCTACAACAGAACTTCTGATCCAATGCATAAGGACATGGTCAGAATCGTATTCGAGGATTTACTTGATGCAGGTTTTCTAGAACGAACTACTATGCAACAGTATTGTTCTATCTCCAATGGAGAAGTCAGGTTTCTTCCCGATAGGTATGTGGAAGGTACATGCCCAGTATGTAGTGCGGATGGTGCTAGAGGCGATCAATGCGATGATTGCGGTTCAACATATGAGGCAAACCAACTGCGGAATCCTGTATCCAAACTAGATCCTACAGCTTCGGTAGAGATTAGAGATACTGATCATATGTTTTTCCGTCTCGATTTATTCCAGGAAGAACTTGTGGAGAGATCCAAGGCTCGTACGAAAGTGTGGAAACCAAATGTCCGTGCAATGACCAAGAATTGGCTGGATATGGGATTGAGGCCAAGGGCCGTTACCAGAGATATTGACTGGGGGATTACTTTGCCTCTTGAGGGTGAAGATTGGGATTCTAAGAGAGTGTATGTCTGGTTTGAAGCAGTTCAAGGATACTATACATGCGCTAGAATTTGGGCTGAGAGATACGCAGTTAGTGCAGGACATAAACACGGTGTAGATGCATGGGAGAATTGGTGGAAAGTAGATTCCAATGGAGTTTCTCCTAAGCACATCTACTTCATGGGCAAGGATAACATTCCATTCCACACCATCATATGGCCATCGATAATTATGGCTATGAACGCTGCTGCATCAGGAAATCCCCCAACATGTGAACCATTGCCCGGTGAACTAGCCCTAGAGAGTAATGTTCCTGCAAATGAGTTTCTGTTGCTGCAAGGAGGACAATTTAGCAAAAGTAGACGACACGGTGTCTGGCTACCTTCATTTCTTGAGCGATACGATCCCGATACTCTTCGTTACTACCTGTCAATCAATATGCCTGAAGGGCATGATTCGGATTTCAGATGGGATGAGTATGTTAATCGCGTCAACAATGAGTTAATTGGTACATACGCTAACTTCGTTCATCGCGTACTGACTTTGGCACACAGACTGCCAAATCATACCAGCAATCCTTTGGAGGCGTACTATGATTCATCTTTGCACACAGAACACGCTGCAATAGTAAGCGAATACTTACAATCTGCAACTGAATCCCTTGAAAGACAGCGATTCAAAGAGTCTCTTCGCAGTATTATGTCGATAGCCCAACTTGGTAATTCGATACTCCAGGAAGCTGCTCCATGGAATCATATCAAGAATACTGATTCCTCAGATGGGATAAAGTCCCTATCCTCTCTTGCATATTGTTGGTTGTTATGCAAAGGTCTAGCAGTAACTCTCAGGCCTTTCATTCCATTTCAATCTGACAGGCTATGGGAAATGCTCGGTTGTACTGAAGATATTGATTCCGTCTCTTGGCTTGATTCGTACAGTGACAATTCATTCTCATGGAATTCTAGTAAACCTAATCCATTATTCGAGAGACTAGATCTAGAATCCATCCTCAAGCATGAGAAATCATTGGCTGATGAAGAAGATAGTAAGGACAATGAATCAAAACCTACTCAGGGGGGTTCAGGAGATGATCTAATCGACTACGAAGATTTCGTCAAAGTTGAGATGCGGACTGGTAAAATCCTCTCCGTTGAAGATCATCCTAATGCAGATAAGTTGTTTGTTGTGGTAATTGAGGATGGTCCAGATTCGACTAGAACAGTTTGTGCTGGCCTTAAGGGACATTATACTGCATCACAACTAGAAGGTCTCGATATAGTGTTCGTCGCCAATTTACGTCCACGTAAGCTCAGAGGTGTTCTATCCGAAGGTATGCTACTCGCTGCAGACGATGAGGATGGAAATGTCCGAGTATTAACTCCAGAGGATGGGATGCCCCCAGGCTCATTGGTCAGATGACACGGGTTCATCGAAGAACTCCCATTGCATCTTAACTAACTCCTTGCTAGATTTGGCTGTACGGTACGCATCAAGAGGCTGTTCATTCAACTTCAAAAACTCATTTCCATATGTCAATTGACTGAGGATCTTCTCCCCTTGCGACTGTCTGTCTAGTATGATTAGTGATGCTGCAATGGCTTCTGCGGTTGATAGCCTACCAGGCTTACCCCACGAGACTGGATTAGCTGCTAACA
This sequence comes from Methanobacteriota archaeon, assembly GCA_002698225.1. Classification (GTDB taxonomy): domain Archaea; phylum Thermoplasmatota; class Poseidoniia; order Poseidoniales; family Thalassarchaeaceae; genus Thalassarchaeum. Next base: position 18,801 of record NZWD01000033.1, on the reverse strand, counting down.
ATACTGGCAACATCCGGCGTTTGAGACTAGTCGTACTAGAAATTGTATTGATTGATGGGAATATTTGCTTCCATGAACAATCTAGGGCCACAACAGAACCTCCAATGTCAATGATACGCCGATCCTGTGGCCCTTGTATCATGTCGGATGTGGGATCTAACAATACGCCTCGGCTGGGAGCATTATCAGTACTGAAATGCAATTCTGCCAATCCAGCCGAGGAAATTATTCGTGCTGTACACTTCCGAGGATCATCCTGATTGAGGTGAATAACATGCACAGGTACTTCATCCATCAGAGTCACCCTGAAGAAATTCATCCAGAGCATCTGCGATTGTGAGTCCCCTTGAAGAAGTCGGAGAAATCATAGAGTCATGTACTACATCTGAATCCTCCTTCAATTTAACATTGAGTACTTTCTCTAACTTTGAAATCAAATCGTCTGTGGGCCTAGTGCCTGACTCGGCCTTCTGAATCAAGTTGACTCTCACATTCATTCGTCTAGCTAATTCCTGCTGAGTCCATCCCTTTGAATCGCGGGCTTTACGTAGTCTGATGTGGAAGTCTGAGGAAAGCTCGGTTTTGTCGGATTGAGTCCTTCTTTGGGGCATCGGTTTTCGTAACTGTGGTCGTTTTTGCTCAAATGGAGACCTGTGAAGCTCAATACCCATAGTTTCGGTACATCGAGTACAGACTTCAACAGATACATTGGAGACTATGCCTCTGTTGGTTGAGACTCCTTCTGCTCCACACAGTTCGCATACTGCCATGAGCCCCTCAGGGGCTATTGCCGGATTACTCTTAGGGAAGGAAGCGTCAATATAGAAGAGGCTCTAATCCATATCATGGCTGAAGTTGATGATTCTCCGCGTAGTGATGATTCTGACTCGCTAGAACCTTTGACCAAACTTCGTAACGAATACAAAGATCTCTCTAGCGATGCCCAGCAATTATTGACTGAGAAACTCTATCTTGAAAATGAATGTGCTCGTTTGAAGAAGAGAGTCAATTCATTAGACGAAGAGGTCCGCTCACTTCGTAAGCCACCATTTGTAGTAGGTCATGTACAGGACAGAGTGGAGGATAAAGCTGTAGTCAGAAGTTCGAACGGTACTGTATTTTTAGTCACCATAAACACTAGGATTGATGAGGAGAAAATAAAACCCGGGGCAAGAGTTGCTCTGAATCAAGATTCATTATCAATTATTGAGGTCCTGAATGATTCATGGGACCCTATAGTAACCAGTGCTGAGATTATTGAAAGGCCAAATAGTAGCTTTGACGACCTTGGAGGATTAGATGAACAAATCAAAGAGTTACGCGAATCTATTGAGTTGCCGTTAAATCGGCCTGATGCTTTCCTCGATTTCGGCATTACTCCACCCAAGGGAGTGCTAATCACCGGCCCTCCAGGTACTGGGAAAACTGCTATGGCAAAGGCTATCGCTAACTCTACTGAAGTAACATTTCTTGGATTGGTTGGTTCAGAGTTAGCACAGAAGTATATCGGTGAAGGCGGGAGAATAGTGCGTGAACTGTTTGACTTGGCTAGGGATCGTGCTCCAGCAATAATTTTCATCGATGAGATTGATTCTATTGGCTCGAAAAGACTTGATGTAGCTACATCTGGAGACCGTGAGGTTCAGAGGACATTGATGCAATTACTGGCCGAGTTAGACGGATTCGATGCTTTGGACGATGTCAAGATTATTGCCGCCACAAATCGTCCGGAATTACTCGATCCAGCACTACTAAGGCCCGGCCGGTTCGATAGGCTGATCAACATCGATTTACCAAATTTAGAGGCCCGTGAGAGCATATTCGAAGTTTATTGTAGAAATCTACCCAAGAAAAATAAAATTGATACTAGGAAACTTGCAATTTCTTCTGATGGATTCAGTGGTGCAGAGATCAAGTCGGTAGTTACCGAAGCCGCAATTTCAGCTATTGCCGACGGTAGAGACTCATGTCATGAAGATGATTTCACAAATGCGATGAGTAAGCTCCGCGAAAAGAGAGAGTCCGGAGTTGATTCACCTGATGGGCTATATGGCTAATCAGCAATACTCATCAGCCAACGCTGCGACCCCATGCCATGAATCAGCGCTTAGTCGAGTGTGTTCCGAACTTTAGCGAAGGCAAAGACCGCTCGATTATCGATTCAATAGTTCAGCCCATCATCGATAATGCAGCCGTTTCTCTACTTGACATTGACATGGGAGGTGACTTCAATCGTACAGTTGTTACAATGGTCGGTGAGCCTGAAGCGGTATTAGAGACCGTAATTGCTTGTACAACAGTCGCACTAGAACTAATCGACATGAGAAGCCATTCTGGCGAGCATGCTAGAATGGGTGCTGTGGATGTCGTGCCTTTCATTCCAATTAGTGGCGTAACCATGTCAGAATGTGTTGATCTATCTCGAAGATACGGTATCTCGGTGTCAGAAGAACACTCACTACCAGTTTTCTTGTATGCCAATTCAGCCGCTACAGAACAGCGATTAAGACTTCCCGAAATCAGGAAAGGCGAGTATGAAGGATTAGCAGAGAAAATCATTACAGACGAATGGAAACCTGACTACGGCCCTGCACAGTTCATGCCCACTATGGGTGCAACCGCGACTGGTGCAAGGAGTCTGCTAATTGCCTACAATGTAAATCTCAATACAGATGATAAAAAGAAAGCTAACTCGATTGCTTCCAAACTCCGAACTAGCGGCTCGGTTGTCAAAGACGATGATGGTGCTATAATCCGTGATGATAATGGCAAAGCTCTCAGGAATCCAGGATTGTTCAAGCACCTTCAAGCCGCGGGATGGATGTACGATGATGATACCGCCCAAGTCTCTATGAATCTGTTAGAATACTCTGTGACTGGTTTGCATCATGTAACAGATGCCATATGCGAAGAGGCTGCAAAGATTGGCCTAGAGGCAGTTGCAGGAGAACTAGTGGGATTGGTTCCTCTAGAAGCAATGCTTGATGCTGGTCGTCATTATTATGGTAACTTAGAGGCGGATCACGAAACCTTAGTCCAACAAGCCATAGATGGGCTAATGCTCGATAAGTTGGATGACTTCAATCCTAATTCAAACATCATTGAATGGGTAATTCAGGAGAGATAGCATGAATGAAGGATATAGAGACATACTGAATTCTATCGGATCTTCTAGACCCACGCCGGGTGGGGGGTCGGTCGCTGCATTGAGCCTGGCCCATGCACATTCCTTGGCTACAATGGTTTCTCGCCTGACACTCAAAAGCGATAAGTGGTCTGACGGGCATGAGATTGCTAACCTCATTGTGCAACAGTCAGTAGATCGAATTGATGATTCCATATCACTAGCTGAGAGGGATGCTGCTGCTTTTGATGCAGTCATGGCAGCATACAGACTACCTAAGGATGATGACTCGAACATTAGGTCAGATTCAATTAGACAGGCCACAATTGGAGCTGCGTTGACTCCACTAGAAATATTACGAGCATCTCACCTGTTACTGAATGATTTGCTAAAATTATCTCATCACTGCAATGCTAATGCGCTTACAGATCTTGCCGCATCTGCCGAGTTAGCTCATTCTGCAGCAAAGATAGCACAGATGAATGTAAAGATCAATACACAGTACATCAGTGGTAATGATGTTGATTCTATTGACCATGACACAGAGATTGTAATAGGAAAATGTGATGAGAAAATGCTTCATTTGCGTAGCATATACACTGAAAGACTCGGCTGGTGAAGAAAATGAATGACTACTCGGAAGGTATTCCCACGGAATTACCTCCTCCCATTCCATTGGACANTACAGTTCCTCATGCTCCTAATCGTCCTCAAGTGCTAAATGATGCTGAGAAGAGGCTTGCTATCATGAACTCACTCAGATACTTTCCACCNAAATGGCATAAGGAGTTAGCATCCGAGTTCCTTAATGAATTAGAGGAATTTGGCCACATCTACATGCATCGTTTCAGACCTAAGTATGATATGTTTGCAAGACCAATTTCTGAATATCGTGCAAATAGTAACTCTGCTGCTGCAATCATGCTGATGATACAGAATAATTTAGATCCACAAATAGCCCAATACCCTCATGAATTAGTAACATACGGGACAAATGGCTCAGTGTTTCAGAATTGGGCTCAATACTTACTCACCATGAGGTATCTTTCGATTATGAGAGATGATCAAACACTAGTGATGTATTCTGGACATCCCCTAGGATTATTCCCCTCTTCAGTTGATGCTCCAATGGCAATAGTGACTAATGGTATGGTAATTCCGAACTATTCTTCACAGGCAAATTACGAGCGGATGAATGCACTTGGAGTATCTCAATATGGTCAGATGACAGCTGGATCATACATGTATATTGGACCTCAAGGCATAGTACACGGTACTACAATCACCATTCTCAATGCAGCTAGGAAATTCCTTGACTTACAAGATGATTCTAATTTGGGTGGTGTGATGTATGTCACATCAGGCTTGGGGGGAATGTCCGGAGCTCAAGCAAAGGCTGCTGTAATTGCCGGAGCAGTGTGTGTTATCGCTGAGATTGACCCAGTTGCTGCCAATAAGAGATATTCCCAGGGCTGGTTGACTGAACTATACGATAATCTAGATGAATTATCAGTACGGGCTAGGGAGGCAGTAGAGAATAATGAAGCAGTATCTCTCGGTTACCTCGGTAACATAGTGGACCTTTTGGAGTATCTTGTTAATTCTGATATCACACCAGATTTAGTCAGTGATCAGACTAGCCTACACAACCCTTGGCTCGGAGGTTATATGCCTGCAGGAATGGGGTTCGAAGAGGGTAGAAAATTACTCAAAGACAATCCTTCTGCATTCAAAAACCAGGTTCAGAATAGCCTACGAAGACATGTAGATTCCATCAATGAATTATGCGATAGGGGCGCATTGTTCTGGGATTATGGAAATGCATTTCTGCTAGAGTCTAGCAGAGCCGGTGCTGATGTATTGACTGAAGACGGGTCGTTCAGATATCCATCGTATGTTGAGAATATTATGGGACCAATGTGCTTTGATTATGGATTTGGTCCATTCCGATGGGTCTGTACTTCTGGAGATTTAGAAGATCTAAGGGTTACCGACCAGATTGCTATCGAAGTTCTACGACAATTAACAGATAATTGTGCAGATGAAATCAAGACCCAATATGAAGATAATATCAGGTGGATTGTTGAAGCAGACAAACATGAATTGGTAGTCGGCAGTAAAGCTAGGATACTGTATGCAGATGAAATAGGCAGGACAATGATTGCTCAGGAATTCAATCGTGCTATTTCAGAAGGTAGAATTAGTGCACCAATTGTCTTGGGGAGAGATCACCACGATGTAGGTGGTACCGACAGTCCATATCGCGAGACTGCTAATATTCGTGATGGATCAATGTTCACTGCTGATATGGCCGTACACAATTTTGTAGGTGATTCTGTGCGCGGCGCAACATGGACTAGCCTGCACAATGGTGGAGGTGTAGGTTGGGGCGAAGTCATCAATGGAGGATTTGGACTACTAATTGATGGAAGTGATGATTCAGATAATCGAATTAAATCAATGATTTCTTGGGATGTAATTAATGGCTTAACAAGGAGATCTTGGGCCCGAAATGATGCTGCAATGAGAACTGTTAGAAACGCATCAGAATCTAACGAAAACTTGAATGTTACAATGCCTAATATTGTCGATAATAATATCTTAGATACTGTATTCAAGAGTCTCGATGACTCTATTTGAGCATCTCTTGTGGCCGAACCGTGCGAGACATCGAGATTGATGGTCAATCATTGAGTCTAGAAGATGCATTCGCATTGTCATATGAGCATCCAACCCATGGTATGATGGCGCGAGCTGTCCTTACGGACCAATCTAGGTCTGCTATGTCTGCATCTCGTTCCGCGATAGAAAAAATCATCCAATCGGATGATGTTGTATATGGAATAAATACCGGATTCGGAGCAATGTCTTCAGTTCGTATTGACGGTAATGATCTTGAAGATTTACAGACAAATCTAATCAGAAGCCATGCCTGTGGTGTAGGCGAACTAATGGATCCTGAGCATGTTATTCTGATGATGGTATTCAGAGCAAATTCGCTGGCTAAAGGTGTATCTGGAATACGACCTGAGATAGTAGAGATGCTAATTGAAATGATAAATTTTGGAATCGCACCTGTAGTTCCCAGAATTGGTTCTCTAGGAGCATCCGGTGACTTAGCGCCACTATCTCATATGTCATTGGCATTGTTGGGTGAGGGTGATTGCATGGTCAGAACTCGTACTGGATGGAATAGGATGACCAGTTTAGAAGCACTAACACACGCCGGCATAAATCCTGTCAAACTACAAGCCAAGGAAGGATTATCGCTGATTAATGGCACCAGTCAGATGTGTGCATATCTTGTGATTACTATACTAAATTTGGAAAGGCTTGTCATGGCAGCCGATGCTAGCGCAGCCTGCTCAGTTGAAGCAATTAAAGGATCACATGCTCCATTCGACTCTAGAATTCACCAGCACAGGCCACAGCGTGGCCAATCTATTTCAGCAGCTAGAATTAATCAATTTGTAAATGATTCAGATATCAATGAATCTCATTCCAATTGCGATCGCGTTCAAGATGCATACTGCTTCAGATGCGCACCTCAAGTTCACGGACCCGTAATTGACTTAATCGCAGAGACTAGAAGAATGTTAGAGATTGAGATAAATAGCGCAACAGACAATCCTCTGGTTTTCGTAGAAAATGACTCAGTGGATATCGTTAGTGGAGGAAACTTCCATGGACAGAACCTTGCACTCGCTAGTGATTCTATTGCTATAGCGTGCCATGAATTAGCCAGCATATCTGAGAGGAGAATTAATCAGGTTCTAGATCCTAATTGGAGTGGACAAAAAGCATTCTTAGCTAAAACAGAAGGGCTTGAAAGCGGATTCATGATTATCCAATATGTTGCAGCTGCGTGTATAGCCGAATTACATTTACTAGCAAATTCTGCAACTACATCTAATGTTCCTGTTAGTATGGGTAAAGAAGACCATGTTTCAATGGGGGCAACTGGAACATACCGGTCATTGAAATCAACTCAATTACTGTCTCAAGTACTTGCGAACGAACTGATATGTTCATCCGAAGCGATTGACAGAATCTCTGAGAAACCCGGCTCAGGTGTTTCGAAGATTGTTTATTGGGTGAGGACCCATGTATCTCCATTTGATGGTGATAGGGCTATGACTTCTGAGTGTGAGTCACTGAGCTACGATTTGTTGAGTGGTGGATTACAGGCAATATTCGAGTGATACTATGCAAGAGAAATTGCATATGTCCATGCATCCAGGTACAGATCCGCCTCCATTCGAGACGCGCATACATGGATTCGAGGGCAACAATGTGTTATTGGAGTCCACTTACTGCTATCCAAGAGGAGGTGGGCAACCCGGAGATACTGCCCTATTGACTTCAAAGAGTGCTGAGTCGGCTATTGCCGAGGTATTGCCAGGTAATATGATTCTACATCCAGTAGATGAATCTGATTTGTTCCAAACTGGAGATACAGTGACTTGTCAAATAGATGTTGATAGAAGAAACGGACACAGCCTCATGCATACTGCTCAGCATATTGTCTCAGCTCTGGCCGAAGATCTGTGGGGTGCTGAGACAGTAGGGAATCAACTCAGTGTTGATAATTCACGTGTAGATCTCCTGTTTGAGGACAAGGAAGTTTTCAATCCCGACAATCTTGTTGAAGCCACAAACTCTGTAATTTCTTCAAATGTACCTGTCAATATTCACCAATGGGAAAGAACGCGAATACTAGAACACGAACAAATGAGACATACCAAATTCATGCATCGAATTCCATCATCAATAACCCAATTGAGAGTCGTAGAGATAGAAGGAATCGATTTGTGTCCATGTGCTGGCACTCATGTATCAAATACCTCCATGATACCAAAAATCAAATTTCTAGGTAAGAAGAACAAAGGTAAGGGCAGAATTCGTTTTTCTTATATCTTTGAATAATCCTAAATATTGATTCAAAACTATTGGTGGGCTCGGCAGGAATTGAACCTGCGATCTTCGCCATGTCAAGGCGACGTCATAACCCCTAGACCACGAGCCCGCGGCGTGAGGACGGGGGGAATACAAATGAAACATTCTGTCAAGATACGATCTTCGAGATAGTGCAATCGCACCCAGTGTTGGAACATAGGCCAGTCAATCTACTCCTTCCATTACTCATTGTTATGATTCGAGGATCCCTCACAGGTACATTCTCCTTGCATCTCATGCAGTATCCGGTATCGCTCATGAAATTTGATTGTACATATGCTATTCAACCCATTTGGTATGGGTAGAAACAGCTGAAATTATTGAATATTGAAAAATCGTTGCACTGCAAGGCTATACAGTTAATTTGTCCATTGGCATGTTCTGATAACTATGGTTATCGGCATGATAAGCGACGGAATATTGGAAGAAAATCTGTTTGAATGAGAATTACGCAATCTTATGTCATAATGAAAATCAATGTAAATAAATTACAAGATATGATAGAAGAAATATAATTTACAAACTAATAATGTGATTATACAATATTACCAGAAATGATAGTCTGGGTGAAAGGATTCTCCCCAGGAGTTTGACACCAACCATCAACATCACTAGACCATACGATGTTTAAATTGGCTAAACCGCCAACTGCAATTTTTCCTGTGATGTTCTTATCGCCTAGTGTGGAAGCTGGATTCTTTGTACTCGCGATTAGGGCAGCCAGTGGATCAAGTCCCATCCTTGTACAGCAAATGTTTGCGACTAATGGTAATGATAGCATTCTGCAGTTTGGATTGTAGTCGGTAGCCAAAGAAAAAGACCAGTCGTTTTCTATACAATCAATTAATGGGAGATCCAGATTACTTCCTAGAACATATGGAGTTCCAGGCAAAAATGTCTGCATCGTACCTGCTTCTGAAGCCTTATGTCTAGATTCAGGGCTCGATTTAGCGACATGGTCTGCACTAACAGAACCGAGTTCTGCGGCGAGGGCCAATCCATCATTATCTCCAAACTCATCTACATGTAATCTAGATTCGAGACCCATTTCCTTCGCTTGTTTAACGATTGACTCTGTCTCTTCATTCGTGTACCATCCATCCTCGCAGAAAACATCGCACCATCTTGCTATACCTTGACTTGTAACTTCAGGGAGTTGAACAGACAATAATTCGTCGATATACTGGGACCTATTGATTTCTGGAGGGAAATCGTGGGCACCTAACCATGTAGGATATATCGAAACTTCGGAATTCCTGGAAATTATCGATGCAGCTTCTAATAATCTTAGTTCAGTTTCAGTATCTAAACCATAGCCACTCTTAACCTCCATAGCACATGAACCATACTTGGAGGCTTCAGTAACTCTGGATAGGCCTATCGATACCATTTCTTCTAGTGTCATCCGTCTAGTTCTGGACACAGTACGTCGAATCCCGCCCCCAATATTGGATATGTCCTTGTAACTCATACCAGACTGACGCAACCTCATCTCAGAAGATCTGTCGCCCCCCCAGATTAGGTGTGTGTGGGAATCCACTAATCCTGGAATTATTGCGCATCCTTTTGCATCAATAATCGATAACGAAGATGATGAAAACTCACCATCCCAATCCGGAGCATGTTCTGATTGAAGCGACTGGGATTCAGAAATTGACTTGATTTTACTATCTTCGATTAGAATGCCCATCCCACTAGAGTAAACATTGGATTCTCTATCTGTCATATTGTGGCCTGAAATGGGAGAGTTAGTCGATATTGAATCCAGATGGGCAATCTCGCCGGCATTCAATATCAGCATGCCCATGACTCTCGAGGAACGGGATGCTTGAAAGCAGTGTCTGCTGCGTATAGGTCGATGGCGATGATACTTGGCATAGAGAGTACGGCCCACACATTGTCATTTGGTCTTGTGAGTGAAGAGGGTGAGGCATTACCTTCTAGTTCAGATCTATACACTCCTGAGGAAGGGGGGATTCATCCCAGAGAAGCCGCTGATCACCATTCAGAGATTGCCGGATATCTATTACGAAATTTGATGAATGAAAACTCCTTACAGCCCTCAGACATATCTGCAATAGCATTCAGTCAGGGCCCCGGCCTTGGCCCATGCCTCAGAGTAGGGGCTTCAATTGCCCGCGGATTATCACATTCTTGGGATGTACCACTTGTCGGAGTGAATCATTGTGTTGCCCATATTGAGATCGGTAGAAACCAGACTAACTGCAATGACCCAGTTCTACTGTATGTATCGGGAGGTAATACTCAGATTATTGCTCGAAGAGGAGGTAGATACAGAGTGTTGGGTGAAACTCTAGATATTGGCATTGGTAACATGCTCGATAAGTTTGCTCGAACACACGGAATGGCTTTTCCGGGCGGTCCAAAGATTGAGGTGTTGGCAAATGATTGGCTTGCTATGAATTCTCATTGTACAATGGATGGAATCTCGTTGCCATATGCAGTACAAGGAATGGATCTATCCTTTTCCGGCGTTATGACTGCAGCTAATCAGAAGATTTCTGACGGACATAGACTGGAAGAAGTATGCTGGTCACTGCAAGAACACTCATTCGCTGCATGTATTGAGGTAGCGGAGCGAGCTATGGCCCATACTGGAAAAGAACAGTTACTACTGGGCGGAGGAGTAGCCTGCAATGCTAGAATTAATGAGATGGCTAGAGTGATGTGCGAAGAACGAGGCGCAACATCATACTGCCCACCAAAGGCATTCTGTGTTGATAATGGAACAATGATTGCCGAGTTGGGTAGGCGCATGCTAAGCGTATCAGAGTCGACTGTATTGGAAGATAGTGCCGTATCGCCCGGACTAAGAACGGACCAAACCATTGTTCGATGGGACTGAACCCTTCCGTGAGCCTTATGAGAAACCGATGTTGCGTATCATGCGGAGACTGGTTGTCTAGTGCAGAGGAGGAGGCGTTCAAAGGCTGTCCCAAGGGACATTTTTGGTAATCCTACAACTCCAAGCAACACGCCTAAACCTACAGGTAAGCAATTGACACCGCCCACTGTAAAACCCCCAGCAAAGCCACCCGCTAAACCCCCAGCAAAGCCTCCTGAAATATCAAAGCCAATTGAAGATACTGAGCCCGAAACTGCTCAGGTCAGTGAGGAGCCAGATTCGGAAGAGGACCTAGATTCGGAAGTAGTTAACGAACAGATTCTTAGATCTCCGAGGAAATCAATTGGACTTAGGCCAAATAGCGAAACAGCCGATGAGGAACCGGTAGAAACAGTCAGTAATAGGGCTAAGGAGATTATTGATGAATCTAAAGAACGAGCGAAAACGGAGCCAGTAGTTAGAGCGAAAACAGTATTGAAACCAGCTCCTGAAGTTAAGCCGCCTCCTAAACCAAAACCCCGACGACGCAGATCCTCTTCTTTCCAACCGGCCAATAGAGCCAAGAGACTAGACCGTAGTAGACATATGGAATACAAGTATGAAATGAGGGGGTTGCTGCAGGAACTGAACATTCCAGAAGAGCATCGCTCCAATCTTCTAGGTACGATATGGGCTCGCGGTGAGAGGCTAACTATAGCTGATGCAAAGCAGTTCATCTCCGAGAAGTCCGAACAAGGAGTACTGACGGAAGAACAAGAATCCACTCTGAGAAGCGTGGTAGATAGATACACAGTGAGGAGATAATATGAGTACAATAGAAAATGGAAAAGTTGCATTTGTTACATACACAGGAACCTTCCCCGACACCGGAGAAGTCTTCGATAGTAATGTCGATGGAGAGCCGTTACCTTTCTTAGTCGGCTATCGGAACATGATTGAGGGATTTGAGCAAGAGATGCTAGGTGCGTCAGAAGGCGAATCAAGATCCTTTACACTGACTCCCGATAAAGCATATGGTTTCCGCGATGATTCAGCGTTTCAGGAAATTCCACGCGAACAATTCCCAGCAGATATGGAGCTTCAGCCAGGAATGGTCATGGCGGCACAGAGCGATCAAGGTCCTATTCAATTCGCAATCGCATCAATTGATGGTGATACGGTTCGAATTGATTTAAATCACCAAATGGCCGGTAAGACCTTGCATTTTGAAGTACTAGTCAACTCAATTCGTGACCCTAGTGCTGAAGAGCTAGCCCATGGCCATGTACATGGACCCGGTGGACACCACCACTAGCACATTGTTCATGGTGCATTCCCTCCTCGCAACAGCGTGGAGAAGCCTCGTTCGAGCACAATGAGCGGAATGGGTAGGTCTGATGTAGCAACAACAGAAACTGCTAATGCCGCTGGAGTTAATCCTGGTGGACACCCCAATCCGGGATTGCCACCGTATACTAGAGGAATTCACAACGACATGTATCGTAGTAAGTTGTGGACCATGCGCCAATATGCAGGATTCTCTACTGCCAAAGATACCAATACTAGATTTAGAAAACTCCTCAAGAATGGTCAGACCGGTCTTTCAGTAGCATTCGATCTACCTACACAATTGGGCCTAGATTCAGATCACCCCCATTCTCTGGGTGAAGTAGGAAGAGTTGGTGTGCCAATTGACACATTGGATGACATGAAGACTCTGTTCGATGCAATTGATTTATCATCAATTTCAACATCGATGACGATAAACGCGCCTGCAACTTCAATTCTGGCAATGTATGTTGCTGCAGCAGACGAATTTGGTGTTGATAGGTCAGATTTACGTGGAACAGTACAGAATGATATTCTCAAAGAGTATGTTGCTAGGGGGCTGTACATCTATCCTCCAGAGCATTCAATGAGATTAACTACTAATCTAATCGAATGGTGTACGGAAAATACGCCATCATGGAACACCATTTCAATCAGCGGATACCACATGAGGGAAGCTGGTTGTACCGCAGTTGAGGAGGTTGCTTTGACATTGTCAAATGCATTGCAGTATGTTACAAGTGCAATTGAATCAGGACTTGAGATAGACAGTTTCGCACCTCGTATGTCGTTCTTCTTCAGTTCACATAATGACTTTTTAGAGGAAGTTTCCAAATTTAGGGCTGCTAGAATGCTTTGGCACAACATTGTCACAGAACTCTTTTCTCCCAATGATCCGCGTTCATCACAACTACGGTTCCACACACAAACAGCTGGAGTTACTCTCACCGCTCAGCAACCATTGAACAATACTGTCAGGGTTGCATACCAAGCTCTATCGGCTGTATTCGGGGGAACTCAATCACTCCATACAAACAGTTACGATGAGGCTATCGGACTTCCTACTGAAGAAGCTGCCACTATCGCATTAAGAACGCAGCAGATTATCGCAGAAGAAACGGGGATCCCATTCACGGTTGATCCACTTGCAGGTTCCTATTTAGTTGAGGAAATGACTACGAAAATTGCTGTTGAAGCTAGAGTACTCATTGAAGATATACAGTCTCGAGGAGGTGCACTAAATTGTGTGAAATCTGGTGTGCAACAACGCATGATTCATGAAAGTGCTTGGAAGAATTTGAATTCTATCGAGAGTGGCGATATAGGCGTCGTTGGAGTAAATGTTCATAATGACGATGAACAAATACATGATAGCGGATTGAAGATTGACCCTGATAACACTAAGAAATGCATAGAACGAATAGAAATTCACAGATCTAGAAGAAATGAAATGACTACTCAAGCAGCCCTCGACAGTCTGAAGCATGCTTGTATTAGTGAGCACAATGTCATGGAGCCGCTAATAGCAGCGGCCAAGGCAGGTGCTACAATAGGAGAGATGAACGGAGTCATGAGAGAGTGCTTCGGTACATGGGTATCACCGAGTGGAGTATAATGGACAAGCCCAGTATCGATCATGTAGGCATTGCTACAGAGTCCATTGAAGAAGCCTCTGTGTTTTGGGAGGCTTTGGGACTAGTAGCTAAAGAGAATCATGTAAACCAAGAACAAGGTGTTAGAATCAGAATGTTTGAGGGAATTTCAGAATATCCCAAAGTAGAGTTGCTCGAGCCGTTGGGCAGGAATACTCCAATTGGTAAATTCATTGATAGTCGCGGAATAGGTATTCAACAAATTGCATTTGCTGTAGATGACATCAAAGAGATGATTTACAAACTAACCGAATTGGGTTTCAGGATGATAAATGAAACTCCTAGTGAAGGAACTGGTGGATCACTCATTGCATTCGTACATCCATCTTCAACTGGAGGGGTGTTAGTAGAACTTGTGCAACGTAATTGATAACAGTCAAAAGACAATGCAATTTCGGCGATGTATGCAGACCTCAATGGCACGTATCACAATCAACGGTACCCCGACATCAATTGAAGTCTCAGATGAGGTTGAGTTTCTTTCTGAAGCACTGGGTAATCTCAGGGATTCTGGTCAAATTACCAACGATGCGTACCTCGATGCAGGTGCCATACAAGGGGGTCTTTCCTTAGTAGCTAGTTTACTTGAACAGGGAGTTTCAAACGAAGAAGCTGATGTCCAAATCAGTCAGCTTTCCCAACGAGCTGAAACGATATGCGCTGCCCACCCAGACATAGATAGTCAAATTGAGAGTTTTCGTAAATAATATTACTATAGTATTCATTGAGTAATACTTATCCATGATATGTTGTGCGCTTTTCATGCCCAAGGTTAGTTTAGACATCCCCTCGCAGTTACTTGATGACCTCAAGACACATGTTGGTGACGACAAGAAATTCGTTTCTCTTGCGGATGCTGTGAGGACCGCATGCCGGAAGTTGCTAGATCAGCTAGATGAGATTGATGATTTACACGGTAGAAGATCGAGGGATTCTAATGAATGAAATCTCAGATGCTCAGGCCACTGAGGCTGTTGAGACCCTAATCAGATATATTGAGAAAATTGATGGTGAGCTGAGAGAAGGTTTGGACAGGAGTCCTCAGCGAGTAATTGAGTCATACAAGGAAATCTATAGTGGGTATGCTGATGATGCGGAGGAAATACTGTCTGCAACATTCAATTCAGAGGGATACGATGGCATAGTACTGCTGAAGGATGTGGAATTCCATTCTATGTGCGAACATCATTTGCAACCGTTCTCAGGAAAGGCTCACATTGCATACATTCCAGTCGATAAGATAGTTGGTATTAGTAAACTCGCAAGACTCCTCGATATGCACTCAAAGAGATTACAAAACCAGGAGAGGATGACTGAGTCAATAGTAGAGGACCTACAACGAGTGATAGATCCTTTAGGATGTGCTGCGGTAATTGAAGCCCAACATGGCTGTATGCGATGCAGGGGTGTGTCTAAGCAGAACGCAGTAATGGTGACTAGTTCAATGCGAGGAGCATTCTTCGACAAGTCTCAAGCTAGGTCTGAGCTGATGCAGTTGATTAACAAGTGATTCTATGGTCTTACTACCTACAGAATCCGGTCTCGAACAGGTATACCCGATTGTAGAGATTTTTCATTCCATTCAAGGTGAAGGTTACCATTGTGGAGAGTCATCAGTTTTCATTCGATTTGGTCGCTGTAACCTACGCTGCCCATGGTGCGACACCGAATTCGATGAATGGGAGGATATGACCTTGGGTCAGCTCATTGATGAGGTGTCTCGATACGATTGTGACAGAGTAATTCTGACTGGGGGTGAGCCCGCTATGCAAGACCTGCCTCCTCTATGCAATTCACTCAAGGCGATGGGATACCATATCAGCATCGAGACAAATGGAACTATTGCATTACCTAGTGGATTAATCGATTGGATTTGTGTCAGTCCAAAAGATCAGGAGTATCCCGATGTTGCAATCAGGCAGCGTGAAGGAGATGAGCTCAAAGTAGTATTTCTAGGCCAGGACATGTCTATGTATGACAATCTAAAGGATGGTTTCGAACACCTATTCCTACAACCATGTTATGATGAGAGTAAGAGTGTTGAGTGGAATGGATTGAATTTTCACCAGACTTACGAAGCTGTCAAGGCTGATCCTGTATGGAGACTATCACTACAGACTCACAAGTGGATGTGTGTAGAATGAGAGTTGTAATGGCATTTAGTGGTGGGATGGATTCAACTGCCCTTTTATTGCGCATGCTGGACCGCGGGGATTCAGTCACCTGCATCTCGTATAATTACGGACAGAGGCATATCGTTGAGCTTGAGAGGGCTCGTGATAACATCCACTACCTGTCATCAATGGGACACACCGTGGAACACATCATAGTGGATATTTCCAGTGCCATGTCCTCATTCTCCTCAACACTAACCGACACATCTACTGATGTCCCAGAAGGTCACTATGAAGAGGAGCAGATGAAGCAGACTGTCGTTCCAAACAGAAATGCAATCTTCACATCAATTCTCTATGGGCACGCCCTCTCGATATCAACAGTTGAGGAATGCGATGTTTATTTGGCTCTAGGTGTACATTCTGGTGACCATGCAATCTATCCTGACTGTAGACCTGAGTTCTACGACCAACTGAAACTCGCTCTCGATACTGGTAACTGGGGATCAAAGAGAATCTCCATGGAACTGCCGTATATCGATGCTGACAAAGAAGGTATACTCAGAGATGCACTGAAGTCATGCGAATCTCTAGGACTAGATTTCGATATCGTCTTCACAAACACCAACACATCATACAACCCAGATAGAGATGGTAGAAGCTCGGGTAAGACTGGGTCAGATGTAGAGAGGATACTTGCCTTCCACGCCATCGGCAGGAAAGACCCGTTGGAGTATGTCGATGGTTGGAATACCGTGCTTGAACGCGCCCTGAGAATTGAGATGGAATACGAGGCTGTACAATGAGTGGTCAACCAAGAGTCGATCCCGAGAGGGATGCTGAGTGGCGAAGTAGACTGAATGAATTACAATATCACGTGACAAGGGAGGCCGGAACAGAGAGGCCGAATACCGGAATATACAACCTCGAGGATAGGAAGGGTGACTACCATTGCATATGTTGCGGACACCTATTGTTCACTTCTGAGATGAAGTACGCATCCGGCTGCGGCTGGCCCGCATTTCACACCGAGCATCCCGATTCCGGAATTACTAGACTGGAGGACAAGTCGTTCTGGATGGTCAGAGTAGAAGTTAGGTGCGGTTCTTGTGATGCACACTTGGGGCATGTATTCGATGATGGTCCAATGCAGCATGGTGGAGAGAGGTATTGTATTAATTCGGCCAGCATGCATTTCAAATTGGAGGAAGAGCATGACGAGTAGAATCAGAAGATGGGTAGAGACCGATACCGGTCACCGAGTTCCAAATCATAAGAGCAAGTGCAGACATATGCACGGACACAGATACCGTTGGGAGGTAGAACTCGAAGGTGAAGTAGTCACTCAGAGTGGTGTATCGGAAGAGGGTATGCTAATGGATTTCTCCGATATCTCAGAGATTCTGAACAAGTACATTCACGATGTAGTCGATCATGCATTCATCGTCTACGAATCTGATGAAGAGGCAGTCGCTGCACTTTCCCTTATGGGAGACGAACATAGAACACTAACAGTACCATTCGTACCTACTGCAGAAAACCTCGCTAAGTGGGCATTCGAGCAGGTTGATACTCACATCAAGACATCTTACGGTAACTCACTAAGACTGCGTGCCTTCCATGTTCGTGAAACACCTAAGTCATGGGCTACATGGTATAGTGAATCATAGCATAGGAATGAATCACAGGGTGCACTCACTAATCTGGGGGTAGATCCCAGTCGAAATTTGAAATGTTGATGTCAGTTAACTTGTTCTTGATAACCCAAAGCTCCCTGTCAATAGCTGCTGCTCGATCGGTGGGGTGGTTGTCAGAGACTCGTTCTCTTCGTTTGACACCGTCTGCTTTGAACTCCCTTTTGTAGGCACTCCACTTCCACCCCTTGTATCGACGCTGCCAGTACACACGCTTGTATTTCGATTTGATTGAAGTGTCATACGAGCCTCGAGCTGTCGATTTTAGATGTTCCAAATCAGATTCATTTAATGGGCCGGAAATCCATGCCATCTTGGAGTTCATGTTACGCACTCTATCCTCAATCGGGTTCCCTTGATTATCGTGCCATTCCGAAACCTGAGGAAATCTTCCAATCAGTTCAGTATTTTCTCGATGTCCTTGATATAATTCCAATTCATCCTTGGTAGCATACCTGTGAGTGTAGCCATTCAGTTGATTTTGAAGTCCGGAAACCATTGGTCCGATAGCCCCCGCCCCTCCAGAGTGATTCGGCAACAGAGTCAAGGCCGCCTCAGATATTGTTAGGAAATGTTGGTATGTGGCTGATTCTATGTGACAAGACACGATAGGGCGGCCGGTATAGCCCGCACGCCCGAGTGCCCAAACTGCATTCGTCATCTCGATTTCGGCCTCGAGGAGTATGTAGTACCAATCGACTTCACTTTGCATTACTTCTGCGGTCGCGGCATCCATTTCAGCGAGGCAATAGACACGGTATTCAGCATCAGGAGTGATGACGCGAGAAGAACGGCAAGTATCTGGAGTCGAATTTATGTGGCCAAAACAACCACAATTTGAGGGACAATTATCTTTGCAGTCCTTCTTTCCATTGTAGAAGCGTTGGCTAAATGTCATCGATGATGCCATTCCGACATAGCCAATGTTTCTGATATTGTCGAAGATGAAGTAAATCCCATTACGTTTGTCTGATTTCAGTTCCTCCAAGTCAATTGCGTCGAAGGTCATCTCCTTCTCAGAATCAATTGGAAACATGGCTTGGTGGTATTCGTTACCTCGCTGCGAATGCCATTCCTGGGAACGCTC
>NZWD01000032.1 GCA_002698225.1 Methanobacteriota archaeon | reverse complement strand
GGACCTGTCGGACGAGTGGGACCCGGTCAAGGGAGAGGTATTCGGCATGATGGCGGCATTCTTCTACTCCTCATTCCTAATCTTGTTCCGGTATTCTAACAGGGAACTAGCACCATCATCTTCAGTTCAATTAGATGCTACTGCTGGCGCCGCTCTAGGACTACTAGTGCTCGGCTTACTACCCCTAAGCAGCGTAGCAATAGAACCATTGGAATTACAACCAACCTGGCCCGGTCACGGATGGCTCATCGTTCTTGCAATGCTTTGTCAGGTAGCCGGTTGGCTGGCCATTGCCCACGCTCTACCGCGCCTACCAGCAGCACACACTTCCTTCGCCGTCCTTCTGCAGCCGGTACTGACACTCGTTTGGGGGTATGTCATACTGCATCAGGAGGGTCATTCGCAGAACCAAGTCATCGGCATCTTCCTTGTACTGGCTGCCATCATAGCAGTGACGCTTTACGGTTCGGCTACCACAGAAAGCGAAACCTAGCCCGACGAATCGCCCTCTGACATGATTGACATCTTGACCTCATACTCGATGTAAGAGATGGTGAGTCTGACATCTTCACCGTCCTCGCAGTCACAAACTGTGCCCCAGACTGCATAGGTATCGACGCTGACATCTATTCTCCATTCCCCGGTACCTGATCCGTTGTACAGATCCCACGATTCCCGGGCCTCCTCCTCTGTACCCTCAAAGCCAGTAGAGTTGGGTATGTCGAGGAAGTAGTGGTACCAGATTTTGTCCCATGGTTCGGTCTTGTCCGCATCACAGTCCTGACTGGACGCATCAGTACTCGAGAGCGTGTACAAATGAGGCTTGGACACAGAAGTTTCGGATACCTCAACAGTGACCAAATCACAACCGACTATGCCCCCGGGCTCCTCATCCTCCTCTCCCCAATAGGCTCCAATATAGACCTCCGAGACATTATTTGGCATCGGGATGAGCAAGGACACTGTCTCTGTAGAATCGTCATTGACGAAGAATGTCTGAATCTCCGTCCAGTTCTTCTCTTCAAAGGAAAACTCCCAGTTACTAACCTCAGGGGGATCTTCTTCGGCAGGCATAATCATGTCAATCACAACCGGTCCGGCAACGACAATCGCGGACAACAACAACAGCACCCCTATGACGGCACCCAAAGCGACACGGTTTCTGATTACGATGTTGAAAATACCGCCAACTGTATTCGAGAGGCCCGAGTCTCCATCATCTCCCCATTCTTCCTCGTAATCGAGCAACCTATCGTAAAGATCCTGCTTGTTCCCAGTGGTGACTAGTTCCAATTCCTCAAGTTCGGCCCTGAGCTCGGCCACAGTCCACTCATCGATGGCTTCCACACCCTGAGATACCGGTTATACGGAAGGAACTTTTCCTATATCGTAAAAGAAAACTAGGATTACGAACAGCCTCGCAGCAACCCGCTTTAGGTGTACAGGGCGAGAGATAATAGCGAGGGGATGGGATGCACTCAGCGAGAACCTTTCGTCCCCGTACGGCATGTCATATGAGTCGGCGATAAATAATCGTTATGAAAACTCAACGAATTTTTCGTCAAATCGTTGTATTGAGAGCCTATCAATGGACAGTCAGCAATTCTGGACCACCATCTGTAACCAACACCGTATGCTCGAACTGCCCTACATCTCCACCATCGGCATCCCTGAGGGCAGTATAGGTCTCTAGGAAACGTATCGAAGTCAGCTTCTTGACCAGTTGGTCCCACTTCTTCCTCAAGGACTCCACGCTCTCTTCTGGGAAAGGCTTCTCGAGCAGTGGATAGGCCCAACGCTCGGCGAACGGGAGCGTGTTATAACGCTCCTCAATATATCTGGCCATAGTTGCACCTAGCGGCTTAAGCTTACCTTTCGATAAGGCCTTGCGAATTCTAACATTGCCAGTGACTCTGAGTATGTTGGAGGATCCCGAGGGCGTGACATTCTCTACCATACCAGAGGACCCGGTGGTGTTGAATGGCTCAATTGCGTAAATACCTCCAGCCTCAACTGAGCCTTTGAATTGAGGATTTTTTTCACGGTCGTAAGCACCACAAGAGTATGATGGAATCGAGGTTCCTGCATGTAGATTCCATCTCTCCAACTCATGCCCACATAAGTTACGAATCGGCTGAAAACCAGCATCCTTGGAAACCTGCTCTGCAGCAGCCCCTATCTCGTGCCAAGGAGTTCCCGGGTGCATCATCTCGATGGCAGCATCTCTGGCCTCCTTGGCTGCTTTGATTTGGTCGGTGTGATTCCCTGCTGAACCGACTTCTACCGTTAGGGCATTGTCCGCTATGGCTCCTTTGATGTGAACACCAACATCCAGCTTCACCAAGTCTCCCTTTTGGAACACCATCTCTCCTTCCAATCCTTCTGGCGGAGTTAATTGTGAGTTGGTAGTATAGTGTGCGGCCATGTCATTGACAGAGATGGTTACAGGGAATGCTGCTTGGCCACCATGCCTCCTGATGAAGCGCTCAGCAGAGTCGATTACATCGTTCCAATGTTTACCGTCAGTAATCTCATCCTTGATTCCATCAAGAGTCCTTCTGGCAACGTGTCCTGCATCACGCCAGTGCTTCAGATCTTCCTCCTCAACCATGATCTAACCTCCTTGGATGGTACTACTCCTTCTCTGAGAACCTCAGTATCTCTCAACTGTGTTGAACCACAGACCGAATACCACGCTATCAATGTACTGGGCGAACCTCCCTGACATAAGCCAGGGACGAACGCAACTTCCTTATCTGCCGTAGATAACAAGAGAGCTGCTTCCTCGCAGTCTACAACCGGGGCAATACCACTGCGATTAGCACTGGTCGCAGTCAGTGGTCCGACGGATTTCAGTAAGTTAATCGCTGTGGGGTGAGCGACTACTCGAATGGCAACACCGTCTCCTCCGAGTCTCGAATCCATAGTCTTGTGAGACTTGAGCACGACTGTCAACGAGCCCCGTGGAAAATCATCAAACAAACTCCTTACGAGGTCGGGAACCTCGACCAGCATCTCAGCCTGCTCAAGGTCAGCCACGCCTATGCTGACGGGCATGCTAGCATCTCGGCCCTTCAGATCGTACAACCTGTCCAGGCCCTCACGAGTCGGGATGCAGCCGAGTGCAGGCTGAGTGGTAGTGGGATAGACTATACAATCTCCAGACAGGGCGCTCTCTATCTCATTCTGCATGGAATCACTATCTGATGTGCCTCCTGCTAGCAGGAGGAAGAGAATCGGAGTGAGCTACGATTGAACCGACATGGAGATCGACATTGGATTGGTGAGTATGTCTCTGTGAGATTCTAGCCAATTCGTATGCACCAACATAGATGTTCAGCAGAGGAATCAACAAGAGTAATTTTCGAAACGACCTAGAATCCCACATATCACTGGTCAGGGCCGAACCGTCTTCGGCAACTATTGCCAGTCCAAACAGGCGTTGGCCTAGTGAGCGTGAATAAGCAAGACCAGTCAACCTCCAGTACAACCAATGCGCTACCATCAGAATCAGCGCTTGTGCGAGGGCGAAGTGGAAGTCAGAAGAAGCCCACAGAGTCAAATTCCAAGCATCTAGGAGTCTCCCACCTGTTACTACCATCAGAATGGTTGTGACGATGACCACATCAGCAGTGAATGCCGCTAGTCTTCGCACTCCTGAGGCTAGTATGACCCCGTCAGGTAGCGACGCATGACCCCCTTCCGAGGCCACTATTTGCTTGGCTAGAGTGCCCCCACCCACATTCAATTGGATGGGTGAATCGTGGTCTGCCATGGTCCACCTCAGGACATCCCGAGCAAGTGCCATGCCTCAAGGTTACGACTCCGCATGAAATCCATCCACGCAGCCCAATCGTCATCGTGACGCAGAGTCGCAGGGTCCCCTATGACGATTAGACCACGCTTCGCTCTAGTCAATGCAACATTGAGTCTCCGAGAGTCTGCTAGGAAGCCCACATTCCCCTCGCTATTGGAACGAACACAAGAGAATACGATTACTTCTTTCTCTCGACCCTGATAACCATCCACCGTTCGCACCTCAACCGAGTCAAACTTCTCAGACATTATGTCTCGAATTGCCCTGACTTGTCCTGCATATGGAGTAATGATTCCGATATCACCCATCTCGAGTTCCCCTCCATCAAGCAAACCCTCGAGCAGACGCGATACCCATGAAGCCTCGGCAGGATTCTCCTTTGAGTTCCCATCAGGAGAGCGAACCTCACCTTCCTGAACCGGCAGGAAGGCAATTGGATTATCCCAGTCTGGCCATAGCATGCCAGCAGGAGCAGGTCTGTTAGATGCCTCCACTCCGTCTTCCAACTTCCCATCATAGAAACGCTGGTTGGGGAATAATGAGATTGAGGGATGCATCCTGTACTGTACACGGAGAAGGTGTGGTTTGATTCCCATCTCGACCAAGCGCTCAAACATCGACCTGCTTAATCCCCCAGACTTAGCCCTCTGAGATATTACAGTAGGAGGCAACTGCCGATGATCACCCACTAGAACGACCTGCCTAGCCCCTCGGACTAAAGGAACTAGGGTAGCCGGCTCGGTGGCTTGGGTCGCTTCGTCGATTAGCACTCGAGAGAATCTCCTACCATCCAGCAGTTCGTGCCCCGCACCGATGCATGTGCAGCACAGCACCTGAGCACGGTCCAGAATATCGTCTCGCATTTGTGCCTCAATGCGCCGAACCTCCTTCCAGCCGCGGCTAATATCGCGGTGAGTGAGCCCCTTCTCCTTGCCTTTCATCCCCTTGACGCGTCTCGACAGTTTCTCATTTGACTCGAGCCAATGGTCGAGATCTCGTCGTAGTGGATGCTCCTCCATCTTCGCATCCATCGTCGCCTCGCGCAGATTCTCTCGTACCTTCACGGGCTGTCCTAAGCGCAGCGCACGGACCCCCAACGAGAGCAGACCCTCTAGCAGATTATCGACTGCGACATTGGAATCAGCGACTGCGAGAATGGTGCCGATATCCTGCTTCGACCAAGCCTCAAGTATCCTTACCGCGGAATGTGTCTTTCCTGTCCCCGGAGGCCCCTGAATCAGTGTGAGGCGCCCGGCCATAGCCGAACGAGCAGCCTCTCTTTGCGCCTTGTTCAGGTCGCTAGCGAGACTAATCGGCGCGAGTTTCGCACCACCCAAATCAGGTGGTAACACAGCAGTCCCAATGGGATCGTGGATAGTTCCTAGGAAGAGATCTCTCAGAGGGACGCCTCCATCCTCCTCAAAGAGAGAATTCAACGCATCCCTCATCCTGTCATGGGCAATTCTGTTGGCACCCCTATCCATCCTCCAAGTGTCCTTGCGAAGTCCAGTGGGAACCTCTGGGACTACTATCCTGATGTGATATCTGGAACGATTACTAACTATGGCCTCGATAGGCTTCTCGGTCAGAGGATTCCTCCTGCTCAGCATTACGATGTCACCTTGTCTGAAGCGATGCATACCGAAGGCCTGACGATCCCTGCGCTGTAGCCTGATGATTCGTTGTCCGAACAACCATCCATCGGTCTTGGCGACCAATTCAAATAGCGCGATTCCGTTGGCTGCGAGCCTGCCATCAGGCCATTCACGGAGCCGAGTTTCTGTCATAGAAAGCTCGTCATCCAACTCCCATCGAATTAGTTTGAGATAGGATTCGTGGTGTTCTTGACTACGATTGAAGCGGGCTGGAAGCCCCTCTGCCTCATCACTCACATCTCCTCGTCGCATCCATACCCCATCACAATTCCCCAGACCAGGGTATGGGCTGTTGGCCACGCCATGCGACCATGACCGCGTGAAGATTATACGGAGACCTTCGTCAAAGTCTAACATTAGGGCGGTGGATGTGGATGTTCGACCGATTCAAATCATGGCGTAAGCAGGAGGAGAAGGGGGTCGAATGCCCCCTTTGTCAGCAGCGCAACCCAGAGGATGCAGAGAGTTGTTCACGCTGCTCGTACGAACTCGCAAAACCCTCCCACAAGCAAGACGCATCGATGGATGATGAGGCTGCTACGGACCTATTCGACCAGTTAATCGATGACTTCGAAGACGAAGACGACGATGACATAGTCGATTGGTCCAATGCCGCATTCAAAATGGACGATGTCACCATCGATGTCAAGCAATATGGTAAGGACGAACAGGTCGTTACCAAGCAGAAGCCGAGTTTCGCTCTCTCAGTCGATATGCCCGACTCTTCACAGACGGAGGAGGATGAAGAATACGAACTGAAACCCGGGGATGCCCCGGAGTTTGTCACTAAGTTCGAAGTTCCTGAGTCGGAAGAGGAGCCCGAGGAAGAGCCAGAGGCCCAGCAGATAGAACTTGTACAACCCACCGCAGAGGCCCCTGAGGAAGTAATTCCTATCCCGGCCAGCTCGATTTCCGACCGTAATGGAGTAGAGACACAACCTGAACCTGAACCTGAGCCAGAACCCGAACCTGAGCCAGAACCCGAACCTGAGCCAGAACCCGAACCTGAGCCAGAACCTGAGCCCGGCCTGTCCGACCTTACTGTAGACCAACTCAAGACCTTGGCCAGCGAGCGTGGGCTTACTGGCTACTCTAAACTCAAGAAAGCAGAGATTATCCAACTGCTCGAATCAGAGCCAGAACCAGTTGAAACCGAAGAAGCAGAGGAAGAAGTCGAAGAGAAGACTGAGATTCCTTCTCCCCCCACAGACCTACCTCCTCCCCTCCTCCCACCCTCTACTCCAACCCCGCCGGAGCCTGAGGAGGAACCTGAGGAACTTGCTATTCCGCCACCTCCAGTAATCCCCTCGATTCCGAGTATGCCCGATCCAGTCGAGCCACCCAGTTACTGGCCATGGTCGCAACAGGAGGAATGGACAGACAGGAAGGTTGCAATGCAAGTCAAGGCAGCCATGGAGGCGGCCCGATCGAAGGACATCGCCCAAGCTACTGTGTTAATCGATGAGGTCGGACCTCATCTTGGTAATCGTTCCAAGTTGGTTTATCCAATCGGGGCTCTGCTTCAGCGCATAGGGCGCGCCAAGGCCGTAGACAAACTGCTTGAGGAAGCATCACAGATTCTCCCGGAAGATCCGAATGTGGCCACAGCAAGATCCAAGCTCAGGCCTTAGCATCCGTAGCCCTGATTGGTGAGAACTCCGCCGCAACACCGTGCTGAGGCGTGCGACGACGACAATTAGAGTCGATGACACACTCATTCTGAGGCCAGCGACCGAAGAACACAGTGAAACACTACTCGAGGCCTTTGAGGAGACCTGGCCCGAGGTCAGCAGGGCCATGCCTTGGGTCAACCCCGACATACCGTTTGACTCTCAGATGCAAGATTTTCTGACCGAAACCGAGGGCATGGGTCGAACTGGTATGCTGCATCATTGGGTGATGATCAGGCCGTGGGACGGAGCAATCCTAGGGCTAATTGGATTCGACAGGGTAACGCGCTCGGGAAAGGCCCACTGGAATTTAGGATACTGGGTTCGCAGTTCTGAGCAGCAACATGGTCTTGCCCGAAAAGCAATCAATGCTGCTTTACATTGGATGGGGGAGGTAGAAGACTCCTGGATTGAACTCAAGGTCGATCCAAACAATCCAGCCGGCAGAAGCACGGTGATGAGGGCCGTTAGAGACTGGAGAGGTGAGAGATGCATCGACGGGGACTCTGCGATTACCGTCGCTGGAGTCAGGACGAAGCACGAATGTCACCTCATTAGGACAGGGCCTTCTCTAGGACCGAGATGACCCCTTAGGCACGACCCATTGAAAAGACCCCTATCGGTCGGAGACCTGCCCCAAGGGGGCAGGTAGATGCAGCATGCCACCCAATGACCCTCGCCAGAGGCTCCCCGATTCTGATCCGGAGGAGACCGATGAATGGCTCGAGGCTCTACGCTCGGTGGTTGAATCTCAAGGAGCCGAGAGGGCTAGGATGCTACTGCATGAGATTATGTCAGAGGCAGAGGGCCTGGCAGTCCCAATCCGACCTCCTTCTCAGACGCCTTATCTCAATTCAATCTCAATTGAGCAACAACCACCGTATCCTGGAAATCTAGGGTTGGAAGAGCGGGTGCAGAACGCTGTCCTATGGAACGCAGCGGTCACGGTCTCGGATGCCAATCGCAGATTAGACGGCATTGGCGGACATATCTCGACATACGCATCCAGCTCCACCATCTACGAGGTCGGATTCAACCACATTTTCAGGGGCAAGGAGCACAACGGCATTGGCGATGCTTTGTACATCCAAGGCCATGCAAGTCCTGGGATTTATGCTAGAGCTTTCCTTGAGGGTAGACTCAGCGAGGAGCAACTAGTCAACTTCAGACAGGAGGCCTACGGCTCCGGACTATCTTCCTACCCTCATCCTAGGCTTATGCCAGATTTTTGGGAGTATCCTACTGTCTCGATGGGGCTAGGTCCACTAGGAGCAGTCATGTATGCTAGGTTCTGGAAGTACCTACATCAGAGAGGTTTGGCAGACACTTCCGAGAGCAGAGTATTCGCATTCCTAGGAGATGGAGAGATGGACGAGCCAGAATCCATCGCTTCAATCGCCGTTGCCGGCAGGGAGAGGCTCGACAACCTGATTGTCATCGTAAACTGCAACCTGCAGAGGCTGGACGGACCGGTGAGAGGCAACGCGAAGATAGTCCAGGAGCTTGAAGGACTCTACCGTGGTGCGGGTTGGACTGTCATCAAGGTCCTCTGGGGCTCGGGCTGGGACAGAGTCCTGAATATGGATTCTAATGGCGAACTTCTGGCACGATTTGAGGAGATTACTGATGGCGATTGGCAGCGTATGAGCACACTATCTCCTGCAGATTTTCGCTCAGAACTATTCTCTGGTAACAAGATTCTCGAGGGAATCGGTACAACACTATCCGACGAGGATATCGGGAATCTGACTCGAGGTGGACACGATCCACGCAAGGTCTACGCGGCGTATCAGGCAGCACTGGCAGCGGACGGCCCGGCCGTAATCCTAGCTCACACTGTCAAAGGGTGGGGAATAGACTCGTTCGAAGGCAGGAACTCGACTCACCAAAAGAAGAAGATGGATTTGGATGACCTAGTCTCCTACCGAGACGCCCTTGGACTTGCAATAGAGAACCCGGCATTGGAGAATAGCCCCTACTATTCAATGGAGGAAGATTCCGATGAGTTGGCATACATGCTTGAGCGTAGGCAGACATTGGGGGGCCCTCTGCCGTCGCGAGCTCCTGCATCAATCGATTATGAATTGCCTGATTCAGACACCTACTCGGCATTCGACGACGGCACACCGGAGGGCCAGAAAGTCTCGACTACTATGGTCTTCGTCAGGCTTCTTCGTAACCTGCTAAAGTCGCAAATTGGCGAGAGAGTGGTTCCAATTATCCCAGATGAAGGCAGAACCTTCGGAATGGACCCACTGTTCAGTGAATTCGGTATCTTCGCATCGCATGGTCAGAAGTACACCCCTGTGGATCACTCGATGCTACTGAATTACAAGGAGTCAGAATCAGGACAGGTTCTGCAGGAAGGTATTTCTGAAGCCGGAGCTATAGCATCGTGGATAGCAAGCGCGACTTCCTACTCTCATGCTCAGTCACCCACCCTTCCATTCTACACCTTCTACTCTATGTTCGGCTTCCAGCGTGTTGGTGACCAGATATGGAGCGCTGCTGACGCGCGTGCGCGTGGCTTCCTGATGGGAGCTACCGCTGGACGCACCACCCTCAACGGTGAGGGACTGCAACATCAAGACGGCCATAGCTTGTTGATGGCATCCACCGTACCGTACTGCCGGGCATGGGATCCGGCTTATGCCTACGAACTTGCAACCATCATCAGACACGGAATCGATGAGATGTGGGGTCAAGACCTCGATGTCTTCCACTATGTGATGCTGTACAACGAGAACCAGCAGCAAATGCCCAAGCCGGAGAGATCCGACGAAGGCATAGTGCGAGGCGCATACCTCCTCGACGAGTCCAAGGGTAAGGGAGCGAAAATACGCCTTCTCGGCTCGGGACCGATCCTGCAGTATGTCAGGGAGGCAGCTGAAATCCTGAGCAATGAGTATGGCGTCTCTCCAGAAGTTTGGTCAGTCACATCCTATGGAGAGATGCGCCGAGACGGTATAGCAGCAGAGCGTCACACACGCCTGCACCCGCAGGACTCCCAGACCCCCTATGCAGAGCAGTGCTTCGGAGACGATACTCCTACGGTTGCAACATCAGATCATATCGCAGCCATCCCGGAGATGGTGCAGCGTTGGGTAGGAGGTCGTTATGTGGTGCTTGGAACCGATGGCTTTGGACGCTCTGACACTCGCGAGGCACTACGCTCATTCTTCGAGATTGACACTAACAGCATTGTGCTGGCAGCGCTCTCCGCCCTCGAGCAGGACGGCGCTATGCCAGCTGGTACCGTTGACGATGCGGCAGCTAAACTAGGAGTCGAGCGCGAGAGATACGACAAGACGAGTGAATAGACTCATTTCTCCTCCTCCCACCAATCACCATCTTTCTCTGACTCGGAGACATCATCTTTTGATGAAGGACTATCTTCCTCGTCTACACCTTCATCCGTGTCTTGCCCTGCAGCAGCCCACTCTTTTTCGGATATTTCTCCGTCACCATCTGTATCCAATACTACTGCCTTACCGAGTTTCTTCCTTCTATGTAATTCAAAGACCACGACCAAAACAAGAATAATCAAACAGACTGAGGATGTTAGCATACCTTCTGCCTCCATTCTAGAGTATCCCATGGACATTAGAACTGCTACACCAATCTCAAAAAAGATGTTAAGAAGAATCCAGAAACATATTTCGAGAAGAGCTTCGAAGCAGATATCCTCACTCATGTTGAAGTCCAGTCAGAGGATTGAGTAATCAATCCTCTCCCGGCATCGTGATGTTCGCTAGGAAGTAGTTGTGCTGCAAGGCATCACCCAGACTAATCCAATCCGGAACCTCATCCCGGAAGTTGTCGTATCTGTGCCCGGGAATCAACCTCCAGTCAACTGGTAGACCACTCAGTATCTCCTTGGCCCTCACAAGGCTCCTCTGCTGCGCGCGCGGATCTCCTCCGGGCAAATCGACCCTACCAGCGCTTCTGACGAATAGAAGATCACCTGCGTGGTACACCCCGTGTCCGTGGAATGTGACATGGCCGGGAGCGTGGCCCGGTGAGTGGGTCACGACCAGATTGACTGAGCCGGCAGACCACTCCACGCATTCTCCCGGCTCATTGTTCCAAGTATGAGTGAAGTCGACTTTCCTGAACACCACATTGCCGAGCAGACTCGGGACTCTGGCTTCCTCATGACCCCAGACTTCCAAGTCGGGAAATCTCTTCATCATCCCAGGGTAGCCAGCGGCATGGTCACGATGGGTATGAGTGTACAGAAGGTGAGTGGGTTCCAACTCCTCTTTCTCGAGAGCCTCGACCCATAATTTGGCGTTGAACGGATCGATTATCGCGACTACTCCGTTGCTCCTGTCGATGAAAGCCGTGTTCATGTTCATCAGGTTCCCCATCTGGGTCACCCAGACCTCCACCCCGTCCTCCCAGACAGAGATGTGGAACTCACCATCACTCAGCATGACCACTCCCAGTAGTAACCGCCGCATAGGTGTGGCGGCGCTACTGTCTCGGGGCAGGCTTCAAAGCGTGGCCTCCGAGTCGCGGTATGTGGCACGAATGCCCTCCACATACACCCTGCAAGGCGGGCTCGCGCCCGGTCTACTGCTTCGGCTGGGAGTCTGAGGACTCCCTGCGAAGTCCGTTGGGAGAAATGAAATGGCATACGACGCGCAAGAAGTCGAGACCCGCTGGCAGAAGGCTTGGGCCGATGCCAAGGCATTCGAGGGCGAGATCGACCACAGTAAGCCCAAGTTCTACTGCCTCGAGATGTTCCCTTACCCATCCGGTAGCATGCACATGGGTCATGTGCGCAACTATTCGATCGGGGACGCGATGGCCCGGTTCCATCGTCTAATGGGCAGAAATGTGCTCTATCCGATGGGGTACGACTCCTTCGGGATGCCTGCTGAGAACGCCGCCAAGAAGGAGGGCGGGCATCCGCATACGGTCACTCATCGTAACATCGCCAGCATTCGAGCCGACCAAGAACGGATGGGATACTCGTACGACTGGCGACGCTTCCTCGCGACCTCGGATGTCGATTACTATCACTGGAATCAGGAGATGTTCCTGATGCTGAACGAACGCGGACTGGTCGAGCGCAGAATGGCACCGGTCAACTGGTGTGTGGACTGCGATACTGTACTGGCAAATGAACAGGTCAAGAACAATCGCTGCTGGCGCTGCGGTCTCGAGGTTGTACAGCGTGACATGGCACAGTGGTTTCTACGCATGACTGAGTACTCCGACGAGTTACTCGATGAGATTGACAACATTGCCTTCCCAGAAAATGTCAAGGCAATGCAGCGCAACTGGATTGGCCGCTCCCATGGCGCACACATTGACTTCCCGGTAGCCGACTCAGATGCTGTGATAGGCGCTTTCACTACTCGCCCAGACACTATCTTTGGAGTCACATTCGTCACTCTCTCACCCGAACACCCGCTGTGCGAGGAATTGTGTGATGGCACTGAATGGGAGTCTGACTGGCGCGAGTTACGTGACGAATGTGGGCGCATGTCCGAGTTTGAACGCATAAACCTGCTGAAAGAGAAGAAAGGAGTCTTCCTAGGCAGGCATGCAATCAATCCGCTGAACGGAGAGGAAGTACCAATTTACGCTGGCAATTTCGTGGTTGCATCCTACGGCACCGGCGCCGTGATGGCCGTACCTGGTCACGACCAGCGCGACTTCGACTTCGCTGAGAGGTACGGCATAGAGATTCGCAGAGTATTGGTCGAGAATGATGGCGACGACCCAGCAGCTGCGCTGAGTGCTGCGTTTGAGGGCTACGGGCCAATGGTAAACTCAGGCGTCGAAGGGTTCGACGGACTGGATGGACAGGATGCCAAGGATACAGTCATCGCCGCGCTCGAGGCTACCGGATCCGGTCATGGGACAGTTGAGTATAGGCTGAAGGACTGGTTACTGAGCCGTCAGAGATTCTGGGGAACACCGATTCCGATGATTCACTGTGAGGACTGCGGGATAGTCCCCGTCCCCTCCTCTGAACTCCCGGTGGAACTACCTCTGGATGTCACCTTCAGCGAGGACCAGAGTGGCAACCCTCTCGCATCTCACGACTCCTTCGTAAACACCTCCTGTCCGTCCTGCGGAAGGGCAGGCAGGCGTGAGACTGACACAATGGACACATTCTACGACTCATCGTGGTATTTCATGCGCTTCTGTGATGCCTCCAACAACTCGTCTCCGTTTGATCGAGAGGCAGTCGACTACTGGATGGAAGGGGGCGTCGATCTCTACATCGGCGGTATCGAGCACGCAGTCATGCACCTGCTCTATGCGCGCTTCTTCACTAAGGTCACGCGCGATGCTGGGATGAACGAGGTGGGTGAGCCGTTCGGCACTCTAGTTTGCCAAGGCATGCTCAACGCGCCCGCACCATTCTGCTCCGACTGCAATGCGGAATTCCATGTCGATTTATTCGGTGCGGATTGCCCTACTTGCGGAGAGAGCTTGAGCACCCGCTCGGTGAAGATGGGCAAATCACTCGGGAATACAGTCAGCCCAGGAGAGATGGTGGATAGGTACGGAGCAGACACAGTCAGGCTGTTTATTCTGTTTGGGGCCAACCCTGAGGCTGGGATGGATTGGTCGGACAGCGCTCTCGAGGCAAACCATCGTCAGTTGCACTCGATTATCGATGCGATGGAGTCTGCCATGTCCTTGGATGACTCTCCCAGCCCACTCGATGACTGGTTGCTTGCTAGGTTGAGGGCGAATCAGGCTGCTTGGAGGCATTCGATGTTTAATGTCAGCATCCGTGAAGGTGTGATGACTAGCCACTATGAGATGCTCTCTGACTGGACTTGGTATGTCAGGAGAGGAGGCGGAGACCAAGATACTGCGAAGCAGTTCCTTCTCGGCTGGATTCCCATGTTGGCTCCAGCGACTCCTCATATCGCCGAGCATTTCTGGCACTCTCTAGGAGGAGAGGGACTACTAGCTACTCATTGTCTGGATGAGTTAACTAGTCTCTCCGATGACGACGCGAAAATACTCGCCCGTGAGGTCTATCTCAAGGAACTGATTTCAAGCGGAAGAGGATTGAGGGAGCTCGCAGAGAGGCACGCTGAGGAGGAAATAACTCGTGCAGTGATTCAGACCTCACCTGCTTGGAAGGAGGAGCTGGCGAGAGAATCAATGCGCCTCGATGCAGAGGGATTCGACTTCAAGGCAGGAGGGCTGAATCATCTGAAGTCGATGGATGTGTTCGCGAATGAGCAGATGCGTGGAGAGGTGATGCAGACATGGATGGCACTTACCACTGGCAGTAAGAAGAAGCGTGGGCGCATACACACCTGGTCACACGGTGAGAAACAACTCATCATCAGCGCAATTGACGAAACTTCAGTTATCAACATGAACTCTGGATTCATCGCACAGGCCCTAGGAGTATCCTCAGTCGAGGCCTATCCAGCAGGAGAGGGCGAAGATGTTGCTGGCAAGGCACGTTTTGCCTTCCCACTAGAGCCGGGAATTGCATTTCTCTAGGTGATAATGTGTCTTCAGTAGTCCTTTTTGACGACGCCTGCGGCACATGCAGTCGCTGGGCCACATTCATCAACCGCTACGACAGATCCGGTAACCTTCGCACGCTTGGGCAGTACTCTGATGAAGGTACTGAACTACTCTCTGACAGACCTGACGAGATGCAGGGAGTAGACTCTGTGTTCATCATCACAGAAGACGGACGATGGCACGCTAAGAGTGCCGCAGTTTGGAGAATCGCATCACAGATGGGATTACCATGGTCATTCGGTACAGCCATATGGTTGGTGCCGTATCCTATCCGAGACCTATTCTACGATATCTATGCTAAATTCAGGTGAGCCCGCACTCGGTGGGTTCATGGAGTCCCCTTCTCTCGAAGTGATATTGAGTGACGAGAAGAGCGGTAAACGACGGCGGGGACGCCGTCGCCGTCGCCGAGGCTCGGGGAGCAGGAACAAAGCTCCCCCAAATCAGAGTTCGGCGGCCGATTCAGATGCGGTGGAGCGTGCGATTAACCGCTTCTCTCAGAAACCGCGACCAATGGGTCTGCCCGCCGAGATAGATCCTCCACCGAGAAAGGTAGATGTCACTTGGAAGACGAAAGCCGTCGCCAAGGATGTACAATCTAAGGCTGGCAAGATTGCATGTATTCCGGGCGAGTTTGGTTTCCTACCCGAGGAGAGAGTGCAGGAGATAGCCAAGAAGTTAGGCCAGTTACCAATCACTCTGGAACAGGCACTTTCGCTTCGCAGTGCTCTGAATCAGGAGAAGAGCGTTTACTCTCACTCTAGACTGATGAGGAGGGCCAATGAGCTCAATCGAAGATACAACTCAGGAGAGAGCGTGATTGCCCTGTCAAAGCGCTTCGACGCGCCACCAGTCAATACCTTCAGGGCGATTCTCACAGGACGCGGATGGTCAAAGAGCCGAATCAAGGAGACTCTGAATAAGCAACCCCATAGACTCAACAAGCGTGATAGGGAGCAGTTTGAGTTAGCAGAATCGGTTGACCGAGTAAGCTCCGTAGATCAGAGCGACACACAGAGTGCTGCAGAAGTATTCGAGGATATACTCTGTGATCATTTCGAGTCTCTGGGAGTCAGGTTCCGCCGCCAAGAAGAACTACTGGCTGAGCAGAAGCATACTGAGGGAAGGGCCATCATCACCCCGGACCTACTATTCTTGGACGATGTCAGAATCAATGGTGTTCCATGCGCGTGGATTGACGCCAAACACTTCTTCGGTGCCGATCTTAAGTTCCCGCGCAAGAAGACCCAGAAGCAGGTAGACCGCTATGTCGCCGAGTATGGACAAGGGGGAATCGTCTACCGCCACGGGTTCTGCGACGGACTACGACTGAAGGGAGCAGTTCAACTGGACGCCAATCCACTAGATTTGTCGCCTCTTGATGACTTCCACGAGAAGGCTAGAAACGACTCATGAGAGCCCAGCGATTCTGGTCTCCATTCCATTGAGCCCAGCCTTCTGCAATTCTGCAATCACTCTCTCAGTCCATCCGCCTTGTTCTTCTGGATCTAGAGGGACAATCACTACACTCTCTCCAAGCATGCACAGCATCACTACAAGTTCTTGCTCAAAACCAGCCCCAGTGACTGAGCTCGCAGCCATAGTGACTAATTCGTGTCTGGACGAGTCCTCAAACAGACCGCTGTCGCGAGAGAAGGAGTCTGCTGATCTAATCAAGTCACTCCATCTTTCTGGCCCCCACTTGCCTTGTGAGAGCAACTCCATCTGTCTTGAACCAGACTCGCTGATTGACTGCTTCCATCCAGGATCATCGATGTAGACGGATGTGTGTTTGCCCGAACCTTCTCTCCAGGCCAGCACTACAGATGTTCCCAGACTCCATCCCTCAGCATGTCCCGGGCCGTTGCGCAGGTCAGAACCATGGTACGGAGAGCCTGCAATAAGTCGGCGCTCAACACCCCCTGCGGCAAGAGCAGTCACATCTCCCAACCCGGTAGAGCGCGACCGCTCGACCTTGTGGGCGAGCGAATAAGCCCGACGCAAACTCTCTTCGTAAGGCACTCCAACCGCCCTTTGGAAAGCCATCGCGGATGCGATAGCACCTGAAGCAGAGATGCCGAAGCCCTGAGCTGGAGGAAGTGAGATTGTGACCGACAATCCCCACGCAATTTCTGAGACCTCGGGAACTTCCGAGACTAAGGCATCCAGAACGGCCTCATATAGATCTGAATCACCTTCCATAGACTCGAATGTCACACTGAGACCGAACTCGCCATCCTCGCCGTAAGCCACTACCTCGACCCCATCCTCAACGCATAGGCCCGCCCCTAGGCTACCTTGCTGGATAGGATCATCAGACTCGTCACTGACTGTGAACAGAAGGGTGATGTGACCCCCACATCGACCTCTACCTAGGTGCCGAGGCATGCTCGCTCATGTATGTTCTAGCCAAGAATCCTCGGACTATTCAGAAGACGGCCGCAATGTCTTCCTTGATTTCACCGAATCGTCCGGAAAGCTCAGCGATAGCCCTCTCGAATGCGACTCGTGGAGTCATCGAACCATCGGTCTCGAAACTCAGAATGAACTCGCCAGGGACCTCCTCCAGGATTATGGCGTCCTTGAAATCCCTCGATTCTTCGGTACCCGGTCCGACATGATTGAGATCATCAACCAATTGGTCAACCTTGTCCAAGTCCTCCAGTCTACCCTCTCCATCGAAGTCCTTTGCCTTGATTGAAAGGCCCAACTTCCATAGAATCTTAGCCTTTGTCTTGTTGTTCATTACACCGACCTTCCTCGGTGTGAATGTGGTACCGCAAACCGGTGACCACTTCGCATGTTCATTGCCACGTCCCATTATTGCGGTGGCGTAGAATTCGATCATTTGACCTTTAGACAACTTGGTAATCACGATGCTACGGTACTTCTCAGGGATGTTCAGACGAGCCTCGCCAAGGTAGCTCATGTCTCCAGCCGTAATCGGCCGGCCACCATCGGTTCCGAACTCCTTGCAGGTGTAGATCATAGTACACAATGGGCAGCCTCTGTCCTTGGCTACTAGTTCGGCGCACTCTGGACACTCATCTTGGAAGTAAAACTCATCGTGAACTGTGGGAATCGGAATCATTGCGAGTCTCTGAGCAATCATCTCATCGGGCAGCGGGCCGTTGGTCTCCCAGACTTCCCCGTCCTGCTCAATGGTCCCCATCTCAAAGCGAACCTTGTCTATCGCC
Organism: Methanobacteriota archaeon; assembly: GCA_002698225.1. Lineage (GTDB taxonomy): Archaea > Thermoplasmatota > Poseidoniia > Poseidoniales > Thalassarchaeaceae > Thalassarchaeum. Next base: position 10,565 of record NZWD01000032.1, on the reverse strand, counting down.
ATCTTTGGAGTCTCGGCCATTAGAGTACGACGAATTGCATTGACGAAGGAACGGTCAGTATCAGTAAGTAGAATTCGAATCTTCTCGTCTTTCTCTTCGATAATCTTCGTCTTTGTCATAATATTCACCTCACACACGACGCCCTCGGCGCCCTCCCTTACTCTTCGTCCCGTCCGTTGGTATGGGGGTAACGTCTTCGATTCGGGTTATTTGTACTCCGGCGCGAGTCAGGGCCCTAATAGCCGAGGTAGCACCTGGAGCATTGTGGGAGCGATTACCTCCAGCGCCGCGATACTTGACGACGACTTGACTGAATTCCTTCTCAGCCAACATCTCGGCCATCCTCTCGGCTGCTCTGGTTGAGGCGAACTGGCCTCCTGAGTCGCTGCCACCCTTGGTCACCATACCTCCTGAAACCTTGCAGATTGTTTCAGCACCGGTCAAATCTGTCGCGGTCATGAGTACATTGTTGTGAGTGGTGAAAATGTGTAAGATAGCCTTCCTAGTCATCTGACTCACCCCCTTCCTTCTCAGGCACAGTGTCCTCGACGGTAGGTGCTTTGGCTGAATCTGACTTGATCTTCTCTACGAACTCGGCATCTGCATCGCGCTCAGGAACCTCTTCCTCTTCGTCCGATTCGGATACCATAGTGAGACGAAGTTGCTCCATATCCTTGCGGAACTGATGCTCCGGGTCAGCGTATGGAGAGTTGGTCGAGTACTGTATCTCATCCTCCTGCTCCCTTAGTATGTGATACCCAGGAACAGTCATTCGCTGATTGCCAATACTAATGTGACCATGCACGATGAGATTCCTAGCCGAGCGCATAGTCGGGGCCAGTCCCTTGTAGTAAACCACTGACTGGAACCTTCTGGAAAGCATGTGCTCAACATCAATCTGCAGAACATCATCTATGTCTGAACCCTCGGTAAGAAGTCCCTTGCGGTATAGTGACTCAACTAAATCACCCTTCTCGCGAGCGAAGTGCCCTTCGCTGGAATCGACCCTTCCAATCAGCTTCATAGCCTGGTTTCTATGCCTGCGTAGTGCTGACTTCTCGCGCCAGATCTCACGCATACCTCCTACCTTCTTGAGGCCGTACTTGTCCTTGAGTTCATGCTCCTCATCGATTCTAGCTTGCTTCCACGGGTGAGTCGGGGTGCTAGTCTTGGGTCTTGCGAATTTTGGATCTCCCATCTAATCACCTCACTTCTTGCGCTCGACACCCAGAGTCGTACCACTTCTTCCGTTGGAGCGCAGCCTTTGACCGCGGACCTTGTGCCCACTCCTGTGCCTCATACCGCGGTATGCCTTGACTCCAGCCATCCTCGCTATGTCGTCGTCCCGAGTCATCTTTACTTCCATGGCGACAATGTGAGCATCCTCATTGGTCTCAAGATCTCGCTGGCGGTTTACCAACCACCATGGAACAGTAGTCGCGTAATCGTCAACTGCAGCTCTCAAACGGTCTTGCTCGTCATCGTTCAGGTGACCTCCAAGGGTCTTACCATCAATATCGGCTAAGCGACAGATTTGCTCTGAACTCCGTATGCCGATGCCCTTGATTGAAGTGAGACCTATCGAGATTGGTCGCAGACCGTCGATGTCGCTATCCGCCATCCGCAGAATGTAAGAGAAGTCATCTCCTAGTTCGGTTTCATCAGGCATAGTGTACGGTTCCCCCGTGTTCACCGGTTTCCCAGTGGCCCATTGGGCATCCCGGCGACCTACCTTCTCTATTTGAACCGATTGGCCGCCCCATAGGGGCGTCAGAACCTACTCCTTACACACCACATACAGACTTTGAGTCCCGGATGGCCGCTCTAGATCGATGTCGACCATGAATCCCTTTGAACCATCAATCCCCTTGAGTTCACGGTCGAGCCTGCGTTGAATCGTCGGGTGTACATCTGGGTCGAGAGAGCATCGCAGGGTAATCTTGCCAATACCGTTCTTGGCCACAGAGGAAGCGACTTGGTCTATGGTATGGAGTTCAGGCGGCCTGAGCCTGTGCTGCACGATTTCTCCCGTGGCGACCACGAAGCCGCCAATCTCATCAGAATCAACTAATGGGTCGGTGTGGATGAGCATCGGCCTGCGCCCTTCGAGTCTGAGCCAGTTGTGACCCGAATCTTCTCGCATCGCTTGCTCCAACCAAGCTCCCTGTAGGCCGCTCTGCACAAGTGCTGGATCAACTATCGTCAGATGGGCTCCATATGGTGGCGGCTCATTCATCACGATGGTTTCTGAGGCTCCAGGGGTTCCCTCAATCTCCGCGATAATGTTCTTCCTGCCCATCCGAACACAGCGATGACCAGCATCGGATGCTAGCGAACCAATCCACAGAGACAGACGGTCCACGCGCCCGCCTCCTTGACTGAGCCACTCCCAAGTGAACTCTGCACCCGGCAGAGCCATTCTTACATTCGCCTCGACCAAACCACGCTGATCCTCCCCGAGTCTCGGTGAGAGGTCAAGCAGAACTGCAGGCCCATTGGGCCCACTTTGGAGTTGATCGCCCCATCCCTCAAGGATAGAAGCCACCGAAGGCTCCATCTCATCGATGTCGTGGTTCTGGGCATCTCTCGGTCTCGCTGGGTCTAGGTGCAGCATAGCAATCGGGGGGTGAGCTCTAGTGCCAGCCTGTCTGAGGCTATTCCAGTACTCTGTCATCGCTCCTTCTGAGTCGGAACCATCACCGATGATAACTCGGTCCATTGACCTCTGCAATTCATCTTCCTTCGAGTTGATGTACATGTTCGCCGCGCAGAGGACGGCTATGTTTCCGTCCATCTCGATTCCTAGAACTGGCCTCTCAAGTTCTCTGCCATAGGCAATCAGTTGTATTCCCGACCCGGCAGCGGCATCGAGAATGACTCCCGCTGGTAATGAGTCACCGTCTATCCTCTGAGCCCGAGCGAGAGCAACGAACCAAGGTGTGGAAAGCCGCTTCATCTCATCAGTCAGGTGAAATTTTGGTTCACCCCGCCTCGCTGAGGCCGCATCTACCCTCTTACTGGCTTCCTTAGCAATGCCCTCCGAGGGGTTGAGTGCCGTATGCCCACCGTCATCCATTACATCACGCCCCCAACAACTCAGTCAAGTCTCTTTCGCGCCCCTACGCTATCGGGCCACGATTGATGGTCAGCTCAAAACGCAGCCAAGAGTCTTGTATTTCTTCATCGCTGTCCCCATATGCAATGGGTGGTGGGAGCAGTGTGGTATGCGTGGTGCCTGTGGTAATTCCTGGAATCAGGCCCCTGTCGCCACCAATGTCGAGACCGATGGCCGACCATCCGAAACCATCGATGTATGCGGGGTCATCACCCGCGGTGACAATCAAATCACCCTCATCGATTTGCTCGCCGGTATCGGCATCCCAGACCACATAATGAATCTCAATCTGATCATTATCATTGATGTGAATTTCTCTCTCTTCAGAACCCTTGTACACAGCGACATCCAACAGTACCTCGGCATTGACCACAGAGAGATGACTTGCCACGACCGTAAACTCGCTCTCAGTCAGATCATCAGTCAACTCAATCTCGCGGAACCCACTCTCATTGGCTGCTAGACTAATCACATCTCTGGTGTCGTCCTCAGAGGAGAACAAAACCCCCGAGCCGACAATATCCAGAACAAGGTCAACTGACTCGTTCCCTCTGTTGTATATGACTATTGTAGCCCTGTCACCATCTCCCTGATGCTCCCAGTCACAGCGCAACTCTCCGGGGTAGAGGAACACATCATCCTGTGCAGATAGGTTCTCTGGCCATTGCCAGTCTCCCTCTCTGGCTGAGCAGGTGTCGAACAGCAGATCGACCTCCCAGGCCAATCTTCCGTCTATTAGTGGAGCCTCAGCAGGTGGGCCAAATAAATCCTCGAGATCGGCGTTGAAATTCCATACCGCCAATACTACCCCTATGGCGGAGAGGAGAAGCACGATAGCAGTCCCGATAGAGAGCATGAGGGTGGCTCTAGGTACAGCCATCTCATTGATTCCCAGAGGTATCGGCGGGTGCTCAACCTCATCGGGAGTGTCAGATATCCAAGACCTTGTCACATTAACCGTGTATCGACCGTCTGCCATCAACGTTGGCGTGGCCCGTTATGCCAGCCACAAGAATAGAAGTCAGTCCTTCAGAAGCGCTGCCTCGTTGCGCTGGCCCAACCACGATACCAGTCCAAGCTCAGTTGCTAGAATCAGCAAAGCCAGCAGTAGAGTGACCGGCTCGGTGATGCCCTGAACGAAGATTAGAGCTACTAGGACGGCCAGAATTAGGTCGACCAAGCCCCAGAGCCTAAGCGTCCTCCTCAGTTGCAGAATCCCAACCACCCAGACGGTGGTTGATAGAAGAATGAGTAGCAATGGCAGCACTATCGAAGTGACATAGCCGGCCAAACCGATTAGAATCAGTAGCATATGAGAATTCACAGCGAGCATCATCGTCCACTTCTCGCCCTTCAGTGGCACTGTCATTGCGCACAGCGCAAGCAGTACTAGACCAGTTGCCATGATAATCTCAGGCAATTCCTTTGAGGCAGCCTCGAACCATACACCAGTCGAGATTAATGTAAGCAGACCCGCGGGAATCGCTATCCCTACAGCACTCGGTTGACGGTATCTCCAGCCCTGTTCTATGCAGACAGCAATTGCGAGTATTCCGGCCGGGCCGAACGAGAGCATGACTACGAACAGGCTCCTAGCTCCTCTACCAGAGGCTCCCTTCCAGTCACCTCTGTCCAACTGTACTCTCTTCCTATCCACTAGGATGTCGGCGACTACGCACAGAATCAGCACCGCCTCCAACATCATCCATGGTATCTTCCATTCTAGCATGCTGCCTTCGAATGGGTCAATTGTGAGTGGGAATGGAAGCGCTTCGACCATTACCGCACCTAGCAGTCTTCCCGCGAGCAGAGGAAGAATAATCCAATCGAGAGCGATTGGGATTTTGTCCAGTAACCTGTCCTTGCCAATCAGGGAGATTGCAGACAACTCGAGTATCAGGACAATCAGTACAGCCATGTCTAGCAATTCTCTGTTGCTGCTTCCTGGGCCCAAGTGAGAGGATACATGGATAGCAACCAGCCCGACTATCGCAGCGGCAATGGGCATCTCCATACCCATTATGTGTGGCAACTCCAAATCCAGTCGCTCGGTCCTACTCCTAGCTATGGCAATCAGTGCAGTGAGGAATATTCCAACGGTTACTAGAAGCAGTGGATCAGGTCCGGTGACNAACCCAATTATCACTCCTGCACCTATGACCAAACCAAGTATTACTAGTACCACAGTCGGCTTGTGACTGACATCAGTNGTGTACAACTCGNCTAGGTCATCCGTCTCGCTCTTCTCTCTACTGNGCCTCCTCTTGGCCTNCATCTCACCCAATATTGGATCNTAGGTNGAAACCCCTCCCTCNNCTCCCNCACTCCCGNCCTTGGTGGCCATTTGCACTCTAGCATCCCTTTTGGCAATGCTTCTGAGTTCGGAGCGAACCTCGCCTTTGGCCACCAGCCACAACGAGCTAATCACGAACATTACGAGCGAAGCTGTCTGAGCCACCTCATCTTCCTGCGTGTATGCGAGCGCAGTTGTGATTACAAGCAACCAGAGAGCGGCAAGCGCTGGATTGAGTAGTTTGTCTATGCTGCCCGACCTAGGGAGATAGACTGCAAGAACTCCAGCTGCGAGAGCCACCGAAACTAGAGATGAGTCAGCCTGTGGAAGAACATCACTGGAAGCCAGAAGAAACACAGGCTCCCTGCCGGAGAGAGCCAGTAGTATTGGCATGCTCATCAGTGCTAATCCTCCGGTGTAGAGGCTCTCACGAGCACCCCCTCTAGTGAACATCAGCACCATTAGACTCAGGCACAGGAGAGCCGAGAGTGGAACGAACAGGCCATTCCTCCATTGCATAGCTACCAACGAGACAGTCAGTATCGCTGCCATCGAGACTGAATCACCTATTCTCACGCCAGCGACCTCACAGCCAACATGCAATATCACTATCATCGAAACTAGAATCAGCAGAGTAATCGCGTTGAAGCCCCCAAACTGTGACATCAGCAGGATGGTCAACATTGGCAGCCATAGGCCGATTGACCAGAGCTGTAGTGCACCCGAGTCACGGATTGAGGCAGAAATCTCGCCCAGACCAAGAAACTTCGAGGCCAGATTTACACCATTCTCTCCCATCCTGATATTTACTACCCCCATCAGGATGCATGACGCGGCCAGATATGCACCCAAAGGCAACGGCTCAAGATCAATCATACTACCCGGATCAACCCTGTCGTTGGCAACCAGAAGTATACGAATTGTTTCTTCTGTCAACTCTTCGACCAACACCCAACTCCAAGGCAGCAGTACTGTGATTCCCGCCAATGAAGGTGACTTCCTTTTCACCGCTAAGACAGCGGTGCCGACATGCATCATCACGAGCAGTCCGAGTAGTAGTATACCTCCATCACCACCAGAGTCCGAAGCCTCCGTCGGCACCAGTATGGCGAGTAGTGCCAGAATGACTACTGACCCAATCCAAAGGACCCTATCAGTCACTCTTTCCTGGTCCCTGAGTAGGACGAACCCAGTCACTATTGTGGCTAGGATGGTGAACAACTCGTACGAATCCATCCAAACTACCAGTTCGCCCGCACCATTACCAAGGATGAGTATCGCTACAAGTGGAACTGCTGCTATCGCCAGAGGCGTCATGACTCGAAGAGAATCGACGCCCCTGACAGCGAGGTATGAACCTCCGAAACAACCACCTAGGAATGAGACCATTCCGAGCGCATATCCCACATCCTCACGACTTGATGCGACAGCAAGCAGAGCGCCCACCATACCCATCGAGACGGATACACCCCAGAGTCCGGGTTGACCCAGTCCGACAGCCTTGAATGCCTGTGAGAACCAATTCTCCTCGCGCGCGAAGCGGGCTGCCATTGTCGCGTTGATAGCCGAGACTATCATCAAGAGAATGAAGAGTAGCAAAGAGTCCTCTAGGGCTAGGATTCGTAGCGAACCAAACTCGAATCCGCCAGTTATGGCGTGCATACCAATCCACAAGTTAGAGGCCGCCACTCCAAGGGCTGCAAGATTCCCTGATTGCCTGTGCAGGGCGAGCCCGTGTACGAGCAGGGTGGCTAACAGAATCATGCCGGCCACTGCCATCTCGCCCAGTAATGAGCCGGCAGTTGAGCCGATTGCGAGCAGAACGAGAGTGGACTGTGCAGCAATCGCGTCGTGGTCGTGGCGGTACGCTACGAACACATTGACAGTGACAAGGGCCAGTAGAAGTGCACCAAGCGCCTCGAGACCGATGTAGTCCCAGCGATTCAACTCTATTGCTAGCCCATACAGGACCTTCATCGAGATGATTACCCAGGTCACTCCGAGGATTTTCATATTTGGATTCGGGACCCAGCGCTCCCCTAGTGCGAATCCGACTGAGGCCAGAAGGACCAGCACAGTGATGGCCAGTAGAGGTGAGAGTGCCAGACCAGCCTGTACTCCTATAGCGCTGTACACTACAATCATCGCAATCATCAGACCCCAGTTCACACCACGCTCACCCTCAGTAGCAATCTCGGTCACGATATCGCGTTCAGGGGCGATAGGAACGGTACCATCTTCCTGAATGGCTCCAGGCTCACTTCCATCTTCTTGCTTGAACGGGTCGAACATATCGCCGAGAGCCTCATCGACTGCAGAAGCAAGAGCCTCCCTGTTCTTCTCACTCCTCTTTTCAGGGACTTCGATATCGCCTAGGTCGATGTCGATGGAGCGTCGAAACTTCTTCTCGCGGATGATTCTGTCATCTCGCTCATCGCCATCCATCGGCTCGTTACCGAAGCCGCTCCCGCATAATCGCATCCCCGACAAGAACCCCGAAAAGGCCGGCTTCGACGAGAGAATCGAAGTCACGGCACAGCCGCAACGCTTGAAGGGGGAATCTTGGCGTAGGGCGTCATGGAGTCATCCACCATGTCAGGCGACTCCCGCAACTTCGCCACTCCTCTAGCCTCTCATGGCTTGAATCCAAAAGGCTCAGTTCATTGGAATCTCGGCTGGGAGATTTTGCACGAGACAGCAGTCGAACTAGGTGAGGCCAAACTCACGGCTGATGAGGTTCTGCTGGCGACCACCGGCGAGAGGACCGGACGATCCCCAAATGATCGATTTATCGTCGACGAGGCTGGCATGGCAGATGAAGTGCTGTGGGGTGAAGTGAACAGACCTACTGCCCCAGCAGTGTTCGAGAGGCTTCTGTCCAAGACTCGCGACCACCTCAACGAGGCAGAGAACCTGTTCGTCAAGGATGCCTTCTGCGGGGCTGACCCCGAATACAGGATGCCAGTCAGATTGGTAACAGAGAAGGCGTGGCATGCAGCTTTCATGCACAACATGTTCGTGCGTGCGACCAAGGAAGAATTAGTCTCACACATTCCTGAGTACACTATCTTACATGCTCCTGATCTGAAGTCCAGCTTGGGTGACGGAGTCAACTCTGATGTATTCGTAATCATCGCTCTGGATAGGAAACTGGTAATCATCGGTGGCACCCACTACGCGGGCGAAATCAAGAAGGCGATTTTCACCATCATGAACCACATCCTTCCAGGTAAGGGATTGCTGCCTATGCATTGCTCGGCCAATACCGACGGGGATAACACTGCGCTGTTCTTTGGACTCTCAGGAACCGGCAAGACCACGCTCTCCGCTGACCCTGGAAGAGCTCTGGTAGGGGATGATGAGCATGGCTGGTCTGACAATGGAGTATTCAACTTTGAAGGCGGATGCTATGCCAAACTGATTCGACTCTCAGAGCAGGACGAGCCGGCGATATATGCTACCACGAAAATGTCTGGCTCGATTCTAGAAAATGTTGTACTGAATGCCGATGGGACCCCTGACTTCGACAATGGTTCACTGACTCAGAACACTAGGGGCTCATACCCGATAGAGTACATCGAGAATCGCACCCCAGATTCAATGGCTGGGAACCCAAGAAATGTTGTGTTCCTGACTTGCGATGCCTTCGGTGTACTACCTCCACTCTCCAAGCTCAGCCCGGAGCAGGCCGCCTACCACTTCATGTCCGGCTACACCGCAAAGGTTGCTGGAACAGAGATAGGAGTGACCGAGCCTCAGGCGACTTTCTCGACTTGTTTCGGAGCTCCTTTCATGCCCCGCCATCCAAGCGTCTACGCTGATCTCTTATCGAAGAAGATTCGAGAGAATGACGCCAAGTGCTGGCTCATCAATACTGGCTGGGTTGCTGGAGGTGCCGATGCGAGCAGCCGAATCAAAATCCGCTGGACCCGGGCTCTTCTCAACGCCGCCCTCGACGGCGACCTCGATGATGTTCTGTTCGTAGAGGATCCAAGATTTGGATTTCAGGTTCCAACTACTTGTCAAGGGGTACCAGACAATATCCTCCAGCCCAGAGACACCTGGCATGACAAGGAGACATACGACAACGTGGCAAACCTACTAGCTCAGATGTTCATCGAGAACTTTGAGCAGTATGCAGAAGGTTGCAGTGAGGAAGTTCTCGCATCATCACCTAAGGTTCTAGTCTGAATCAATGGGTACCCTGTGTCCGGGCACTCAGTGAAGCATAGATTTCTGCTTGGATAGGCAGAAATAGTAAGTTCCTAGTCTAGTTTCAATGGGTTCATGGATTTTCCAAGGTAATCCTGCAGAATTTCGCATTGATGATGCAATCAGAGAGCTTGATAGAATTACTTGGTTGGCCAAAGTAAACCTCGATAAAATGCGCCCGGGAGATACTGTATTCATATGGAAATCAATACACAACAATGAACCCGCAGGTATTGTTGCTAAGGCCATTATGGAAACTACTTGGATGCCTATCTCTAGTCCACCTGATGTATTTTCTTATTGGGTTGATTCCAAGAAAAAAAATACCAAAGCAAAGAGAGTGTGGTTGGATATCAAAGAAAAGCAATCAGAAGGTCATACAATGATCACAAGGGACATGTGCCTTGAGGATGATATTCTCAAAGAAATGTTGGTTATTCGCCAACCTAATGGAACCAACTACTTACTTTCAGATAATGAGGCAGAAATATTGGAGTCGATTTGGGCGGAAACATAGTTGGACACAGGGTAGCGTCTGAGTCGCGGACGGATCAAGTGGAAATATCAACAAAGTAGTTATTAGTCAATCCATTTATCGACTGACATGGCATCTCTTGATTTCATTACGGGCGTAGCAACCATCGTAGTTCCGATTGTTATTCTGTTGATATTGTACTTGTTATTCCGATTATTTTTCGGAGGCAGACAGCAGCAACAGCAGCAACAGCAGCAACAGCAGCAGCAGACCGTCGTTATTCAAACTGGAAATGCCCCAACTGGAGTAGAGAGTGATCAGAATTCTCCCTCACAAGAAGAGACGGAATAGTCTCCCTATGATTCTCGAGGGAGTCAGAGGGTAGGCACAATAAAGGGGCAATCACTCGGTAAATCATGTCTGAAAGTACGACGCGAAATGGAATAACCAGTATCCTACTAGTTGGAATA
>NZWD01000031.1 GCA_002698225.1 Methanobacteriota archaeon | reverse complement strand
CCCTGACTACCACTGTCTCGCCATGCACCCTGACATCTCCATGAACGCCCACACTTCGTACTGGGAGAAGCGCAGCGAAGTACTGCCATGGCAATTCACACTCACCACGCGCAGCCGCAGCCTCAAGAAAAGTCTCGACGATATGGCAGGCCTGCCTACAGGCGTCCACTCTATCGGGAGTAATGTCACCTAGAACCCTAACTGCTAAGCCAGGTCCCGGGAAAGGCTGGCGCTCACTAGAGGGTATTCCCAACTCTCTAGCGATGGCTCTGACTTCATCCTTGTAGAACTCTCGCAGAGGTTCTACAATCTCCAACTCAACATCCTCGGGCAGACCGCCTACATTGTGATGCGACTTGATGACATCCCTCTCGCCTCCACCCGACTCAATCCAATCTGGTGCGATAGTCCCTTGGACGAGAAACTTCGCGCCGCAGCCTTCCTGCTCCTCCTCGAAGACTCGGATGAATTGCTCGCCGATGACCTTGCGCTTCTCCTCTGGATCGGTAACTCCGGCTAGATTGCTGAAGAATCGTTCTGAGGCGTCCACAATCTTGAGATCAATTTCTAAATCGGTGAACATCTCTGCGACCTCTTCTGACTCATTCATACGCATGAGGCCAGTGTCGACATAGACGCAGTGCAACATGCTACCAACAGCACGATGAGCGAGGACTGCAGCGACCGTACTGTCGATTCCTCCAGAGCAGGCTATGATTGCAGTATCGTCAATCTGAGACTGCAGAGCCTCTACTGCCTCGTCTACGAGGAACTGGGTTTGCACGGACTCACTCCCTGAGAGACTCATCGTCCGCGATTACCTGATTAGTACGCGAGACTCTCCAATCTGAGAAGCTCGAAGCAAGGTCGGAATCAATCAAAGAGAGCATCTGTATTGCGAGGACAGCAGCGTTGTCTCCTCTATCTACGCCTACTGTGGCCACCGGCATGCCTGGAGGCATCTGGACTATCGACAGCAGGCTGTCGTAGGGGACCTTTCCGCCTACTGGCACTCCGATTACGGGTAGAGTAGTCATTGCCGCAACTACTCCGGGGAGGGCGGCGGCCATTCCTGCCATACAGACGAAAATCTTGCAACCGTCATCTATGGCCTCCGATACGACCTGTTCGAGGTACTTGGGGGCTCTGTGGGCCGAGGCGACCCTGACCTCATGAGAGATGCCGAACTCCGATAGCACCGCTGTGCACTTGTTGGCGATAGGCAGGTCGGACTTGGAGCCTAGCAGTATGGAGATGTCCATGACTCAGCGGGAGGTAGTCGGTTCAAATGCCTGCCGTCCGGATTGCCTCAGGAAGTGAGTAGGGCCGAAGGCCAATCTAGACCTGAGATAACCACCTGGGGTTCGGACAGAGCAATGTAAATGGAGGAATCAGCGAACGGATCATGTACGAATCCAGTTGTCCCAATCAAGGCCATTGCTACGAATCGATGATCTCCTCTGCTGGCTCCAGATAAAGTGATTTTTTCTCCCTCCAAATTCAGATGCGCAATCGGCCCGCTAGTCCAATATTCAGATACAATCTCCCAGCCATCTAGCAGGTCATCCGAGGTTCTCCAATCTGAGGATTTCACCGGCAGCAGCCATCGTCCAGCCGGCATCACGATGACTTCTCTGATTCTCACATATGTGCGTATCCAAGTTAGCCAGAACAGGCCATATGAAACCCAACCCAAGGCTGGATGGATGAGCACATGAAGCCCGAAGACTAGTGAGGCGAATGTGAACGAGGGCCAATCGAAAGGCAGAGTATGAAAAGATCCGACATGAGTGGGCTGTGATGACCGAATTAGGTAAAGCGGCACCAGGATGAGAAGCCACGAGAGGGTGAAGAAAGCAGCAGCAGACATCTGGTCATCGACAGGAGTCCTATCTGGAAGCGCTAAAGGGACGGCTGTGAGCACTAGAAAGAATGGTGACCAAGCTAGAGGGAGTAGAATACTGGAAGCTACAGGTTTCAGAGTCTGGCGCATCCAACCCCTACCTAGTTCACCGGAGGGAGTTTGCCATAACTCGGGGAGGTCTGAATTGGCCTCGTTACCGGAGGGTTGCTTGCGAGAACCTCCCCAGCTCGATTCGCCCGACAGCCAGAGATGATCTTGGCCGGCCTCCATAGGCTGCGGATGGGCCTGCTGGTCTTGTTTCTTCTCTACTCAGACCCGGGGTGCCTTAGGATGAGGTTTCGGGCAGCCCATACTTCATCCACTCTCCTCACATCAGTATTGTGCGGCGCAGTGGTCACTATTTCCGCGTCCTCTGCAAGCACGGCAAGGAAATCCTCGGCAAACTTATCGAGAACTTCTCGGCTCTCGGTCTCCGTAGGCTCAATCATCAGGCATTCAGGCACAATCATCGGGAAGTAGAGAGTAGGTGACATGTAACCATAGTCTAGTAGCCTCTTAGCGATGTCTTTGCCGGTCACCCCTGTGGTTTCCTTCAGTGGTTGCATAGAGAGTGTGAATTCGTGTTTGACGACTTCTGCTGGAGCGCCATCGACCGGCATAGCAGGGATTCTCTCTAGAGTACTGGAGTCGGGATTCATGATTCGATGCCGAAGATAGTTTGCGTTCAACACGGCGTGCTCGCTCATCAACTCTAACTCACGACCGTATCGGCGGTAGAAGGCCCATGCGCGTACTACCGCCCCGGCGTTGCCGTGCCATTGCTGGACCTTGCCGATAGTCTTGTCAGGAGTACGCCAAAAGTATCGATACCCATCTCCAGTTGCACCTCCATCTTCAACCGATTCACGATCGACCAAGGGAGAAGGAAGGTAGGCTGCAAGATGTGACTTGACGCCAATAGGGCCGCTTCCAGGGCCTCCTCCTCCGTGAGGCTGGCTGAAGGTCTTGTGTAGGTTGTAATGCACAGCATCGAATCCCATCCTGCCCGGGTCGGTCTTGCCAAGAATCGCATTGAAGTTGGCGCCGTCGTAATACATCTGGCCACCCGCGGTATGGACGATTTCTGCTGCTTCGGCTATCTCAGGCTCAAAGATTCCGAGAGTGCTCGGGTTGGTAATCATCATCGCGGCGGTATCTTCTCCCACGGCCGCTCTGAGAGCATCTAGGTTGATGCGTCCATCTTCGCCACTGGGGATCTCAACAATATCGTAGCCACACATAGCAGCTGATGCGGGATTCGTGCCATGTGCCGAATCGGGCACGATTACCTTGTCCCGGTGATTCTCGCCGTTTGAGCGATGATATTCCTGAATACACCTGATGGCTGTGAACTCACCCTGTGCGCCGGCGACAGGCTGCAATGTGACTTGGTCCATTCCGGAGCAGATCTCCAGCATATTCTGCATCTCGTAGAAGATAGCTAGCAGACCTTGGATTTGATGTTCCGGTTGCAACGGGTGAATCCTGTCGATACCAGGCAATTGCACGATTCTCTCATTAATTCTGGGGTTGTGCTTCATGGTGCATGAGCCTAGTGGATAGAATCCTGTATCGATACCGAAGTTTCTCTGTGACAGCCAGGTATAGTGGCGCACTAATTCCGGCTCGCTGGCTCTCGGCCATTCGGGTAGATTGGTCCGGCGTAGGGATTCTGGGACTGTTTCAACAGCATCCATCAGTATCGGCTCGGGCTGAGACCAGCCGGAGCCAGCAGCACCATTGAACTGGAAAATGTCGCTCATGCGCCCACCTCCTCAACCCAGGATGACAAAGCAGAGACTAGCGCATCGATATCAGACTGACTTGTTCGCTCATCGCAGCCAATTAGCAGACAGGTGGACATCGAATCCCACCACTCTCCCAGAGGTAGTCCAGCGAGTACTCCGGCCTGGTCAATGTGTGCGACAGCATCGGCGGCTTCACCGGGTAATTTGACAGCGAACTCCCTGAAGTTAGAGGTGTCAGGATCGACCAACACGACCCCTGGTATCGAGCATACTGCTCTCTTGGTCACTTCTGTCACCGCGGCGATTCGGAGAGCGAGTCTTTTCAGCCCCTCTGGGCCGAGCAATGCCATATGCATAGCTCCCATCAGAGCGATGAGTGTCTCATTGGAACATATGTTGGATGTCGCCCGGTGGCGGCGAATATGCTGTTCCCGGGTCGAGAGTGTGAGTGTGAAGGCATCTCTGCCATCCTCATCAATCGTCTTTCCAACAATCCTACCAGGCATCATTCGGAGATATTCTTTCTCGCAAGCGAATAGGCCGTAGATTGGCCCTCCCCCTGTGGGGCCAATCCCGAATGGCTGACCCTCTCCTACGACAATGTCGGCACCGTAATTGCCTGGGGCTTCGACTATTCCAAGAGAGACTGCATCTACTCCTACGATTAAAGCGGTGTCCTCTCCGATGATTTCTTTCAACTGCGCTATTCCTTCATCGAGTTCGCCGAAGGCATTCGGTTGCTCTACATACACGGCGCAGGCTCCGGCTGCTACCACAGCGGCTCCCAAGTCGACGCGCCCATCCCTGCCGTGCTCAAGAGTCCGTAGCTCGATTTCTCCTCCTTGGGAATAGTTCTCAATGACCGATAGTCGGTGAGGAGGTACGAATTGCGAGACATACACCACGCCCTTCTGAGTGGCCTTGCGCCCCTTCACCCTGACAGCACATGTAATGGCCTCGGCAGCAGCAGTGCTGGCATCATACATCGAGACATTTGAGACTGGTAGTCCTACTAATTCAGAGACCATCGTCTGAAACTCCCACATCGCTTGGAGCATACCTTGGCTGACTTCAGGCTGATAGGGAGTATAGGAGGTGAGGAACTCTCCTCGAGTAGCAAGCATGGGCACCATTGTTGGTACGAAGTTGCGGGCCAGACCGGCTGCGAGGAATGATGGTCGCGAATCTAGGTCTACATTGGCACCTAGTAAGTGCTGAGCATCGGCCAATATCTCTTCTTCTGACTGCGGATCTCTTAGCGGCAGGGGGTCAGTTCTGCAGACATCTTTGGGGATGTCTGAGAACAGGTCATCCATAGAATCTAGGCCCATTGCTTCGAGCATCTCCTGCTCACGGCCTAGATTCGGTAACTGGTCCATATCTCCTAACTCCGCCTCCCGGCGCTCCGAGCAGAATCGCGCCAGCCTTCAATGTTCGTTGTAAGAGTTTTCACAGACCGTCGACATACACTTATTTGCTCATTCGAACTGGTAGGTGTAGCATGAAGGTCGCAATCACGTCTGCGGATACGTTCGTGGCACCCTACCTTGAGGAGATGCTCGGCGACTCAGCCATCCTTGTTCCCGGAGAAGCCCTCGCCGACCCTATGACTCTCGACGCCTTGCTTACTCCGTGCAGTGCCTTGATTCACATCAACTCCCGCCCGGTCGATACAAGCGTTGATCGGACTGACAGAGAGGCATATATCTCGATGCGTGAGTCCTCTAGGCCAATATTAGATGCAGTCAACAGACATGGTGGACTTCACCTTGTCATTCTAGGAACTCTAAGGGTCCACCCTCAGTGGGAGCCAGGGGATGCCTACTACGGAGATGACTCCACCTTGGCTCCAAGAGATACAGCCGCAGAAGGGCAACTATGGATGGAGGAGAGCGCCCTTGAGCGGGCCGAGGCCGAACGTCCAGTGAGCATTGTCAGAGCCTCCAATGTACAGGGAGTTCCCCTCACAGGGCCTCCAGGTAACGGCCTACTTCACAGATGGGCCGAGGAATGTCAGATCGGATGGATAAATATCCCCGGTGACGGTTCGGATATCAAGGACTTCGTACATGTTCAGGACCTAGTCAGAGTGGTTGATGCGGTTCTATCAAATCCTCCTCCAACTAGAGAGAGTATAGCAGTTGGCTCGGGCAAGGGGATCAGCATGGAAGAGCTTGCTGGGATATTCAACTCTCGGACCGGATGCGATACAGAGTTCGGACAAAGTGATGTCGGCGAGGTGTTTGGAATGGTGGATTCTTGGGCACTGCAAGAGAGGCTTGGATTCAAGCCCGAAATCAGTCTTGAAGAGATGATTGGTGAGGCCTTCGAGGCTGCCGGTCACTGAGCACTCACAATCAATCGATTGCGAATGCCATTCCAACCAGAAAAGCCGGCACTCATTGAGGTCCGCGTGCCCTTAGACATAGAACCACTATCTGCTCCGGATGGGAGTCTGACTTCGACTTCTCCGACTCCTGATACCTCGCCGAGAACGGTGACGCCTCCACGATAAGCGTCTTCTATCCCTATACCAAATGTACGCTCAGGATCGGATGTCACTTTGATTTCGAAATCGAAGTTCTTACCCTTAAGAGAATCAGCGAGCTTTCGCTGGTCGGAGAGCATTCTTGCTTCGGCAAAGGCGGTGGCTACTTCGGACATGCTCGAAACTGTATCAACCGTTTGTTTAGATGGCGGGGTTTCCTGAACTGCTGCCTCGCTACTTACCGAGGGTGAACTGAAAGATTGGCTCCTCCTTGAACCCACAGTAACTCGATCAGGGACCGAGACTCTAGCGCTTGCATTGACCTTGGTAGTTCTGTACCAATCATCTGGGTCCTCATACTCCGGGACAACCACATCAGTATCGACCTCCACCTGATCTGGAATCTCTATCTCAGTTTCCACCTCAACTCGGTCAGGAACATCGACCTGGTACTCCTCATGCCAATCGTCGTGGCTGGAATACTCTGATTCAGACTCGCCTTCAGATACTGATTGCTGATCGCTGAAAGACTCGGGAGGCAGGGGAGGAGGTGGTGGAGCCTCTGCCATCATTGGAGATCTATTAGAAGCAACTACGGTTCCTGCGGCCGCTGCAGCAATAGTAGCCCCTGCTGCGATGGTTCCACTCTTCTCTGCTAATTGAGAGGTCAGTTCAATCTGCATCCTATCGGCGTTAGCCTTCCACAATGATCTGGCTGGTGATTTCAGCATGAAGGGGAGTTGGTCAATCTGTTTCTCGACTTCGGCGTCTGCTATTTCTCTGGCCTGCTCGACGGTGATTCTACCCTCCATGACATCATCCTCCAAAGAGGCGATAGTGGACTGGATACCGTCAGAGAAATTGTCGAAATCATTGCCATCAGAACCAGCGCGATATCTTGGAGGTTCGATGTTTACTACTTCTGACTCGAAGGCTAGTGAGTAGCCAGTATCGTAGAACACACGAATGCTGTATTCTCCCTCTGCCTGAGCGGGAAGTGCGGCATTGGTCGGGTCGATGTCTCTTAGCCAACGCCAGTTGTTGCCGTGATCTTCGTTGCGAGCTCCTTTGGGATAAACTCCCATCCAAGCCTCATCGGTGAGGGCGTGAGGGTTTATGAGTCGGAATTGAATTTCCGAGCCAGGGATTGCGCTGATGATTTCCACCCTCATGAGTTCTTCAGGCGACGGTTGATTAGAGTCGTAAACGGCGGGGAGTCGTGCTACCTCTCCGATGTCGTTCCATAGGCCATTGGAGTAAAATTGGACTCTATTCTCAGAGCCTCCGTAATTGTTCGGCTCACCGTCAGCCCAGTTAGTGAAGCTCCATTGGCGGCCGTCTGACCAGTGCCAGTGCTCTGGATCTGGTCCGTTGCCGCTTCCGTGACGGATGGCTCCTATCCAAACCGTCTCGCCTCCGGAAATTGCTCTAACCTGTTCATTTTCCTCATTGCTAGTTATCGAGGCTAGATGCATCCCTAGGGAACGAGCCTTCTCGTGGTGCCCTTCCCAAGTAAGTTGGTCCCCTGCCAAGGTATACCGATCATCCTCAGTGTCACCTTCTTGCGAGGCCGTTGGTTCTGTCCATGCCTCGAGGCCAGAAGGCCGCTCTGTCTCCGATGTACTTGATTGAGAGGCTGAAGGAGTGACTGAGATCTTGCCGACCCCTACCCACCTGCGAACACCTGTTGGAAGTGAATTGTCTGACCGAGGCCTAGCCCAACCTCCTCTGTACCAGTCGTTGCTACCATCCTGCTCCCTGTCGTCAAGACTCCACGAGGATGCACCACCGCTGTTTGCGTTGTAGAAGTATAATCTTGTTCCGGTTGGATTCATGTACCAGGTCTTGCCGTTAATCTTGTCTGGTTGAGATTCGTATACTCCGTTATACTGGTCATTAGGATGATCTCTGATTAGGATGGAAGAGCCTTCTGCTAATTCCTCTGTAGGCCCTCCTTCAAACAATGTCAGAATCTCTTCAAGATTGAGGGTGCCGTCGGTGTTAGTATCAACTGCCGAGAATATGGCAGACAAGATGGCGTCGGGGGCCTGTTGACCAGTAATCGACTCCAGTGCGGCCTTGAACTCAGAGTGATCGATAGAGCCGTTGCCGTCTAGGTCATACTTAGTGAATAGGGCTTCAGCGGTAATGCCCTTCTTGCGGAGAAGCTCCTGTAGATTCTTGATCGCTACGGCCTCTATGGTCCCGCGGACTCGCGACTGCATGGCACTTGAGATTGGAAGTTGGCAATGAGTATTTTCCCGGCGACTCAGTACTCACGGTTGTCATCATATGAATGGGGGTCGCTTTACCAGCGCCTTGACTCTCCTTCGGGGACTTGCCTGAATCCAAACCTCGCTTCCCTGATCAACCCCCTTCAGATATGCCATGGCGATACCTGTTCTCCCCTTGCTAGGAGATGGGGCACCGCTTGTTACTCTCCCCACTATCTGTGCATCATCTTCATCAGATGATAGCACAATATGTCCAGGACGGGGTGCTGGACCTCTATCGAGGCACTCTAGACCATGCCATCTGTCGCCCAATTCAATAGACTGCACGACACGATCTTTTCCGATGAACTCGTGCTCCAAGTCCAAACCGAAAGGCACCGCAGTCTCAGCTGTGTCTCGATATAGGAAATCCTCAGGCAGTGGGGGCTCAGCGCTTGACCCTAGTCCGGGCCAAATGAAGTCCTGCCCGGAAAGGAGGTAGCCCTTCTCAAGACGCAGAGTGTCTCGTGCTCCTAAGCCCACTGGCACTAGTCCATGGGCTCGTCCGGCCTCTAGAATCGCGTCCCACAGAAGTGGGGCCTGCTGATTGGCGATAAATATCTCATAACCCTTCTCACCAGTGTAGCCAGTTCCTTGAATCCAGCCTTCTATTCCAAGATCGTTTGCGGCTATCTCTTGGCATGCGAACCTACCTACTGTGTTGTCCTGGCCGATGGTTTCCACAAGGATTCGTGCTGATGCAGGACCTTGGAGGGCTAGGATACTAGTTCTCGCAGAAAGATCCTCAAGCGTGATTGAGCCATCCTCAGGCAGTAGTGATGTGAACCAATCCAGCATCACAGGAACCATCGAAGCATTGGGAACTCCGAGGACTTCAATCTCGGACTTGATAGCGAAGATCATGTCGTCGATGATGTGGCCATCGTGGTCGAGGAAGTGAGTGTAACCACACCTTCCACTTGGGAAGTTCAAATACTCCTGAGTCGCTATGCTACTGAGCCATGAACGAACACCCTCACCACAGAAGCGGAAGAAACCCATGTGAGATACATCGAAGAGACCGGCGGATGCACGGGTCGCTAGATGCTCTTCCTGTATTGAGGAGTACCATATCGGTAGCTCGAAGCCGTGAAAGTCAACAATCTTGGCTCCCGCTTGGATGTGACAGTCAAACAATGCAGTCCTGCTCGGCTCTCCTTGCATGGCCTATGCATGATGATTGGGTGCAAGAAGTTACGGGAAGCGATGGCAGGGAAATGTTGGATAAAGGGCTCTATAATGTATGAACAATGAGGGCAAATGTTTAAATAAGATTGGCACTACTATACAACTACAGGTTGAGAAGATGGAACGAGACACTGCTAAGCAGGCCGGCAAGGCTAAGGGAGATTCGAAGCAGCGTAACCGCTCTTCGCAGTTCAATCCTGCAATGAGGCCTTCTAGAGGGCGTAGTACAGATGCTGTCACCGGTTCATGCGAAGTGTGTGGAGCGAGCTCCTGGGACACCGATGACGTGCGTGGAGAGACAGCTTGTTCGGAATGCGGATATGTTGCCGCTGAGAACATGATTGATCCCGGTGCAGAGTGGATAAACCACTCAGGCGGAGATGACCGTAGTCGAGTCGGTGCACCCACTACTCTGACTCTTTCCGACAAAGGACTCTCTTCTGAGATTCAGAGACGTGACTTGACTGCTGGCGCTGCCAAGCGGCATGGCATGAGTGGTAAGGGGCTCAGAGAATGGAGGAGGAGGCAGCGCATAGACCAGCGTAGTAAGACTCGTGACAGTCGTAGCAGGAATCTTGCCAAGGCAATGCAGTTCATCCGTGACCGGGGCGATTTACCTCCACAAATTGAACAAGAGGCGGCTGGCCTGTACAGGCATGCCGTACAGCGTGGCCTAGTCACTGGTAGGAGCATCAGGGGAGTGTCTGCAGCTTGTGTCTACATCGCTGCTCGTGAAGCCAAGATTCCTCGCCGGATAGAGGATGTAGCTGAGGCCTTTGACATGATCAAAGCAGTGGAGGAGAAGGAGCTCAAGAGGACTATCAGGCTGGTTGCCAGGACTCTGGGCACCCACCACATCACCGGACCTGAGGAGTACTTCGAGAAGTTTCACTCTGACCTCGGCCTACCACCTCATGTGCTCGGCGAGGTCCGCAATCTATGGGACTCCGTCAAGGACAACTTATCTTGGCAGGGTAAGAAGCCCTCTGGAATCGCTGGAGTAATCATCTACAAGGCATCTCAGGAGAGTTCCTCTCCAAGGACTCAGAGCGAGGTATGCAAGGTTTCGGGAATCAGCGAAGTCACGCTTAGAGGATTACTGAAAATCCTAGCCCAACTCTTGCCCGAGTAGGTATGCTTGAAAATCTGAGTCTCTGTGTCCAATCATGCCTACCGAACTGGTAGAGGAGCTTGCCGCCGGCCTTGCTGATGAGGTAGATCGGAAATTCGAAGGGAAGCAATGGTGGTACTGGGCCAAGACTATCTTGTTCTACGGACCTGCCGTTCTGATTGCTATTTATCTTCTAGGATTTTTCCTGGGCCTATTCTGACAGACACAATAATTGCCATGCCATCTCCCGGCCTCATGACTACGGTATCCCTCCTAGCTCACGACTACTGGTGGTGGACGCTGGGGGATTTGAACCCCCGGCCCCCTGGTTGCAAACCAGGTGCTCTTCCAAGCTGAGCTAAGCGCCCTTGAGGCTGCCGACCGAGCGGGAGTTCTTGAGTGCAACCGTTAGTAGAAGTCATTCCTGCTCGCTTGTTCGAGTCAACCTAGGCAGGATGAGCATGATGCCCAGTAATGAGGCGATGAGTAGCAGAGTGGCCGGATCGGTCTCGCCGGAATTCTCGGTCTCTTCTTCCCCCGTGGGAATCTCGGGAACAATGTGAATGTCATCTGAGAAAGTGACCGTGAATGTACTCTCTGAGACAGACCCATTGTACTCGACCTGATGGAGTAGATCTAATGTTCCTGGTAGAAGGCCGTTGGAGGGATCTAAGAGAACCAGTGCTGTTACCTCACATGATGAGTCCACCCTCTGACCTGTCTCATTGAGCTCACACGACGCAGTGAGCCAAGTTGTAGAGATATCATCGATACCATCGAAAATACCGTCTCCATCGGCATCAATCAGAATCCTGTGGGATGAGTTTTCCCTATCGTCGACATTGCGGAAGAACAGGGAGTCAGTTGTAACTAGTGTTCCAGGAGGAACGCCATATGGAGTTACTCCATCTTCATTGAGAAGCATGGTAAACTCCTTTGGCTCGTGTGCTACTACTGGCGCTGACAGAAGAATTAGAGAGATGCATACAGACAACGATGTGATTCCGCGCACGCCCCTCCGTAGAGGGGCGATGGCTTCAACATGACCTGCGGGTTCGCGGGCATCGTGGATTCCGAACGCATGGCTCTCGCCATCGGCCTAGTCGTCTGTCTAGTCGGTGCATCAGCGGCTGTGCTAATGCTGTCTGGCAGTCCCGAAGATGGTGTTTTAGGAACTTCAGAGATGCTCGACCCTCTATTGCAGGACGAGGAGCATGATCACAGGAATGCAAGTCAACACATCATGTATACCGACAACATCCAACCCATCTCGTTTAACGAACTCACAGCACCAGGTAATGCTGAGGTTCAGGTTGCAGACTCTCCCGACGGTAAGACCTACGCCTACATCGCCGGCTGGAGCGAGATGCACATAGTCGATGTTACAAATCCTGCTAACACAACCGTTACCGGTGTATACTACGATCCCAATACTCAAGTTCTCGATGTCAAGTATCTCGTGTACAACAGCAGAGAATATGTGATTGTTCAAAACCAGTTGGTCGATCCGGGTGCAGCCGATCCCAATGTGGGAGAATGGGAGGACCCCGCTCAGGTCACTGTCACTTTGGTTGATGTAACGGACAAGAGTAATCCCAGTTGGGTTGACTCTTGGTACGATGCAGATCACCCTAGTGGACCTCACAATCTCTACACCCACATGATAGATAACGAGTGGTACATCTTTGTGGCTAACCCCGAATATGAGTCCTGCGATGTGGGGCAGGGGGATGCTTGCGGAGGCATCACAGTCGCTCACCTCAACTTTGCCGGATATGGAGACCTGCCTCGCATAGTCAAGGTCGGAGAAGCTGAAGTCAGCTGGGAAGCCACTCTTGGGGGTTGGATCTACATCCACGACATGACAGTTCAGACCTGGCCGGGAGAAGATACCAACGATCCTCGATTTGGGAGAACCTATGTTTACGGAGCATACTGGGAAGCAGGGCTGAGAATCTTCGATGTCTCTGATGTACCACATCCAAACAAGGACCTTGTCGAGTATGCTTGGTACGGCTCTCTGTGCAGACTATCAGGTGGGACCCAGGCTGGCTGCACTTGGAGGGCTCCCGAAGTAGGTCAGTGGATGGAATTCGAAGACTTCGATGGTGACGGGGAGATTGACTGCGGTTGCACTAGCAACGAGAATGGTGGACGCGCCTCATACATTCACTATGCTGAGCCTGTCGATGAGATGGTTGATGCATCTCATCTAGGCTATCCTGCAGGCAAGATGCACCTGACACTGCTGGCAACCGAGGTGCTGGAGACAACAGTAGGAACAGGAATGGGATATCTGCTTGACACCACAGGATATGAGGAGGTGAACGGGAATGTCAGATTCATGCCTGAACTGATTCATGGTTGGGAGATTCCATTCGCTAACGAACACCACATACCTGGAGGAGAGGAGTGGTTGCTGTTCAGCCCGCACAATGCTGACACTCACGTATTCCAGACCGGACTACCAGGTCTGCCAGATACCAGCCATGGAGGGGCTTGGGATGCTAGGATCTACCTCTCAAGCTACCATGCTGGACTCTGGGTGGTTGATGTCGAGACTCTGATGCTGGCTGGGCTGTCTGAGGGTAACAAGACAGAAACTCACATGGATGCTACCGTGGGCTTCCACTTGCCTCACGGGGTCGATGGTCAGCCACTGGACAGTTCGTACTACGATTTCGGATGGACTCCATTCCTTTGGGCTGCTGAATATCACAAGGGATACACCTACCTTTCTTGCATTACAACCGGACTGTACATCGTCCAATTGGACATAGACAAACCGTATGGCACGGGAGGATGACTCGCCCAGAGCGCGTAGCGCTCGGGCGACCGGTGCATTGAACAACTGACTGTTATCGTCGGCGGTCGGGGTGGCAACTGATGAGTGGCGTGAATGCGAAGATGATGCTAATGGTGGCGCTGATGGCGCTGGCACCCCTCTCGGGATGTCTGTCAATTATCGGAGATGGAGATTCCGAAGATGACGGATACAAGTGGATTGATCCGGTCATTGAGGTCGAAGATGCGAATCACTCTCACAACGATTTGCTAGCTCACCGACTCTCAACCCCTAATGCTAGGCTGATTGACTATCACAATCTGAACTGTGATGGCAATGTCAAGCCACCTGCGGAGCTTGACGATACTGCTGGTAGGCCATGTAAAGAGGAATTCAAAAATGTCGGGCCCACACCCGGCGACAACTCCGAGATTGCGATTGAAGGCAACTTCCACGAGGATTGCGAGATATACGGCGATGGAACTGGTGGCTGCTATGCATATGTCTCCAGTTACAACCAGTTCGAAATCCTCGACATCAGTAATCCGAATAACATCGTTCTACTGTCTACCTATTATGCCGAAGTCGCTAGGATGATTGACATCAAGGTCACAGAGGACAACAACTGGGTCCTCGTAAACCACGAGTTGACGAACAGCGAACTGGATCCAATACCTAACGATGATGATGCTAACAGTGGGACTAACAGACTCGATGTGATTGATGTAAGTGACAAAACTCGTCCTGTGAAGGTAGCTGAGTGGAACAACCCCCCAGCAGGCTTCCACAATCAGGACCTAGCGGTTTATTGTGACTGGGAAGGTGCTTTTGACCCCTATGAGGAATGCAGCCTGTTCCTTTTCGGGGCCGACCCATATCCAGAAATGATTGAAGGGAGTAGCGGAACATTCTACAAAGGAACTCAGATATTCTATGTCCCCAACGGATTCGAGGGTTGGATTACTGGTGATAATTCTAGTAGGGAAATACTCAGGTGGGGTGGATACACCCCCGAGCCTTACACCACTTGCGGTGGCTCGATTTTCAATCACGATCATGTGTACTTCGTTCACCCTATTACCAAGCAAAGGTTGCTTGTCGCCTCTTACTGGGGTGCTGGACTCCGACTGGTGGATGTCAGTGACCCTCCAACTATTGCAGATCCGGTGGGCATCTCATGGCCGCCTGAAATCGGTCGCTGGCTGGGCTGTCCGACCGACGACTCGGGATGGTACGGCCCCAATGGAGGTGGCCATGCTGGCATGACCGCTGAAGAGTGGCTAGATTCCAATCAGGGTAATGACAACATCCACTATGCAGTCCCTCAGGATTACCTGATTTGTTCAGGAATTAGTGAGATGGATCCTGTCTCAGAATGGCCTTCCAATTGCGGTACTGGCCCTGATGACCCTGAGCACGGCGTCAACTGGAGGCACTACACCTACATCGCCCCAGAGTATGGTTCCAACGCCAATCACACAGGATACATCTGGACGATAGATACTACAGATCCGACCAAGCCTTTCCTCGTCTCCAAGTGGAGGCTTCCTGGCGAGGGCATTCTGGCGAATGGTAGTAGCCACCCACAGCACTACATCCCTGGTGGCTATATCTTCAGCCCTCACAATGGTGACACCGGACACGACGGACATGTTTACTGGACTCACTATCACGCTGGTGCTTGGGCTACTGATCACGGGCATATCTGGGATGAATTAGTTTGGGAAAATGGCTATCCTGAACCTGACAGAGGATTTCAGGCAATTAGTGAATTAGCGCCAACTCATACCATTGGATACTACCTCCCTGCTGGGCCGCCTTGGCTGGATGACCCGGCCGAGGAGATGGGTTACGACATGGCCGACTGCTGGGCATCGTGCATGATTCCATTCGACTGGGGACTTCAGTACGACCCGCGAGGGTTCGTGTGGATCTCAGAGATGGTCAGTGGAGTGTATGCTGTCCAGTTTGACGAGGATTACGATCCCAGATACCACTACCCGGCACTATGGCAGGCTGAGGCTAGCGATGACTGATCCTAGGTTCATCAGCAGAGTGCTGGTTCTTTGCATTGTGGTTGTACTTGTGTCGCCTTCTGCGGCAGCTCATGGTGCGAACACATTCTCATTCATCCTGAGGAGCGAGAGTGTGAATCCGGAATCAGCACAGGTTCTCCAGAATGATACGCTGATCTTCTACAATGTTGTAGATTATGAGAGGAACATTTCCTTGGAGGGCCCCTATGGAGAAGAAGTGTGTACAGCAGGTCCATCTTCACCTGGTATAGAAGACGAATGCAGGTTCTGGCTGGATCCAGAAAAATATGGCCCCGAAACCTATGGGATTCAAATTTTCTCCAATGGCAGCTGGTGGAAAGAAGTCGTTGTAACCGTAGTACTGGACAACCACACAGAAGTCCTACCTCCGGATGGATTCGTATTCGAACCTGAACCAAATGAATCCGAAGATTTGGGAAGATTTTTCTTGAGTGCGGCCGTCCTGCTTGCCGGAGCTGCTGCATTAATGCGTATCTCCAGAGACAAGAAGGGGGATGAGGAGGAATGAGGCAAGTACTCACTCTGCTAGTCGTAAGCTGCCTGCTAATGGCAGGATGTCTTGGTGGAGATGAGGATTTCTTCTATGGTGAAGACATCAACCCGTCGGTCCCAGTCGAGGACTTCATCCTAGTAGATCAGAATGGAGAGTTCTTCTCGTTCTCTGAATTGGAGGGTAAGGTGGTTGTAGTAGCCTTCCTATTCACCAGATGTCCGGATATTTGCCCGGTAGTCAGTGCCAACATGAACTATGTCTCCCAGGAGTTGGGTGAACTTTACGGTACCGAGGTGGCAATGCTGTCGATTACTGTCGACCCTTGGAGAGACAATTTCACGATTATGCACTCCTACGCCGAACAGCGCGGCCTAGACTGGCCTCATCTGACCACTTCATCTGAAGATCTCAGCGACTTCTCCGATTTAACCGATGTATGGTCCAACTTCGATGTCGGGCTGGAGACCAATGCATCCGACCTCGATTCAGATAGCGTCGCTGACCTCTTCGACTCCTGTCCGGATACTCCAGAGGGAGAGGCTGTCGACGATCAGGGCTGTGGGCTGGAGACGCAGCAGACCGAGGGCGATGTCTCGGTCAAGCACCACCCCCTAACTTACTGGGTGGATCACACAACTGGAACTATTATTGTCGACAAGCAAATGCGTCAGAGAGTCTGGTGGGGTGATGCGGATTGGATTCCAGAACTTGTCCTAGAGGATATTTACTCACTATTGGAGGAATGAAATGAACAAACCGAGTGTAGCAATCTTGCTCTCTCTGATTCTTCTTCTACCGGGTTGCATGAGTGATGACATCGAGCTAATCGGAACGGAATATCTCGACCCTCCAGAAGCACCTGACTTCAGTCTGTTCGATCAGAATGGGGATGTGTTCAGGTTCTCGGATCATGAAGACAAGGTGATAGTGGTAGCATTTGTTTACACATCTTGTCCCGATATTTGTCTAATTATCTCGGCAAACTTGCACTATGTTAAGGAGAACCTAGGGTCTAATTCAGAAGATGTGGTTTTCGTATCAGTAACGATTGATCCTGCCAGAGACACCATCTCTCATCTGTCAGAATGGACTGAACAGATGGGGTACGATTGGTATCATCTGACTGGTTCTGCTGACATCCTGCAGGATGTGTACAGAAACTGGAATGTGGTAGTTGACAACGCGCATATTGCTGCTAGCGAGCCACCTTCAGAGAGTCTGGTTAGGGTGGCTGTCCTCAATCCTGACAACAGTTCGATGTCCATAGAAAGTCCCTGTCAGGGGCCTACATTAGTAGAGTGTTTTGAGAATGGTTCGGAATTGATGGATTACACCATGAGTAGTGCCAACATCGGTTACGACCAATCACAGGGCCTAATCGGAGAATGGCAAGAGGACGGAGAATGGACATGGGTTCTGCACCTCTGGGACTCGTCTAATGAGAGTTGGATAGAGGTAGGNNNNGACGATCCCAGTACCGTAGATGTTGATTCGGATACCCATCTGGCTTGGATAGCCAGCGGTGCCAATCTGAGTATGGCACCTCCTGGTGAGGATTGCAACGGCCATGGCTGGATTATGGGTTCTGACGGAGGTGCTCACTGCATGTGCGACGAGGGTTACAATAGGCCATCTGATGACTGGCTCTCCTGTGTTTCAGAAGGAGATACTTCTGATGGCCCCGGAGAAGTCGACCCTCACGAGGAGGCCTTGGGGGAGTACGAAGTCGGACATTCCACTGTGACCTATATCATCGACAAGCAGATGAGGAAGAGGGTCGCATACTCTGGAATCTACTGGGATGCCGATGACTTCCTACACGATGTTATGGCCCTCAGCGATGAATGACCACATCAGTTATCTTGAGTGCTTTTCTTCCGAGTCACTAATCAACTAGAGAGTCGGGGCTGAGACATGAGCGATGACGATGGTGTCGGGCGCTCTCTATTCCTAGCTAGCCTGATGATAGTCAGCGTGATGGTCGGGGTGTTGTACTTTGATATCGAACAGGAGGGGGTGAATCTAGCGCCCGAGATTGAGGGAGACATCCCCTCCACAATAACTTACGGCAGTCTAGACTCTTTACATCTATCAATCACTGACGAAGAGATGGCTGGACTGACTTTAACAGTGACTCTGGATGGGGGAGAGATTCAGGATCTGATGGATGCTGCGGGCAATCTAGTCATCGATATCTCTGGACTTGAGGTTGGCAGTCATACTCTCAAGGTAGTCGCGATAGATAGTCTCGGACAGGAGTCACGGTGGACAGCTGGTTTCGTATTAGAATACCCTGATGAGGGATATACGGTAATCGTGGTGAGTACGAACAATGTCACAGTAGAACGAGGGAATGGTACCACGCTCCCAGGCGTACTGGTTCACCAGAGCATGGGCACCTGCGAGTTGGATTGGTCTGATGGTAATATCGAAGAATTCAGCCTGAGTCTTCCGTTCGACGAGGAGGGGAGGTTTGAGCTCAGCTTCTCGGACATCCAGGAGAACATGACTATCTCCCTACGCGGAATCTGTGGGACATGGGTCGATAGCATAGAGACTGAGATTCTGACGATTACTGTGATTGAGCCAGAGTGATTAGTAGCTCGGAAGGAACCTTCAGAGGATAGGCATCCGGCCGAGCCTCTCCAAGTCTGGCTGGTAGAGCTCCCTGATATCGTCCAACTCCAAGATGAGCATCGCCAGTCTCTCGAGACCCAAACCCCATGCACATACTGGCCACTCTGTTCCTAGTGGCTCGGTCACCTCGGGCCTGAAGATTCCCGAACCGCCGAGTTCCAGCCATTCTCCCTTCCATAGGACATCGACCTCCACGCTTGGCTCGGTGTATGGGAAGTAGGCTGGCCTGACTCTGACATCAGGGAAGCCCATCTTGGAGTAGAAGGTCCTCAAGGTAGAAATGAGCATTGGGAGATTGGCCTCGGGCTCGTGGATGATACCCTCAATCTGGTAGAACTCGGGGAGATGAGTTCGGTCTATCGACTCCTGTCGGAAGACCCTTCCAATGCCGAAGACCCTGCACGGCTCGTCGGGGTTCTCAGCGATGTGCCGGACGGTGTTCACTGTAGTATGCGTCCTTAGTAGAGATTTCTTAGATTCCTCCTTATCGAAATCTAGACCCCATCCCTTGCTTCCGGTGTCATGGCCATGTTCGTGCACCTTACTCCAGAGATTCAGATACTTATCATCGACATCGACTTGGGCTGGCTCTGACAGATAGAAAGTGTCCTGCATCGTCCTAGCAGGATGAGATTGTGGAATGAACAGCGCATCCATGTTCCAGCCGGCCGATTGTATGAAATCACCTTCGATTTCGGAGAAACCCATCTCTAGGAAGATGGACCTAATCATCTCAATCAGGGCGATCATCGGATGCGGCCTACCTCCTGAAGGAGTGGGAGTGGGTGCATTCACATCGAATGGCTTGAACTCGGCATCTCGCCAAGCCTCGCTCTGCAGAAGCTCGGGAGTTAGTTCACCAATCATCTCTACATCCTCAAGTTTTGAGACATTGGTGCTCTTGCCTTTCTTGGTCAGGACCCAATTCCTAGATACCCTCTCTTCCAATACGATCAGTCCCTTTCTACTCGAGAAGTGGGAGACCATTTCCTCATCGAGCTCGGATTGCTCCTTGGGACTCTTAGATAGATAATTGATGAATGCCGACCTGTTCTCAATGGTGGATGAGATGTGCGACTCATCATCGGTAACTAGAGTACCTGCCTCTAGTGTGACTCCCAATGCTTTCAGTAAGCCCACTCCCGGACCTGCCTCGTGACGCTCTAGGGCCGAGGATAAGGCAGACATTGTCCTGTCTTCTGGCTTTTGAGATACCAACCAGTCCCAGATTCTGGCCTCCAGAAGGCCATCCTTCGATGCTCTCTCACCCTCCTCGCCCAAACTCACTACTGCCCCTCTGTGTTCAGTGACCGAAACCAGTCCGACCTTTTCCAAGGCTGCTCCGGAGCCAGCGACATGGACTTGGTCGTCCCATCCGGTCTCAGATAGCAATTCTTCGAGTGCCCATTCCTTAGATGGATCTGAGAGCATCGCACGCAACATCCTACGCTCATTGTTTCCGATATCCATAGAACCACTCGTATTCCTCGGAATCAGGCAATCCACTTGATGCTTGCCGATTGTACACTGGGAGAAAGTGGGTTACTCCTCCTCTGATTCCCATAGCAGCGTGTAGCACTCGCTACAGGTGTGACTCTTGGGCTTCCGTCCTTTGACCCAATCCACCTTTCCGCATCTGCCGCACAGAATCGATGTGCGGATGGGCGGGTCAAGAGTAGTATCGACTCTGAACATCACCCTACCAGCATCGGGCATCTTCGAGGAGTCAGGTTCCCAATCTGCGACCGAGTCGGGGTCCGCATCATCATCCTCGTCCATACTGAGTCCGAACATAAGCAAAACAGCTCCAGCTAGGGCCAATGGGGCTGCCGTGGCTAGGGTGAAATCAGAAGCACTCGATGTTAGTGCTATTCCAGCTCCCAGAATCAGACATATCCAAGCAGTTAGGACTGTGTTGACCTTTCGGCTACCGGACCGCATCGCCATGATGATGCGAGGCGGTTATTGCGCATCAATATGGCCCAACTGAAGGTGTGTGCGAATGTAGGGTTCAAGAGTCTGGGTCTGTCGTCTCAGGTTACGCCTCAGTAGCTCAGCCTGGTAGAGCATCTGATTTGTAATCAGACGGTCGGGGGTTCGACTCCCTCCTGGGGCTCCAAATTGCCACTGTGAAAGGTCAAAGGCCGATGCTGCACGCGGGCAGCCATGGGAGCCGTGATTGTCGACGGTAAGGCTATCGCCCTGAGTATCGAGAAGACGATTTCACAAGGCGTTACACAGCTTGCTTCAGAAGGCGTGTCTCCTCACCTAGTCGTCATAATCGTGGGTGAAGACCCAGCCAGTCGTGTGTATGTTAGAAACAAACAGCGAGCCTGCGAGAGATGCGGTATCGAGAGTACCCTCATTGAGATGTCTGAAGACTCGACACAGGAGGAAGTCCTCGATATGGTGGAGAGTCTGAACTCAGACGACTCAGTACATGGGATTCTAGTTCAGAGTCCAATACCTGGAGATGTCGATGAGCTAGCGGTTGCTTCTGCAATATCTCCACGCAAAGATGTCGATGGATTCCATCCAGCGAATCTTGGACGGCTTGTACAAGGAGATTCGAGTGGCCTCATGCCCTGCACACCTGCAGGAGTGATTAGGATGCTGGAACACAGTGGAATGGAGTTGGTCGGCGCGAAGGCGGCCGTATTGGGTAGATCAAGGATAGTCGGTATGCCGATGAGCCTGATGCTAGCGAGCAAGGGGGTTGATGCGACAGTTACTATCGTACATTCACGAACTCATGATGTCGAATTGATTTGCAGAGAATCTGATATCGTTATTGCTGCAATGGGGAGGCCTCATTTGGTGAAGTCGGATTGGGTGAAACCTGGAGCATATGTGGTCGATGTAGGGATATCCAGAACTGATGGTGGTGAGTTGGCTGGTGATGTCGATCCTCAAGTCGCCAAGGTAGCAGGATGGATGACTCCTGTTCCCGGAGGCGTGGGGCCAATGACTATCGCGATGCTAATGGAGAATACGCTCACTGCAGCCCGCCAGTCCTAGAATACTCCTAAATCGAACTTAGCGTCCTCACTAGCATGCACCCTTGGATCCCATGGTGGAGCGAAGGTGAGGTTCACATGGACGCTGTCAACACCTTCTGTCGATAGGGCTGAACGATGTACTGCGGACATTATCTCAGGAGCAACGGGGCAACCCGGACTGGTTAGAGTCATGTCAATCTCGGCATGCATGCCTTCATCTCCCTGCTCAAGTCTGATTGCATAAATCAGCCCCAACTCAGTGACTGATATCTTCATCTCAGGGTCCTCGACCTCACCCAATGATTGCATTACATCCGATTCGCTGACCATTCTAATCACACAACTTCGAGGCGTCCTCTCTCACCCTCTTGAACATATTCAGGAATCCATTGGCTCTGCTCGGAGTGAGAGAGGACTGGATTCCCATTGCTTCCGCATACGCAGGTTCCATGCTAGCCACTTTATTGGGACTCATGCCATTTACTGCCATAGCGGTCACAGACATCAGTCCTTGGACAATCTGTGCATCCGCCCCTCCTCGCATCTGGAAGCGCCCCTGCTCATCTAAGAAGCAGGCCACATGAGCTCTGGACTGGCATCCGTGGACTTGATTATCGTCATCCCACTCTTCGGGCGGAAGTGGGCTCGGATTGCGCTTTGCGTATTCGAACAGTAGCTCATAGCGCTCCATAGAATCAAAGCAGGCTCGGAACTCATCGACCACCTCATCAAGAGACTCTGGCCACATCCTATCCTCTCCCATGCTATCTCGTCACAGTTGTCCGCCTTGAATATGACTAGGAGTCATGCGAAGCGGTCAATGACCTCTTCGAGGTACTGCACGAATGACTCGGCTTCACCCATCGTGTTGTATATCCAGAACGAGGCTCTGTTAGTAGAAGGAACACCCAAGGCGTCCATCAAAGGCTGTGCACAGTGATGTCCGGTCCTAACGGCAAAACCACCCTCGTCAAGGAGTAGGGCTAGATCTTGAGACTGTATTGTCTCGTGTAAGAATGAGACGGCTCCGCTACTGTCCTCGCTCTCCGGATCTCCATAGATTCGAATTCCAGAGATGTCGCGCATTCTGGATGCGGTCCACGCGGCTATGTCGTTGATGTGGTCGTGGACCTCTCTCATGTCAAACTGCTCCAACCATTCCACGGCTGCCCCCCATCCTATCGCCTCTGCGATACGGGGAGTCCCGGTCTCAAACATCGCGTGGCCGTCTTGGAAAGTCGAACCTTCCGTCGTCACTCGTTTAATCATCGAACCTCCAGTCATGAATGGCACCATCTCGGCCATCGCATCATGTCTGACTAGGATGCATCCGATGCCTGTGGGTCCGGCCATCTTGTGCGCCGAGATGGCTACGAAATCAGCCCCCAGTGAGTCGAATTTTATTCTTTCATGCGGGGCCCCCTGCGCGCAGTCAATCAGTACCTTAGCACCCACAGCATGAGATTTCTCGATGATGTCTTCGACTGGATTGCGTATTCCTAGGACATTACTTGTATGGACAACGCAGACTAGTGAGGCCCCATCTAGAGCCACTTCAAAGGCATCCATATCAAGAGTGTAAGATTCGATGTCTATAGGGACATACCTGACCTCGATTCCGATGTCAACAGACATCTGCTGCCAAGGCACGATATCGGCGTGATGTTCCATCTCAGTCAGGACGACCACATCGCCCTCACTCAGATTCTCTCTCGCCCATCCATAAGCTACCAGATTGATGGCCTCAGTAGCTCCGCTGGTGTAGATCATCTGGCCGGGAGATGTTCCGAAGTAGGATGCGATCCTATCTCGGGCACCCTCCAAAGCAGTAGTGGCCTCGTCTGCCAGAGTGTGGTTAGACCTGTGAGCATTTGAGTTGTAATGCTCGTAATACTTGCTCATGGCGTCAATCACGCACTGAGGCTTCTGTGAAGTCGCCGCGTTGTCGAAGTAGACTAGTCTCTTGCCATTTGGGAGTCTTCGCTCAAGAATAGGGAAGTCTGCCCGAATCGCCTCGATGTCCAAAGCCATGGCCTCTCCTCGGTGATTTCGAACAGACGGTCCGATATCAAGTAGCGCCCGAACAAAATATACGAAACAGGATAGGAAATTAAGGAATCGCTATTCGCCGGCGGATGTTTATTGTCTAGTACCCCTATCCGGCCGCTATGGCAGGAACCTCGGGACAGGACACGGTCGAGCGGCTGGGTAGTCAGGATCTGAACCTCGATGGGGAAATTATCAACCTCGCAATTGTTGGCTCAAGTCGGTTCTACGACTTCAGAGTATTCGAGGGCGCAGTGGAGTCTTGGATTGATGAGAATGGATATCCTGACATGATTATCGTAGGAGGTGCTAGTGGTGTTGACTATATGGCTGAGCGTTGGGCTGACAACAACTCTGTCCCGATTGCTGTATTCGCCGAAGAATGGGGTGATTCTGCACGCAGTTTAGTCGATAGAGGCAGGACTGAGGCCCCCAACACTCTGACTGAGAAGATTCTGGACGGTGCTTCACACATACTTGCTATGCCTTCACCGACCAGCAAGTGGACGAGGATAGTTATCGATAGGGCTTCCTCAAAGGGGATCCCTACTGTCGTCCTAGAAGTCGACTAATGGTGCTCCTGTCGGGATTCGAACCCGAGTCGCCGGGATGAAAACCCGGAATGATGGACCGAACTACACCACAGGAGCGACGAGGTGACGACAGACATCCCCCCCATAACGATTCGTCACGGAGGACCATGATGATTCGAAGATTCTTGTACTGGCTAAGGGCTTGGGCCGTAGTGTTTGTCGGAATCAGTTGTCTGCGGATTCTAAATCCGCGAGATTCGCCCACCACTTCGCAAACGGTATGAACAGTGCCAGCCCAGCCAGCCCGCCTACTAGCCAAGCCATTGGATTCTCAATCATGCTGAGGAACTCATCACCCCACAAACCCAGAACGAGTCCTTCGAGGCCGAATCTGATACCTCTCCCAAACAAACCGGCTACGATAAACAGGCGTAGGTCCATCCTGCCGGCTCCTGCCGCCCACGCTAAGGCCTTGTAAGGGATTGGAGATACTGCGGCGAGAAAGATACCCACTGAGCCATATCTTACAGTCAGATTCTCAAGTCTGCCAACAGTCTGCCTGCTTGCAAATCTCTCCAATAGCGGCCTACCTGCATAGACTCCGATACCGTATCCTCCTACAGCGCCCAATACACTAGACAGGGTTGCTACTAACACGATTGCTAGGACCTCTAGTGAGCTGTCAGCACCCAGTACCATGGGTAGCACCAGCAGGTCAGGAGGGGCTGGTTGAAACGCCGCTTCGGTGGCCGAGACGATGGCGAGGCCTAGTAGACCGAACCCCTCAGCCCAGTCAATAATCGAATCTGTCAGGTCTCCCAGCACGCCTCGGGCTCCCCTATGTTCGGGATATACATTACTTTCCCGCGGCAACCGCCGCACTCGTAGACGAGCCTATATCGCTGGTAGCGGGCGCGAGGTCATGGACTCTGTCGAAGTTCTAGACACCGCTGCCCTGCTGGCATGGCCAGTGGAGCGGATGAGGGGAGGTCTTGTGGTTCCCGGTCAGAGATCAGAGTTGTTACACATCTCTCCCGACCGAGAACTTGTCCTGGAGGCGGCTGAACTGATTTGGGAGGCTCCTAGCGAGGAGGCTCTTGCCAAAGCCAGAGAATTAGCCACTACTACTGGCGACATGGCTGGTCTATCATCCGTGGATTTCGAAATCCTAGCACTGGCAGTCGAAAGGGGTGCTACTCTGTTCACGGACGACTACAGGCTCCAGAACCTGTGTGAATTAGCAGAAATAGCATGGTCCTCAGTGATGACCGAGGGAATTCGCTCGATGTGGTCTTGGGATCTGCGATGCACCGGCTGCGCCTCTGTTTTTCCCGTGCCCGATTCCCCCTCGCCAGACAGAAAACTCGGGAATTGTCGAGAATGTGGCTCAGAACTAGTGCTAAGGCGTCGGAGATGATTACTGCTCTTCAGCGGCTTCTTTTGTCATCCCGCCTCTGTCCATGTCCTGCTCTGCTGTAGATGGGTTCGCAACCTCACTCACTGCCTTTTGGTACTCGCCCTTTGCCAACCCTAGGCTTCTAGCCAATTCGGGAATCCGCTTAGCTCCGAATAAAAGTGCGAATGCCCCTATCAGTATGACAGTTTCTCCGGCACCTAATCCACCTATCATTGAATCTAGGCGAGGGTTCCCTCGTTCAAATGCTTCGGCTGATGGATGTCTTATCCTCCTGATACGGGAGGGAGTAGGGCTACTTCCGAGGAATCTGCCAGAGGAGTGTCCAAAGAAGCCCCGATTTGACCATCTATGGCCACCCTCAATCCTGATTCCAGATATTCCGCTAGATCGAATCTCTCAATCAGTTGCTCGGCAGTCGTTCCCAACTCCAAAGCCACTTCAACCTCTCTTTGACCCATGCTCTCAGCTAGAGGTCCAAAGAACAGCATCCTAACCTTCACTGCCTTGCCCGAGCCTCCCATGGCTGTCGCAGTCATCTCAGGGCCATAAACCTCTGACTCGTAGGGACTATACCTCTAATGCCACGGGCCGGTGCATGGCCGAGGTGAGAGCGGTGGTGTTCGACTGTGATGGTGTACTTACTGACAACGGCTCTTCGTGGCAGAACATACACGACTACTTTGGCACCGAGAACTTGGAAACACTAGAGAGGTTCCTCAATGGCGAGATTACGGATGATGAGTTCATGGCTGATGACATCAGGCTATGGACTGCCGTACAGCCACGCATTCACCGAGACGATATCATGCGCTGCTACTCGGGCATCAGCCTGATGGAGGGTGCCCGAGATGTTGTGGAAGAGTTGAGTAGTCGGGGCATCTTTGTGGCTATTGTCTCTGCTGGTGTGGATGTATTCGTAGGCGCCATAGCGAATATGCTGAGTGTGGATGACTGGGCGGCCAATGGCTTTGATTGGGATGATGATGGTTGGCTCAGGGGGCCTGCTCCAACTAGAGTAAACTCGCATGACAAGGGCGTGATGGTAGAGAAACTATCCAGAATCAAGGGAATTGATCCCTCTGGGATTGTCTCTGTTGGTGATTCAAGTACCGATTTGTCAATGATGATTCCTGGATCTCATTTCATCGGCTTCAATCCCGCTCGACAGAGGGCCAGAGACGCATTTGAGCAGGCAGATACTCCTCTGGTTGACAGCAAGGACCTGAGGGATATCTGGGAGCATATCTTCGAGGGCGAGTCCTTTCCGCATTCAAGCGAAGGGAATTGATGCTGTAGCGTGAGTGTGCAGATTGACCACGGTCAGAATACAGGGCTTGGGTTGGAATCCCAGCATTCGCTGATAGTCAGTCTGATCCTGCCAGGTTGAGCTGTGAACCATCGTAACGCCCTTGTGATTGCCGACATAGTGACCGTGGACATGCCCGGTGACGAAGATGTCGGGCACTGTTGAAATTACCAATCGGTCCTCTGGTTCAGGAGATAGAGGCGTCTTTCCCCCCCAGGATGGTGCAAGGTGCCTGCGCTCCAACATCGCCCTCATGGCCAACTCAGGAGTTGAGTAGGTGACAGAACGAAGGCGGGCGACAAAGTCGTCAATGCTCTTGCCGTGATATGACAAGATTCTGACCCCATGTAGGCTGAAGTCGCATGGATTTCCAACGAACACAGCATCGGAGTAGTCCTGCTGCACCTCTGGATCCAAGGCCGGCTGTGGCTCGGCTGGCCGGACCGCGTCGTGGTTTCCTGGCAGGATAATCAAATCAACCCAATCTGGGAGTTCCTCAAGCAGACGTGCCAGTTCGCCGTACTGATCAAACAGGTCAGTTATCGCCAAGTGGCGCTCCTGTCCGGGATAAATCCCGACCCCATCAACTCCGTCACCGTTGATTACGAAGTACTTCACAGTCCTAGCAAGAGGGTCAGTCTTGAACCACTCGACCATCTTCTCCCACTGAGGGGCCAGGAAGGTCTTACTGCCGACATGAACATCTGAGAGAAATGCTGCTGAGACTGCTTCATCGGCACTTGCTGCGGACTTGGAATGTTTTCCCATTGGAGGCAGATGTATGTCGCTTGCAGTGAACAGGGGGTTTCCCTCGCCGATGATGAAGTGACCACTCACTCCGACAACATCATCATCCATCAGGCCATCTAGGGCCGGGTGAAGATTGGAGGCTCCTGAAGGAGGTTTTAGAGAACATCTAATCTGCATGGTTTCATCCTCAATTACAAAGTTGAGATTGCCCATCTTCGACCATCTAGATTCACCTACCAGTCCAACTAGAGTAATCTCATATTCCCTACTGGAATGCCTCTGCCTATTCCTCCAAGCCTCGGCATTGCTGAGAGGTCTACGCGGTAGACAATGTGAAGTCAACATCATCTGACGAAGCTGTCTCAGACGATCTGAAAAGCATGACTGCATATCTCCCATCTTACCCTCTGTAGTGGAATTTCCGGTGATATCGAAGTGAATTTCAATCTCAGCGTCGACATCCTTGGCCAGCAGGGGAAAGTCATCCAAGCTGAAATGTTCCAAGCCGTGCCTTCGCGTTGGTGGACTCATGGCAGGACTCGAAGCAGGTGCGATGATGCGACCAATTGCGGAACCACTCTCGGGATCAGCTAGCGTAGCTTGTTGAGGTGCTGATGCAGGAGTTTCAGAAGATTGTGGCTGCTTGGGTACGAGAGAAAGCATCTCATCCACAGTCTGCTCGTTAAGCAGGACTACTTTGGAGCGTTGTGCAGCCTCAATCAGAGGAGATACTTCGCTAAGGCTCTCAATCTTCGCCTGAGCCTCCTTTCCGAGCACAAGCAAGCCTGCGGCAGCCAACTTGCGCTGTCGCTCTGCCCAGTCCTCGCCGACCATGTCCAACCGAAGTGCTTGGGACGCTCATGATGATATCGCTGAAAGGGAATTTGATGGACAGGTCAGTCTTCCCATTCGGTCAGAGAAGCTAGGTCTACGGAAGATATCTCCTCGGCTACTGTCTTCTTGTCCTCCTTCCAAGACAGGCTGCCCTCCCATTCCTCTTCCGAGGGATCCAGTTCTGAGGTGTCGGTGGCCGTAGCAAGACTATGGGTGCCTTCTTCTGACTCGCCTGGGCTGGATACTCTGTCCATGGCTTCCAATCCCAATCGCAGTGCGAAGGCAGCAAAGGAGCGTTTGTTGTCCAAACGATCGTTCTCTCCGAAGTCCATTCGCCTGACTAAGAAATAGTCCTCAGCAGTGACTACGGCGACATGGACTCTTCCGACCTCCTTGTCATCTGTGCCTCCTCCGGGCCCTGCTATTCCTGTGATTGAGATAGCTACATCTGAATCTGACTGGTATCTCGCGCCTCGGGCCATCTGTACTGCGACCTCGTGCGAAACTGCTCCGGCCGAACCGTCCTCAAAAGCTGACTTCTCTACACCAAGTTCTCTCATCTTGGATTCATTAGAATAAACTACCCAACCCTGCTTGAACCATTCACTTGCTCCTGAAATATCGGTAATCAGGGATGCAAGCAAGCCGCCAGTGCATGACTCGGCCGTGGAGACAGTCAAACCCCTCTTTCGCAATCGACGGGCGAATCGTGATGCGAGTCCAGCAGTCTCTTCAACCACATTCACCGGCCATGGCCGACACTCTTGAGAGTTTCACTTGGATTTGATGGCATATTTGGTGGGCCCGACCGGAATTGAACCGGTGATCTTCGCTTTGTAAGAGCGACGTCATAACCCCTAGACCACGGGCCCT